>JAKFCH010000290.1:0-24737 GCA_036676765.1 Deltaproteobacteria bacterium
CCGGCGAGCCGCTCCGCCGCGCCCTCCGCGGCCCCCGGTCCCACGACCCACGCCGCCGTGACCCCGGGGAGGTCGGCCTCCACCACCCCCGCGACGACCACCACCGGCACGCGCCGTCGCGCCGCCCGCCGCGCGACCACGGCCGGCGCCTTGCCCTGGAGGGAGCCCGCGTCCACGTGCCCCTCGCCGGTGAGGACGAGATCCACGCCCGCGAGGAGCCCGTCGAAGCCGACCCGATCGAGCACGAGCTCCGCGCCCGGCCGCAAGCGCCCGCCCAGCAGCGCGAGCGCGGCGCCGGTGCCGCCCGCGGCCCCACCGCCCGGGAGTTCGTGGAGGCGCGTGCCCGTGAGGTCTTCCACCACGTCGGCGAACCGGGCGAGGCCCCGCTCCAGGCGCTCGACGTCGGCGGGCGTGGCGCCCTTCTGCGGGCCGTAGCGACGCGCGGCGCCCGTGGGGCCGAGGAGCGGCGCGTCCACGTCGCACGCGACCTCGATGTCCACGACAGGGATGCGTGGCGGCTGGAACCGGGCGAGGCGCTCCAAGGCGCCGCCACCCTCGGGGAGCACGTTCCCGTCGGCGTCCCAGAAGACTGCGCCGAGCGCGCGCAGGAGCCCCGTGCCGCCGTCACAGGTCGCGCTCCCGCCCAGGCACACGAGGTAGCGGCCGCAGGTCGCGTCGAGCCCCGCGCGGAGGGCCTCGCCGACGCCCCGGGTCGACGCGCGCATCACGTCGTGCCGCGCGCCCTCCCCCCCACCGATGGGCTGGAAGCCACAGATGCGCGCGAGCTCGATCACGCGGGCGCCCCCGTCCTCGCCGACCTGGACCACCTTGGAGGCGCCCCATGCGTCGTGGACGCGGATCGACCGGGTCGGGAGCCCGAGCACGTCGAGCGTGCCCTCGCCGCCGTCGGCCACCGGGCAGAGGATCACCTCGGCGTCGGGCCGCGCGCGCCGCACCCCTTCGGCGATGGCATCCGCCGCCTCCCGCGCGGAGAGCGTGCCCTTGAACGAAGCGGGGGCGACGAGGACGCGCACGCGGTCTACGGCATCGCCTCGGCGCCCACCACCGTGACCGGGCACGGGAGCGGATGGCGCAGCGCCACCGCCCGATCCGTCGCGAGGCGGAGCGCATCGGTGCTCTGGCTGGCGCGCGCCGCGATCTGGAGCTCGGGGCCGGTGACCTCCTCGACCTCGGCGGGCTGCCCGTCCACGAGCACCTCGACGCCCCGCTCAGGCAGCGGCTCCGCGAGGAGCAGCAGGGTGACGGGCGCGCCGCTGAACGCGAGCTGCACGCCGATCTTCGTGATCTCGACGGGCCGCGGGGTGCCGTCCACGCGCACCTCCAACGTGCCGGGCGCGGCGAGCGCCTTCGGCATGTGGACGAGGTCGTCGGGCATCCCGGGCAGGGTCACGTCGAACGCGAGGCCCCCGCTGTCGGGCGACGCCATTGCGGGGAGGCCGTAGTCGGCAAGCCGCGCGAGGATCACGGGGCGCGCCTCGGCGTCACAGGGGCTGGTGAACGTGAGGCGCGCGCGCTCCCCGCGGGCCTCTCCGGCGGTGCCCTGCACGGTCGCGTACCAGCCCACCGTCGCGACGACGAGCCCGCCCGCGACGAGGATCGCCGCCGCGATGAACGCGAGCGCGGCCTTGGGACGGATGGCCGTGGTGCGGGGCTCGACGGGCGGGACGGGGGGAGCGGGCGACATGGTCGATCTCGGGCGAGGCACGGTGTGGAGGCCATACGCGGACGAACGGAGCTCAGCTGACGGGCCAGTCCACCGGTGTCGCGGGGGCGTAGCCGAGCACCTCGCGGGCACGCCGACCGTCGAGCACCCCGCTGTAGTGGAAGCGGCGGCGGTTCATGCCGTAGCGGAAGTCGTGCCCGCGCAGCTTGCGACGCCAGCGGTAGAGCGGCGTGAGCCAGGCCGAAGGGAGCGCGATCCCGAGGCGGCCCCACTTGCGGATGGCCAGGGCGAGCGGGAGCGTGTCGTAGCCTGGCACGTTGAAGACCCCCTGCTCGGGGGCCCGCACCGCGCACTCCAGCGCCCGCACGATGTCCTTGAGGCTCGCGACGTTGATCATCGGGTCGTAGCCGGCGGGGCGCAGGCACACGGGGGACTCGAGGTAGTCGAAGAGCTGGGACCCGGTGCCGGGGGCGAGCGACTCGGCGCACCGGAGCACCACGATCTGGAGCGGGGAGAGCCCCATGCGCACGCACGCGTTGAGGTCGGCCTCGACGCGATCCCGCACGTACTGCGGGGCGTTGGGGGAGAGGTTGAGCGGGTGCTCCTCCCCGATGAGCACGGGGAGATCGTGCGAGACGGCGTAGACCTCGGCGTAGGACTTCAGCACGAACCGGCGGATGGTGGGGTGCCGCTCGCAGAGCTGGAGCAGCGCGCGGGTGGCCTCGACGTTGAGCGCGTGGACGCCGCCGCCCTCGGCCATGGCGCTCCGGCTCATCGCTGTGTGGACGACAACCTCCACGCCGAGATCCCGGGCGGGGCCGAACAGGAGATCGTGCACCTGGCGCTCGCGGACGAGGTTCACCTGGAGGTAGGTGAGGCGCGCCGTGTGCGCGATGGGGAGGGCCTCCTCAGGGCGGCGCAGGCCGATGGCGAGCACGTGTCCGACGTTCGAGTCGGCGAGCAGGGCCCGCACGAGCAGCTCTCCCAGGGGAGCGTCGGTACCGGTCACCAGCACGCCCTTGATGAAGCCGCTCACGCGAAGATCCCCGTGCGCTCTTTGAGGCCCTCGTCGAGGAGCAGCTGCACGGCGGCCTTCACGCGCGCGGCGGCCTCGCGGACGGCGGCCGGATCGTCGGCCTGGTCGGGCCGGTAGTCGAGGTGCACCGGGATCGGCGTGCCGTAGCGGATGTGGTAGCGGACGGGCATCGGGAAGGGCGTCAGCGTGATCGGGATGAACGGGAGCCCGGCGATCTGGATGGGGATGCGCCCGATCTGGGGCATCTGCTCCTCGGCGCCGACGATGCCGACGGGCACGACCGGCGCGCGGTGGCGGATGGCCAGCTCGACGTGCCCGACGCGCCAGTCCTGGAGCTTGTACCGATCGCGGAAGTGCTTGGCCACGCCGGGCACCCCCTCGGGGAAGATCATCAGGAGCTCCCCGCTCTCGAGCAGGGTGCGGGCGTTGCCCCGGCTGCCGCCCACCATCCCCCCACGGGCGAACAACGTGCCGATCATCGGGATCATCGGCACGAAGTGGTCGGCGACGGCGCGGGCTACGCGCGGCGGCTCGGTGTGGCGCAGGACGTCGGCCCACAACATCATCCCGTCGATGGGGACGGCGCCCGAGTGGTTGGCCGCGAGGACCGCCGGGCCGGAGGACGGGATGTTCTCGTGCCCCTTCGATTTCACGCGGAAGTAGCGGTCGTAGAGCGGCGCGGTGAGCACCTCTCCGAACGCGACGTAGTCGGGGTGGAGCCCGAAGGCGTCGTAGCCGTGGCCCGCGTTGGCGTAGAGCAGGCGCTCCAGGCGCTTCTTCTCCTCGTCGGGGAGCAGCACCGACGCGATGATGCTGGCGATGGAGGTGGAGGGCGGCATCGCCGCGCCCTATCATGGCGGAAGTCCGGACGGCCCTCCCTTACGCGCCTCCTGCCACCCGCTTGCGGGACCCCGGGTGCGGAATAGGCTGCCCCGATGGCCGAAACCTTCACGCCCGAGCTCGTCGCCACACGCCTTGCCCGTGAGCTCGGCCTCGACGCGCGGCTCGTGCGCGCGCGGGACGGGCGAGAGCACCACCTCTTCCGGGTGGTGAGCCCCGCGGGGCTCTGTGGGCCCGACGATCCGGGTGGCGATCGCCTCCTGAAGTTTCCCCGCGTCGACGCCCTCCCCGATCCGTTCGACCTCACCCGGCCGGCCGCCGACCGGCTGCGCGCCGAAGGCGTGGTGCTCCACCTCGTCCGGGGCGTGGTCGTCCCCTCGCCGTACCGGGTGTTCCAGACCGACCCGGTCTGCGCGATCATGGGCGTCCTCCCGGGCACCACCGCGGAGATCGCGTACGAGCGGGGCCAGCTCGACGAGGCCGGGCTCGTCGGCGTATGCCTCCAGATGGGTCGGACCCTCTCGGCCATCCACGCCACGCCCCGATCCGACACGGCCGCGGGCCTCCCCGACCTCCCCGACAGCACCCCTCGCGGCGCCCGGCTCCTCCACCTCGACTACCACCTGGGCAACGTGCTCGGACGCCCGCAGCTCCACAGCGCCTGGAGCATCACCGGGGTGGTCGACTGGACGTGCGCGCGATGGGGCCCCGTCGAGGCCGATCTCGTCGAGATGCAGGCCTCCGTGTTCATCCTCAACCCGCGCGCGCGTGACGCGTTCGTCGCTGGGTACCGCCAGGCGTCGGGGCGGGCCATCGACATGGGCGCGGTCGAGGAGCGCACCGTCTGGGAGGTGCGCCGGCGGCTCGTGTGCGATCGGCCCGCGAGCGAGGAGCTGGCGCGCCGCTGGGAAGACTGGGTCGAACGGCACGAATGACCGTCGGAAATGCTGGTCCGCGTCCGCTCGCGTGATTAGCTCGTGCCGCGGAGGTGGTCGTGGTGGCTGGAGCGCTCTGGTTCCTTGCTGTCTGGGGTGCGCGCGCCGCCGAGCCCCCCGCGATCGCGCCCGCCCCCGACGCCCAGGGCGTCTGGCGCACCGAGCTGGTGATCCCCGCGTCGATCGAGGTCGTACGGGCCGCGCTGGGCGATCCGATCCAGGCCGCCCGGTTCTCGCCGGACATCACCACCATCCAGTACCTCACGCGCGAGCGGTGCCCCACGCTGCGCGTGGAGACCGGCATGTCGTTCGCGCCCGTCGCCTACGACTACCGCCGCTGCGCGACCGCGACCGGGTGGCACGAGACCCTGCTCGCGAGCAAGGCGCTGAGCACGTACGACGTGCGGTGGACCTTCGAGGCCGTCGAGGCCGGCACGAAGGTCAGCTACGACGTGCACGTCCAGCCGAGCTTCCCCGCCCCCGCCTTCCTGTTCGCCCGCCAGATGCGCTCGTCGATCACGACGTTGCTGGAGCGGCTCTACCGGTCGGTCACCGGCGGGTAGGCCCCCTCACGCGCTCTTGCTCGCCCCGCGGATCTCGTGGATGAGCTGGTCCTTGCCGGCGTTCTTCGCCTCGTACATGCGGGCGTCGACGAGCTGCATGAGCTCGCGCTCGGTCCGGGGCAACGTACGGAAGGTGATGGCGCCGACGCTGAAGGTCACCGGCCACCCGTGCTGCGCCATCGCGTCGTAGAGCGCGCCGCGCAGCCGCGCGAGCAGGAGCTGGGCACCGCGCTCGTCGGTGTCGGGGAGGAGCAGGGCGAACTCGTCCCCCCCGTAGCGGGCGACCAGGTCACCCGAGCGCACGGACCGCACGAGGGTCTGCGCCACGGCGAGGAGCACCCGATCGCCCTCGGCGTGCCCGAGGCGATCGTTGACGCCCTTGAACCCGTCGAGGTCGAGGCACGCCGCCGTGAAGGGGCGGCCGGAGCGCGTGTGATCGCGCAACAACACTCGCGCGTGCTCCTCGAACGAGCGACGGTTGGGGGCGCGCGTGACAGGATCGGTACGGGCGAGTGAACGTTCGTGGTTGAACGCCGCACGTAGCGTTCCCAACAACCATGCCGTAGCAACGCTGAGGAGGGTCGGCACCACCACGCGACCCAGGAATTCGTCCCCGAAACCACCCGCCGTCATGCTCGCGGCGGCGGCGACCGCCGCGGTCACGAACCCGAGGGTCGGCCCTCCGAACCACGCGGCCGCGGCGACCGGCACGACGTAGATGTTGGCGAGCGAGGGGCGAAAGTGCAAATCCACGAGAAAGGCGGCGAAAACGCCAGCCAGACTCAGCAACGCCGGCGCGACCGCGACCGCAAACCGAGTCGCGGGAGGGGAGTCGCGCTTCAGCATCTCCTGAATGGTAAACCGGTTTCGAGGCCGGCGTCGCTCTCGATTATCAACATTGCGCCAAGGTTTGCGCCCCCCCATCGGGGGGCGCGAACCCCGTTTGCACTAGGCCTCGACGGGCTCCCGTGCCGGCACGCGCTCGAAGGTCAGATCGCCTCCTTCCACATCGATCTTGATGGTGTCACCGGGGCCGTAGCCGCCCGCGACGATGGTCTTCGACATGGGGTTGAGCAGGTACTGCTGGATCGAGCGCTTGAGCGGGCGGGCGCCGAACATCGGGTCGAACCCCGCCTCGGCGATGGCATGCTTGGCCGCCGGCGTCATCTCGAGCGTGAGCTGGCGGTCGGCCAGGAGCTTGCGCACGCGGCGGAGCTGCACCTCGAGGATCTTGTCCATGTCCTCGCGCCGCAGGGCGTCGAAGATGATGATGTCGTCGATGCGGTTGAGGAACTCGGGCTTGAAGGTGCGGCGCAGCTCGCCGAGCACCTCCTGCTCCATCCGCGGGCGGTCGCCCTGGTGCTCCATGATCAGGCGGCTGCCCACGTTGCTCGTCATGATCAGCACGGTGTTCTTGAAGTCGACCGTGCGGCCCTTCGAGTCGGTGAGCCGCCCGTCGTCGAGCACCTGGAGGAGGACGTTGAACACGTCCGAGTGCGCCTTCTCGATCTCGTCGAAGAGCACGACGCTGTAGGGGCGCCGCCGCACGGCCTCGGTGAGCTGGCCGCCCTCGTCGTACCCGACGTACCCGGGGGGCGCACCGATGAGGCGGGCCACCGTGTGCTTCTCCATGTACTCGGACATGTCGATGCGCACGATGTTGTTCTCGTCGTCGAACAGGAACTCCGCGAGCGCCTTGGCGAGCTCGGTCTTCCCGACGCCGGTGGGCCCGAGGAAGATGAAGCTGCCGATGGGGCGATTCGGGTCCTGGAGGCCCGCCCGGGAGCGCCGGACGGCGTCGGAGACCGCGACGATGGCCGGGTGCTGGCCGATCACGCGGTTGTGCAGGTTGTCCTCCATCTTCAGGAGCTTGGCCTGCTCGCTCTCCTTGAGCTTGGTCACGGGCACGCCGGTCCACTTGGAGACAACGAGCGCGATGTCCTCGTCGGTGACGACCTCGCGGAGCACGCCGCCGTCCTTCTGGAGGAGGGCGAGGCGCTCCTGCGCGGCCGCGAGGGCACGCTGCGCCTCCGGCAGATCGCCGAACTGCACCCGGCTGGCGGCCTCGTACTCCCCTGAGCGCTGCATGCGCTCGAGGTTGTGCTTGAGGTGGTCGATCTTCTCGGCGTTCTCCCGGATGGCGTCGAGCGCGTTCTTCTCCGCCTGCCACTGGCTGCGGAGCACGCTGGCCTCCTCCTCCTTGTCGGCGATGTCGGCGCGGAGCTTGTTCGCGCGCTCGACGGCGCCCTTGTCGGTTTCGCGGGCGAGCGCCGCGAGCTCGACCTTCATGCCGCGCGCGGCGCGCTCCAGCACGTCGATCGGCTGGGGCAGGCTCTCGATCTCCATCTTGAGGCGGCTCGCCGCCTCGTCGATGAGGTCGATCGCCTTGTCGGGGAGCTGGCGGTCGTTGATGTAGCGGTCGGACATGACGGCGGCGGCGATGATCGCGTCGTCGGTGATGCGGATGCCGTGGTGCTGCTCGTACTTCTCCTTGATGCCGCGGAGGATGCGGATGGTGTCCTGCACGCTCGGCTCGTCGACGAACACCGGCTGGAATCGGCGCTCGAGCGCCTTGTCCTTCTCGATGTGCTTCCGGAACTCGTCGAGCGTGGTGGCGCCGAGGCATCGGAGCTCGCCGCGCGCGAGGGCGGGCTTGAGCATGTTCCCCGCGTCCATCGAGCCCTCGGACTTCCCGGCGCCGACGACCATGTGGAGCTCGTCGATGAACAGGATGATCTCGCCCTTGCTGGCCTCGATCTCGTTCAGCACGGCCTTCAGCCGCTCCTCGAACTCGCCGCGGTACTTCGCGCCGGCGATGAGCGCCGCCATGTCGAGCGAGAGGACCTTCTTGTCCTTGAGGCTCTCCGGCACGTCACCCGCGGCGATGCGCTGGGCGATCCCCTCGACGATGGCGGTCTTGCCGACGCCGGGGTCACCGATGAGCACGGGGTTGTTCTTCGTGCGGCGGGACAGCACCTGGAGCGTGCGCCGGATCTCCTCGTCGCGCCCGACGACGGGGTCGATCTTCCCCTCGCGGGCCTGGGCGGTCAGGTCGCGCGTGTACTTCTTGAGCGCCTCGTACTGGCTCTCCGCCTCCTCGCCCGAGACGTTCTTGCCCGCGCGCATGACCTGCATCGCGTTGAGGATGCGCTCGCGCGTGGCGCCGTAGTCCTTGAGGATCTGCTGGGGCTTGTCCTTCACCTCGGCGATGCCGAGCAGGAGGAGCTCGGTGGCGACGTGGGTGTCCCCCAGGGTCTTCGCCTCGCGGTCGGCGATGTTCATGACCTCCTGCGCCTGTCGGGACAGGCCCGCCTGGGCGCCGCCGTGCACCTTCGGCAGCTCGTCGACGAGCTTGGCGGCCTCACGGGTCAAGCCCTGCACGTCCACGCCGATCTGGGAGAGCAGGGTGGGCGCGATGCCCTTCTCCTGCGTGAGCAGCACCATGAGCAGGTGGTGGGGCCGCAGCTCGGGGTTTCCGAACTTGCCCGCGAGCTGCTGGGCGTCGGAGATCACCTCGCGGGCCTTGACGGTGAATCGCTCGAACTTCATGTATGCCTCGGTTCCGACGGAGCGTATGCACGCGCTCGGGGGGCGGGAAGATGCCCCGGGGCTCGGGCTCGGAGGATTCTACGCGTCGTCGCGCGAACGCGCGACGGGCCGTCCGGCGCGATAGCTCCAGAGGCGATGCTCCTCCTCCTCCTGGCTTGCTCCGAGCCCGCCGAGATCCCCCTCGCCCCCGAGACCCACACCTGGAAACAGGAGGGGGAGCTCGTGGTCGCCGGGCTCGAGGAGGTCGAGCGGCTCTGGAAGGCCGGCAACAAGGACGCCGCGCGGGTGCTCGCGGAGCGCGTGTACACGGAGCGGTGGGAGCCTCGCCTCGAACAGGCGGCGCGGCGGATGGACGGCGCCGCGGCCGGTCCGGACGGTCCGCTCGTGCCGGTCGTCGAGATGGAGTACGCGTTCTCGCTGCTGCTCGTCGAGCTCGAAGGCAACGGGCGGGACATCGAGCGAAAGGTGCACGACCTGGAGGAGCGGACCCGCGCCGTGGCCGACGCGGCGGCGCGCACGTTCCCCCCCCCCGAGAGCGCGGGCCTCCCGGTGCCCGACGGGGCCCACGCGGGTGGGTCCAAGCCCATCGTGCCCGACGTGCGCCCCGCCTGGGAGGCCGGCGGGGAGTGACAAAATCGGCCGGACGGCGCACCGGTTATGACGGCCTCTCCTCGGGAGCCCCATGTCCGCCTGGTCCACCCACGTCCTTCGCCACGGCCCCCTCACCCAGCTCGCGCCCCGCGTCTGGCAGGTCACCGGCACGCTGAAGAACATGGCGCTCCCGCGCAACATGACGATCTGGCGCATGGACGACGGCGGGCTCTGGATCCACAGCGCGATCGCCTGCGACGACGCCACCATGGCCGCGATCGAGGCGCTCGGGCGCCCGTCGGTGCTCGTGGTCCCGAACGGCTACCATCGCCTCGACGCGCCCGTGTGGAAGGCCCGCTACCCCGGCCTGCACGTCGTGTGCCCCGAGGGAAGCCGCGCGAAGGTCGAGCAGGTCCAGAAGGTGGACGGCCTCGACGCCGAGGTGGCGGGCGTCGTCGCGCACGCCCCGCCCGGCCTCAAGGAGGCCGAGCACATCTACGAGCTCGACGCCGGTGCGGGCCGCGCCCTCGTCGTGTGCGACGCGCTGTTCAACGTGCAGCACCTGCCGGGCTTCGGCGGGTTCATGATGAAGCTGATCGGGAGCACCGGCGGCTTCAAGATGACGCGGATCGCCCGCTTCGCCCTGCTGAAGGACGCCGCCGCCTGGCGCGGCTGGCTGGAGGGCGCGGCGGAGGGCCCCGACCTCGCCCTGATCTGCCTCTCCCACGGGGACGCCGTGCTCGCCGACGCCGCCCGCAAGCTCAAGGAGGCCGCGGCCGGCCTCTGATCGGGTCCGGCGCGCCGGCGGACTAGCCGAGGTGGCCCGACCCCGAGTCGCCCATCTGGACCTTTCCGCCGGGGAAGTACTCGCTCCACCGATCGGACACGCGCTTCGCCGTGTCGGGATCGCAGAAGAGCTCGGCCGGGTAGGTCGGCTTCATCCGCGCGTCGAGCACCACGGACCCCTCGAACACGAGGTGGTTGCGGTGGATGCGGCGTCTGCCGTGCAGATCCGCGGCGGGCTCGAAGCGGGTGAACGCCGTCCAGAGGAAGCGCGCGTCGGTCCGCACGGTGGCCTCCGCGTCGTCCACGAGCACGATGAGGGGCCAGCCGGGGAACGCGTCCGCGAGCCGCGCGGCCTGGTCCGGCTCGTCCGCGTACGGCACGCCCTGCACGACGAGGCAGCCGCCGCAGTAGGGGCGCACGTCGGCGACCCCGATCGGAGGCTCGCCCTTGTAGGCGCGCAGCAGCTCGCGCACGGGCTTACCGACCCCGAGCATCACGCCCTTGCTGCCCTCGTTGACCGCAGGGCCCGCGTAGTCGAGGGTGTCCATCGAGAGGTTCGAGAGGACGTAGAGGTCGGTCTCCGGCTTGAACCGCGCCAGGATGTGCTCCAGCACGGGCTTGAAGTCGCGCAGGTCCATCGGCGTGTCGAGGAGGAGGAGGAACTTCGTGAGGGAGAGCTGCCCCTCGCCGAGGATGCGGAACGCGCTGGCCATGGCCTCGCGCCCGTAGCGCTCCTGCACGACCGCCGCGGAGAGCGCGTGGTACCCGGTCTCTCCGTAGCTCCAGAGGTCGCGCACCTGCGGCATCACCAGGGGGAACAGGGGCGAGAGCAGCTCCTGGAGGTAGTCCCCGATGTAGAAGTCCTCCTGGCGGGGCTTGCCGACGACCGTGGCGGGCCAGATGGCGTCCTTGCGGTGGCAGACCGCGTCGACCTCGAAGATCGGGTAGTCGTGCTGGAGCGAGTAGTACCCGTAGTGGTCGCCGAACGGCCCCTCGGGCCGGCGGACGTGCGGCGGCACCTTCCCGACGATGGCGAACTCGCAGTCCGACACCAGCGGCATCGGGCCCGCGGGGTTGTCGCAGCGCGGCAGGCGGTCCCCCAGCAGCAGCGAGGCGAGGAGGAGCTCCGGCACGTTCTCCGGCAGCGGCGCGATCGCGGAGAGGATGAGGCCCGGCGGCCCGCCCACGAACAGGTTCACCGGGAGGGCCTTGCCCGCCTTCTCGGCCAGGTGGTGGTGGAACCCCCCGCCCTTGCCGATCTGCCAGTGCATGCCGGTCGTGCGGTCGTCGTGGCGCTGGACGCGGTACATGCCGAGGTTGTGCGAGCCGTTCTCGGGGTGCTCGGTGTAGACGAGGGGGAGCGTCACGAACGATCCGCCGTCCTCGGGCCAGCAGTGGAGCATCGGGATGCGCGAGAGCTTCGGATCCCGGTCGACCACCTCGGTGACCGCGCCGCGGGCGCCGTGCTTCAGGCCGAGGGAGAGGCCCTGGAACGCGAGGTCCCGCTGCGCCCAGAGCTTGCCGAACGAGGGGGGCATCAGCTCGTGCGGCAGCGCCGCGACCCGACGGATGAACTCGCCGGGGCGGGGGCCGAAGGCGAGGTCGACCCGCTTCTTCGTACCGAACAGGTTGGTGACGAGCGGGAACCCGGCGCCGTTCGGGCGCTTGAAGAGCAGGGCGGGGCCGTCGGCCGCGATCACCCGACGGTGGATCTCGGCGATCTCGAGCATCGGATCGCAGGAGACGTCGATCTCGACGAGGTCACCCTCGCGGCGCAGGACGTCGAGGTAGGCACGGAGGTCACGCATGGCGCCGCTTAACGCAGGCGCGGTCGGGTACGCCGGGCCCGCGGGATCGCGCCCCTGCGCGATCGCACGCGGATCGCGCCCCTACGCGCTCCGAACGCTCGCGACCCCGGGCGTGAGGTGGCTCTCCGGCACGTCGCTGTGGACGCGGGCGAGCAGCTCCTTGAGCTCGTCGCCGTCGATGACCTCGTGCTCGAGGAGGCGCGTGGTCATGGCGTCCATCAGGTCACGGTTCACGCGGACGAGCTCCCGGGCGCGGACGTGGGCCTCGTCGAGGAGCTTGCGGACCTCGGCGTCGATGGCGCGGGCGGTCTCCTCGCTGACGGCCACGTCACGCGACGCGGCGCCCATGCCGAACGGGTTGGGCCGATCCGTGCCGTAGTTCACCGCGCCGAGGATCTTGGACATGCCGAACTGGGTGACCATCCGCCGCGCGAGATCGCTCGCCTTCGAGATGTCGTCGGCGGCGCCCGTCGTGAAGTCACCGAACACGAGCTCCTCCGCGGAGCGGCCTCCGTAGAGCACGATCAGGCGGTTCAGGAGCTCCTGCCGGCTCACGAGGTAGCGATCCTCGAGCGGCATCGTCAGCGTGTAGCCGAGCGCCCCCACGCCACGCGGGATGATGCTGATCTTCTGGACCGGATCCGAGCCGGGCGAGCCCGCCGCGCACACCGCGTGCCCGGCCTCGTGGTAGGCGACGACCTTGCGCTCGGCCTGCGAGAGGCGCCGCGACTTCTTCTCCAGGCCGACGACCATGCGCTCCACGGCGTCGTCGATGTCGGAGAGCTGGATGTCGTCCTTGCCGCGCCGGGCCGCGAGGAGCGCGGCCTCGTTCAGCGCGTTGGCGAGGTCGGCGCCGGAGAAGCCGGGGGTGCGCTGGGCGACCACCTTGAGATCCGCGTCGGGTGCGAGCCGCATGTTGCGGGCGTGCACGCGCAGGATGGCCTCGCGGCCCTTCACGTCGGGGCGATCGACGACGACCTGCCGATCGAAGCGGCCGGCACGGAGGAGGGCGGGATCGAGGGTCTCCGGACGGTTGGTGGCCGCGAGCATGATGATGCCCTTCCGGCCGTCGAACCCGTCCATCTCGACGAGGAGCTGGTTGAGGGTCTGGTGGCGCTCGTCCTGACCGCCCACGAGGCCGCTCGGCTCGCGCGCCTTGCCGATGGCGTCGAGCTCGTCGATGAAGATGATGCAGGGCGCGCGCTCGGCCGCCTGCTTGAAGAGGTCACGCACGCGGGCCGCGCCCACGCCGACGAACATCTCCACGAAGTCGCTGCCGGAGATGCTGAAGAACGGCACGCCCGCCTCGCCGGCCACCGCGCGGGCCAGGAGGGTCTTCCCCGTGCCGGGGGGGCCGACGAGCAGCACCCCCTTGGGGATCTTGCCGCCGAGGCGGGTGAACCGCTCGGGGGTCTTGAGGAACTGGACGATCTCGTTCAGCTCCTCCTCGGCCTCGTCGATCCCGGCAACGTCCTTGAAGTTGACGCCGATGCCCTCTTCGGGGGCGAGCTTGGCCTGGGACTTTCCGAAGGTCGCGATGCCCGGGGGCGCCCCACCCGCCGGCCGTGCCAAGAGGAACCACAGGCCCACGGACAGGAGCAGGGCGGTGACGAGCGTGGCGCTCCCGCACCCCGCGGCCGGCTCGGCGCCGTAGGGGATCTTCTTCTCCTGGAGGAGCTGCACCAGCGACTCGTCGCCCGGGACGGCGATGGTGCGGACCTCGGGGGAGGGCGGGGCGCCCTCCTCGGGCTTGACCGTGGCGCGCACGGACTCGCCCTGGAAGGTGATGGACTCCACCTGATCGGCCTCGATCAGGTCCTTGAACTCGGAGTACTTCACGGAACGAGATTCGTTCAGGCCGAACACGACGAACACGAGGACCGCGATCGCGAGAGCGCTGAAGAGGAGGACGAGGTTGGCGCCAGCAGGCCGCATCCCTCCTGGTTAGTCACGGGACACGGCCGCGACAAGCATCCGTGCGGCGCCGATGGTGGCTCACCGACCGGCGGCGGGATCCCGACGGCGTGCCGCCCCGAGCCCGGCGAGGGCGATGATCCAGGCGCCGATCCCGACGCCGGGGGTCGTCGCGCAGCCCTTGGCGTCGGCGTCCGCCTCGGTGACCACCTCGTCCTCGCGGCGCGGGATGAACGCGCAGGCGCCGTCGGCCACGTCGTCCTCGCCCTCGTCGACCTCGCCGTCGCAGTCGTTGTCGTACCCGTCGCAATACTCGAAGGCGCCCACGTAGACCCAGTAGTCCTCGTCGTCGCAGTCGTTCGACGCTTCGTCGTCCCCGCGCTCGACGAAGCCGTCCACGTCGTCGTCGTAGTTGGGGCCGCCCTCGTCGATCTCGCCGTCGCAGTCATTGTCGACGCCGTCGGTGGTCTCGCCCGCCCCGGGGACGATGAGGCGGTTCGTATCGTCGCAATCGCCCTGACGCTCGGAGTAGCCGTCCTGGTCGTCGTCGAACCACGCGGTGGTGTCGTCGATCTTGTCGTTGCAGTCGTCGTCGCGCTGGTTGATGGACTCGATCGCGTCGGGAGAGACGGCGGCGTCGAGGTCGTCACAGTCCCCGTCGGACTCGCTGTAGCCGTCCCCGTCGTCGTCGGAGCCGACGGGGTTCGCGGTCTCGTCCACGAGGCCGTCGCAGTCGTCGTCGCGGGTGTTCCCGGCCCGCTCCGTCTTCGAGGGGTTGGCGCTCGAGTCGGCGTCGTCGCAATCGCCGCCGCAGCGGGTCCAGCCGTCGGAGTCGGCGTCGAACCCCTCGTCCACCGAGAGGTCGCACGTGTTGCCGATGACGGTGATGACCTGCGCGTTCAGGGTGTCCGCGGCGTTGCCCTCGAAGCCGATCTCGGTCGCGACGGGCGTGGGGGCGCCGCCGGTGAGCGGGCCGACGTTCCAGTTGATCGAGATGTCCTCGGACAGCCCGGGCAGCACGTAGACGGCGGGGAGCGTGGTCACGCCCATCTCCTCGGCGCCGGTCCCGCTGTCGGGAAACGCGGAGATCTCGAGCGTGACGATGCCGCAGTTCTCGATCCGCGCGTTGGTCCCGAACTCGGCGCCCGGCGCCTCCCGCAGGCCCATGTCGATGAACGAGGGCCAGGCGCGCCCGCACGCGGGCCGCGCGAGCCCACGGAGCTGCACCTTCCACACCGGCTCGGAGCGCTCGGGATCGTCGGGGAGGGGCTCCTCGAGGGTGGTCTCGCTGTCGTTCGACCAGATCGTCAGCTCGCCCTGGTAGTAGCCCTCCACCTCGGGCGCGAAGGTGATGTCGAGCGCGAGGGTGTCGACGTCGGACTCGTCGTCGTAGCCCTCGAGGCGTCGGCAGTCACCTTCTCCACACGTGGACTCCATCCAGTACTCGTCACGCACGAGGAACGCCGAGCCCTGATCGCCGATGCCCCCTTCCGGGAAGCTGATGTCGGTGGACGCGATGTCGAAGATCGTGACCTGGCCCGACTCCTGGGAGAAGAGCGGCACGGTGCACACCTGCCGCCCCCCCGGGGCGACGGCGCCGCAGTCGACGTAGGGGAAGCTGTCGAGGACGCGCGCCTGCTCGCGGACCTCGAAGTCGGGGTTGCAGCCGGCCGCGGACAAGATCACGAACGAGAGGAGGGAGCGCTGCATCGCCCGAGAGTGTACGCGGAAGCGTGCTCCCGGTTCAAGCGAGCGGGCTTACGCGCGCCGTGTGGCCTGGTCGAGCACGCTGCGGGTCTTGCGGTAGAGGAACTCCGCCTGCTGCGGATTGTCGCCGATGCACACCATCCCGAGCTTCCCGAACTCGGAGAGCGCGCCGATGAGGTGGAACACGACGCCGCGCTCGGTGGAGGCGTGGAAGTGCAGCTCGTGGAGGACCGCGATGTCGACGAGATCCTGGGGGCAGAGCCCCTTGTACTGGTCGGACTGCACCGAGTCGCTGCCGTAGTAGAACTTCGGCCGGCCGCTCTGCGAGTAGAACAGGCCCGTCTCCTCGTCGTAGGTGCCGTCCGTCAGGAAGCGCAGGGTGAGGAAGGGGTGGGTGGTGCCGCCCTTGCGGAGGTTGACCTCGATGGCGTGGTGCTTCCAGCCGTCCTCGTGCTTCACGGACACGAAGTCGGTGGCGAAGCGGCCCAAGGCGCCCTTCTCGGCGAGCGCGCGCGCGATCTGGAGCCCGGAACGCTGGATGTCGAGGCGGTACTCGTCGTCCGCGGGGAACGTGCAGCCGAGGAACACCTGCCCGCTCGGGCCGCCCAGCACCTGGTCGTGCGTGGAGATCGCCATCGCCTGGCCCAGCGCGTTGACGCGGTTCTGCGAGGAGGGCGAGCGCTTGATGGCGCCCTCCACGAACATCTCCACGACGCCCCGCATCTCCTTGTACTTCTCGTGGTAGCGCTCCCACGTCTCTCCCGGGGCCTCGAAGCGCAGCTGCGGCAGGCGCTCGCGACACCAACCGACGCGCTCGGCGTCCGAGGTCGCCTCGCAGCCGTCGAAGTAGAACAGGGCGTTGCCCTCGCCGGAGAAGCCGTCGTTGAGCTTCACGACGGCGCGGCGCATCTCGGGGTGCTTCGACTTGAGGGCCGCGAGCGAGGTCGCGATGTCCTCGCTGTCACGGAGGTGCTCGTACCCGTCGGGGAACAGGACGCCGGCCTCGCGGAAGATCTCGCGGCAGCCCGACTTGGTGCCGAGGTGGTAGAGCGCGGGGTCGCTCGCGTACAGCGGGATGCCGAGGCGCACCGCGAGCGAGCGCTCGAGCGGCGAGCTGTTGAAGCATACGAGGTGGGCGGCGGCGGGATCGGGGATGGCGGCGCGGATGCGCTCCACGAGGCGCGAGCGGGCCAGCACCTTGGCCGTGAGCGGCTGCCGGCTCGCGTCGTTGCACCAGTACATCTCCAGCCGCTCGCGGGCGTGGCTGGCGGGCACTCCGGTGAGGAGGTGGAGGAAGTAGTCGACCACGATGGGGTCGATCTGCTGGCTGGTCACGAACACGACCCGCGTCCGCGGGCGCCGCAGCAGCATCAACATGTAGAGCATGCGCTCTTCGTAGTGGTGCACCCCGGTGACCTTGGCGAGCTCCTGCGGATCGAGGGACAGGCTCGGCACCACCACCACGGTTTGTGGTTGGCGACGATCCGCCGTGACACGACGGAAGAGGTCCGGCATCTGTGCCTGGAGGGCGGCAAACGCGGTCAGCTCTTCGGGGGAGCCGGCGATGGGGTGCATCGGCGAATTCTACCGTGCCGCGAGCCTTCGCGGGGGGCCCTTCCTGCTAGCGCGCGCCGGATCCCAACAACACGGCCGGCACCGTCCGCACGAGGAGCTTCAGGTCGAGGAACAAGCTCCAGTTGTCGATGTACTGGAGGTCGAGCTTCATCCAGGTCTCGAAGTCGACGTGGTTGCGACCGCTGACCTGCCAGATGCAGGTGATGCCCGGCTTCATCGACAGGCGGCGCATCTGCCACCGCTCGTACCGCGCCACCTCGGCGGGGATGGGCGGACGGGGCCCGACGAGGCTCATCTCGCCCCGGAACACGTTCCAGAACTGGGGGAGCTCGTCGATCGAGGTCTTGCGGATGAAGGCGCCCACGCGGGTGATGCGCGGATCCCGCGCCATCTTGAACACCGGCCCGCTCATCTCGTTGAGGGTCTCGAGATCGGCCTTCCGGGCCTCCGCGTCCACCACCATCGAGCGGAACTTGTACATCGAGAAGGTGCGGCCGAAGAGCCCGCTCCGCTGCTGCGCGAACAGGATCGGCCCGCCGTCCTCCAGCTTGATCGCGAGGGCCGTGAGCAGGAAGACCGGAAGGAGCAGGACGAGCGCCGCCGCGGCCCCCAGCAGGTCCATCAACCGCTTGATCACGAGGGCGTCGGCGTTGGTCGGCGTCGAAGAGAACGACAGGACGCTCCACCCCTCGAAGTCCTGCACGTCGGCCTGCGCGACGGAGAGGCCGAGGAAGTTCGCGTCCATCGAGAAGGTGACGCCGAGCTCCTCGCACGCGTCGGCGACGCGGCGGAGCGTGGCGGTGTCCCACGCGCGGCCGGTCATGAACACCTGCGCGATGGCCTCGCGCTCGAGCACCGAGGGGAGCTGGGACAAGGTGCCGAGCACCTTGATGCCGCCGATGCTGGTCACCTCCTCGTCGTCCGGGCGGATCACGCCGGCCACGCGCACGCCCCAGTCGGGGTGCCGCCGGAGGGCCTCGAGGAAGGGCTCCGCCTCGAGCATGCTGCCGACGACGAGGATGTTGGACACCTCGTCCCGCGTGGCCGGGCGCCGCAACATGTAGCGACGGGCCAGGAACAGCGTGACGCTGCTCATCGCGGCGAACGAGACGAGGAACGTTCGGGACGGGGGGAGCAGCGGCTGGACGATGAAGAGCAGCCCGAGGAGGAGCAGCACCGCCATCCCCACCGCGCGGAGCAGGCGGATGAACAACAGATCGCTTCGGGTGCGACGCAGATCCGCGTAGGCGCCGCCGACGTGCAGCGAGAGCAACCAGACGGGCACGATGAGCACGAGCAGCGGGAGCTGGTTCTGGAGCGTGACCGCTTGCAGGAGCGGCGGGCCGGGCACGATGTCGATGCGCCAGAAGTCACGGATGGACTGCCGGAACAACGCGGTGAGCACGAACGTGCTCGCGATGACCGCCGTATCGACCAGCCGCAAGGACCAGCGCATGGTGGCAGCGTGCACCCGTTGCATCGAAAGGCTCCCGAGCCTTCGTATACATCGGTGGGCGAGCGTCCGCCGCCCCGACGCGCGGTCGTCTCGCACGGGGTCGGACCCGCTCGCGGTTGTCGCCAACGCCGCGTTGCACGGGGTATCTGTTGCGCGCGCCCGAACCCCGCGAGCAGGACGACCCCATGCACATCGGACCCCACCCCGTCGGACAGGGCCCGCTGGTCTGCATCCTCGGGCCCTGCGTGCTCGAGAGCGAGGCGGGCGCCGAGCGGATCGCGGAGGGCATCGCCGAGGTGTGCGCGCGCGTCGGCGTGGCCTGGGTCTTCAAGGCGAGCTTCGACAAGGCGAACCGGTCGAGCGCGGGATCGTTCCGGGGCCCGGGCATCCACGAGGGGCTCGCGATGCTCGGCCGGATCGGCGCACGCGTCGGGGTCCCGCTCACCACCGACATCCACCTGCCCGAGCACGCGGCCCTCGCGGCGGGTGTCGTGGACCTGCTCCAGGTGCCCGCGTTCCTGTGTCGCCAGACCGACCTGCTCGAAGCCGCCGCCGCCACCGGCAAGCCGGTGAACGTGAAGAAGGGCCAGTTCGTGGCCCCCGCGGACATGGCCGGCGCCGTGGGCAAGCTCCGCCCGGGCCTCGCGATGCTCACCGAGCGGGGCGCCACCTTCGGCTACAACAACCTCGTCGTGGACTTCCGCTCCCTGCCGACCATGCGGGCGCTGGGCGTGCCCGTGTGCTTCGACGCGACGCACTCGGTCCAGATGCCCGGCGGGCCCACGACGGGCGGCGATCGGCGCTGGGTCGCGCCCCTCGCGCGCGCGGCGGCGGCCGTCGGCATCGACGCGCTGTTCTGCGAGGTCCACGACCGGCCCGAGGAGGCGATGTCCGACGGGCCCAACATGGTGCGGCTCACCGATCTGGAGGCGCTGTTGCGCGAGGTGCTGGCGGTGCGCGCGGCGGTGGGGATGCCCGAGCCGCTGCGGTGAAGCGCGGCGCCATCCCGGGGCCGGGGGGCGTTGCGGGGGGCCCGCCCCCCGCCCCAGGAACATCAGGCCGATGCCGCCAACCTACCCCGCGAACCCGTACCGCTCCGGCGTCGTGAGCGGCGGGAGCTCGGCGCGCGGCAGGAGCGCGGTCCGCACGGCCCAGAGCTCCGGGAAGATGCGCTGTTGCGTGGTCTTGTCGAGGTAGTCCACCCCGGACGAGCCGCCGGTGCCGACGCGCCGGCCGATGGTGCGCTCGACCATGCGCGCGTGGCGATGGCGCCAGAGGAGGAGCTGCTCCTCGAGCTCGACGACCGTGTCGAGCAGGAGGCGCGGCCACGCGAGCAGCGGCAGCTCCCGGTAGGACTCGATGAAGAGCAGGCCGGCACGGGCGCGACGGGTGGTCCGATCCTCCTGGAGCAGGAAGGACCGCGTGGCGTCGAGGCCCGCCTCCACGCGCTCGGAGATGCGCGCGCGCTCCTCCTCGCCGAAGATGCCCGCGAGCGTGTCGATCCCGGCGCGGGAGTGGACCTCGGCGCGCCCCAGGTAGGACGCGAGGAAGCCGTCGACCGCCGCGTCGTCCCCCGCGTCGCCCGGGGAGGAGCCCTGGATGGGCGTGCGCGCGAGCCAGCGGATCAGGGCGTCGCGGAGAGTGGTCTCCTGGGCGGCCGCCTCGATGCGCGAGCGCGCGAGGAGCGCGGCAGGCGTGGCGGCGCCGAAGGTGCGGATGTGCTGGAGTGGCTGGATCTTTCCGTAGGAGGCCCGCTGGTCCTCGGCGAGCCCGAGCACCATCTCCACCTCGCGCATCTGGAAGCTCTGGAACCCGCTCGCGGGCGTGAGCTTCTCGCGGAAGTCGAGAAAGTCCTGGGGGGGGAGGGTCTCCATCACCCGGAATTGGTCGACGCAGAGCTTGAGGATCTCGTTGACCCGGCCGAGGTGGTGGACCACGAACGGCACGCGCTCCTCGGGGAGGTGGGGCGCCGCGAGGTGATCCCGCGCGAGGCGGAGCTGGGAGAGCACGAGCTTGAACCAGAGCTCGTAGGCCTGGTGCACGATGATGAAGTGCAGCTCGTCCGGGCTGACCTCGCCGCCGAGCCCGCCCTGTTGTTCGAGGAGCTTGTCGAGCTGGAGGTAGTCCCAGTAGGTCGGCGTAGTAGACATGGTCCGCGCACCCTATCGCGTGCCGGTCCCGCGTCGGGCGCGGCCCGCGTATCGCCCCCGAGCAATCCTGAGTTAGGAATTGCGCCTCACAGAGACGCCCATGCTGCTCCCCCTCCTCGTCGCCTGCGCCCCTCCGATGTGGGGCACGTGGCTGTTCACGAAGGAGGTCACCCCCCCCACCGGGCAGGAGTGCACCGACGACGTCATCCACAACCTCGTCGGGGCCTACGAGCCCATCGCCGTGGGGGACGACCCGACCTGGACCGAGACCGAGGCGGGCAGCCAGAGCGCCGAGGTGTTCTTCGCCCGCGTGGAGCAGACGGACGACGGCGCGGTGATGATCGTGGGGGAGGACGCCCTCCCCGGCGTCGAGCAGGACGACGGGAGCTGGCTCTACTACTGGACCAACTCCTCCGCCGGGAGCGACGGGCAGGACCACACCACCGGCTACACGTTCGACCACACCTACGAGTCGACCTCGACGCTGCGCGTGCAGGGCACGATGGACGCCGGGAGCTTCGTCGGCACCTTCGAGACCGAGACCTTCGGCATCGACGCCTGGGCCGAGTCCGACAGCTGGAGCGAGGAGGCCGCGCTCATCATCGGCAACACCGGCAACCTGCCCGCCGAGGACCACCTCCTGCGCATCGACACGGGCGGTGTCGAGGGCCCCGCGACCAACACCCGCGAGGCGTTCGACTGCGGCGAGACCGGCTGCACCCTCACCGTCTCCGAGGCGTGCGCGTACCGCTACGCGCTCACCGGCGTCGCGACCACGTTCGAGCCCGACGACGCCGGTTGGGTCGAGGACGCCGGCCAGCCCGCGGGGGACTGACCCGAAGCCCCCCGTCGACCGGCCCCACGCCACGCCGCTCCGGTCCGATAGCGGTCGGAGTCATGGTATGAATGTGGGCCCGCCCCAAGGTTGCCCCCGATGTTCTGGCTGCTCGCCGCGCCTGCGTTCGCCTCCGGCTACTACTACATCGACTCGGGGGTGCGCGCGCTCGGGCGGGGCGGCGCCTTCGTGGTGGGCGCGGACGACCTCTCGGCCCAGTACTACAACCCCGCGGCGCTCGGCAACATCGAGCGGCCGATGCTCAACGTCCAGGGGTGGATGGCCAACCAGAACGTGAGCTTCGACCGGGCCGACGAGCCCGAGAACGAGCTCTCGTTCGAGCCGGTGACGAACGAGTCCCCGCCGATCTACGAGCCGTCGTTCGGGTTCGCCGCGCCGCTCGGGGGGGTCCACCCGTTCCTGAAGAACACCGTGCTCGCCGTGGGCCTCTACGTCCCCACCGCGCCGTACCTCTCGTACCCGCAGGACGGCCCGCAGCGCTACCAGCTCCAGAACTCGCTCATCTGGCAGGCGTACGCCGGCCCGAGCGTCGCGCAGAAGATCACGCCCTGGCTCACCGTCGGCGCGGGGCTCCAGTACACGTTCCTGCGGGTGGAGGAGCAGCTGGCGTCGACGATCTGCCTGCGCCCTGACTCCGACGACTGCCCCGACGTCGTCGAGGATCGCGCGAACGACATCGATCTGACCGTCGAGAACTGGGATCCGTTCCAGCTCTCCTGGAACGCCGGCTTCATCGTGACGCCGATCCCGCAGCTCCAGATCGGCGCGTCGGTCCAGCCCCCGATCTCCTACGAGGCGCCGGGCTCGCTCGGCGTCAAGTTCGACGAGGATTTCCTGCTCGCCGATCACATCGACGGGCTCGAGTTCGAGGACCCGGACACCACCCTGAAGGTGACCGTGCCCCTCGTCGTGCGAGCCGGCGTGCAGGTCATCCCCATCGAGGCCGTGCGCATCGAGCTCGAC
Source organism: Deltaproteobacteria bacterium (assembly GCA_036676765.1). Classification (GTDB taxonomy): domain Bacteria; phylum Myxococcota_A; class UBA796; order UBA796; family SXON01; genus CAJBVW01. Next base: position 22,414 of record JAKFCH010000290.1, read on the forward strand.
GGCACGTTCACCCAGTGGTCGACGATGAGCGAGTTCCTCATCACCGACATGGACATGACGGTGCCGCACGCGGAGGGCTCGATGCTCCTCCAGGAGGACCTGAAGGTCACCGACGACATCGTGTTCAAGACCGGCTTCGTGGACGCGTTCTCCGTGCGCCTCGGCGGCGACTGGCAGATCAACGAGTGGGCGCAGGTCCGCCTCGGCGGCCACTACGAGACCAGCGCCGTGCCCGACGCCACCCTCGGCGTGAACCTCCCCGACGGCGCCAAGGTCGGCGTCGGCGCCGGCGGCACGTTCACCATCGCAAAGCGCGTGGCGCTCGACGTCGCGTTCGCCCAGCAGTTCCACGGCACGCGCACCATCACCGACTCCGAGGCCACCCAGCAGGCGCTGTGGACCGACGCGACCGACCCCGGCGTGTCCAAGGTCGTGCCCGGAAAGGCCGTCGGGAACGGCACGCTCTCCTCGTCCGTCACCTACGTCGGCATCGGCGCCAGCGTGTATTTCGGTGCAGCCGACTCGCGCGCCAACTGACGCGGCGGCGCCCGTGCGCGAGAGCCGGGCCTCGTCGCCGCCCCCCGCGAGCGTGCGCGGGGAGCTGGTCGATCTGTGGCGCGCCCGTCGCCTGTTGTGGGCGTTCGTCCGGAACGACCTGCGTGCGCGCTACGTAGGGAGCTCGATCGGCTTCTTCTGGACGATCGTGAACCCGATCTTCGAGCTCGTGACGTTCACGTTCGTGTTCCACGTGCTCATCGGCATCAAGTTCCACCCCACCGGAAACACGGCCCACTACGTGCTGTTCCTGTTCTGCGGGATGCTCGCGTGGAGCGGGTTCGCCGACGGCATCACCCGGGCGACCACGTCGATCCGGACCCACGCGCACCTCCTCCGCAAGATCAACTTCCCCGCGATCGTGCTTCCGGCCCACGTCGTGCTCTCGTCGGTGGTGGCCCAGCTCTTCCGCTTGTTGATCCTGCTCTTCGGGATGGTCCTCCTGGGAGACGGCCTGTCCTGGCACGTGCTCCTGATCGCCCCCTTCATCGTGTTGCAGGCCTGCTTCACGCTGGGGATCGGCCTGCTCCTCGCGACGCTGAACGTCTACTTCCGCGACATGAGCCACTGGGTCGAGGCCGCGCTCCGCATCGGCATGTTCGTGACCCCGGTGTTCTACCCGGCCTCCGCCTACCCCCGCGAGTTCGTGCTCCTGCTCTACCCGAACCCGATGGCGCAATTCGTCGGGATCTTCCAGGGCCTCCTGCTGAACCACCACATCCCGTTCTACAACTCGATGTTGTGGGCCGCGCTCTCGGCGGGGGCGGCCCTGCTCGTCGGGGCGAGCGTGTTCGCGCACAATCGGCGCCAGTTCGCCGACCTCGTGTAGGGGTCGGTCGATGTCAACATGGGGCGGGGGCGCGGCCCCCGCAACGCCCCCGCCAGGGGGGCCCGCGGCCCCCCTGGACCCCCGCGACGCCCTGATCGTGGGCCTCGCCGCAGTGGTCTCGTGGGGCCACGCCGTGTGGGCCGCGACGAACGCCGTGCCATCGGAAGAGGCGACCGGGCCCTACGTAGCGGCGCTCGCGGTCGCGGAGGTGCTCCGGGGGAACGGCGCGGCGATCGCGGAGGTGCTCGCCGAACCGACGACGTGGAGCGTTGTGCCGCTCTGGATGGGGCTCTGGCTCGCGGTCCTCGGCAAGTCGTACACGCTCGCAGTGGCGTCGCTCCTGCCGTTCCACGTCGTCGCGGCGTGGGGGTTGTGGCGCGGCGGCCGGGCGCTCGGCGAGCCACGCGGCACCCTCGGAGGTGCCTGGGCGCTCGTCGCGGGCCTCGGCGCGGCCGGGGCGCTGGCGTACGGCGGCGGGACGGCCCTCGCGTTCCCGCTGTTCGCCTGCGTGGCCGGCGTCTCGGGCGCGGCGCTCACGGGCCGACCGGGGAGCGCCCTCGCGGGCATCGCCGGGGTCACGCTGGTCGCGCCGGCGGCGCTGCCCGTGCTCGCGGGGGTGGCCCTCGACCTCGTGGTGTCCAGGGCGCGGGGCTGGGGGCCGCGCATCGCGGGGGTGGCCCTGGTGGGCGTCGCGGTCGCGGGCGTGGTCGGTGGCGGGCTCCTCGGTGACCCCGACGGCGCCGCGCTGTCCGTCGCGGATCGCCTCGCCCGCACCGTGTCCGGTGTCGCGACGCTCGCGGGCCCCGCGGCGCTCGTGTCGGTCGTGGCCGCGCTCCTCCTCCGCGGGGACATCGTGACCATGCGGGTCCTCGCCTGGTGCGCGGCGGCGGTGGTGGGCGCCGCGGTGGCTGGGCACGCCGACGGCGACGCGCTCGCGGTG
>JAKFCH010000291.1:0-28117 GCA_036676765.1 Deltaproteobacteria bacterium
GCCGGCGGCGGGGCGCGTAGCCGCCCGCCCTACGGTCGCCGGCCGCGGGGGCGCGAGCTCGCGCGGGTGGCGATACTTCACCAATGGGATGCGCGGTCGAGGCGGCCGTTGGCGAACCAACTCGCACAAGTGTCGACACTTCATCGAGTTGGTTCGCGGATCCGGGGTGGCGGCGGCCTCCGCGGCGAACCAACTCGCACAAGTGTCGACACTTCATCGAGTTGGTTCGCGGATCCGGGGTGGAGGCGGCCTCCGCGGCGAACCAACTCGCACAAGTGTCGATACTTCATCGAGTTGGTTCGCCAGGGGTCCGACACCATGGACGATCAGCGGGATCGGGCGCCGATTCGCGGGGGCGGGCGGCGGCGCGGCCTGTCCGGAGGAGCTGCATGGCCTCCCAGATCCAGTCCAGGCGCTCGGACACGGTGAGATCGAGGATCGTCCGTTCGAGGTGACCGTCGAACAGCGGGTCGACCTGCCCCGCGGGCGGCATGGACTCGCGTTCACTCGGCATCCAGCAGCTCCTGGAGATCTTCGATGTCGCGCAGGTCGGTCTTCCGCGGCGGCTGGACCGCTCGCTTGGCCTCCACGAGGTGTCGCTTGGAGGACACAAGGACCCGGCGGCCGTCGATGTCGAACGGGTCGGCGCTCGCGACGAGCTCCGCGAAGCCGATCGGATAGCGAAGGAAGATATCGAGGGCAAACGCGCCGGATGGCGACACCAGCGTGTACACGATCGCGTTCTTGTCCTCCGTCCACACTCGGCGGCGCTCCGGATCCAGGAGGGCGTCCAGGGGCTCCGGGATGCGCGGCCGCAGCCCGAGCGACCGCGCGACCCCCACGAGGCTTCGAAGGTCAGCGTCCTCGAGCGCGACCCGAACGTCGAGATCGTGGGTGGCGCGCGCCACGCCCTGCAGGATGCAGGCGACGCCCCCGCAGACCACGAAACGCACGTTCCCATCGACGAGCGCCGTCAAGGTCTGCCTGATCGGGTTCTCGGCCATGGGGATCCTTAGTCCCCACCGTCCCCCCCGCGCCAGCGAGACCGAAATGGTGGAGCAGCCATCATCGGACTCCGCCGAGGTGGGGTGCTGGCATGCGCCCGCGCCAGATGGGATGAGGCGGCCGGTCCGGCGCGTCCGCGCGCCGACCGAGCGGCTTCGCCGCGAGCCCGAAGGGGGCCCGGTGCCCGCGGCTCGGCGCGGGCAGGCGCCCACAAGCGGCGCCCCAAGAGGCGCTCACGGCAGACGCCCCGCTACCCCGTCGTCGGCGACCAGCTCACCGTGCGGATGAAGTTGCCCCCGAGGTACTCGCGCTCGATGACGGCGGCCATCTCCTCGACGTTGCGGAACTTGTCCCAGTCGATGCGGATGACCGGCACCGACCGCGCGATGTCCGTCAGGAAGCGCTCGTACTCGGCGTGCAGGGCGGTCAGGTACTCGAGGCTGACGCCCGACTCGACGTCGCGTTCGCGCGAGCGGATGCGCTCCAGCGAACGTTCGGGGTTCACGTCGAGGTAGACGATGACGTTGGGCCGGCACATGAAGTTCGACATGTGGCGGAACAGCGAGACGTAGGTGCGGTAGTCGCGGTCGTCCATCAGGTCGAGGCCGACGAGCGTGCGGGCGAACACGGCGTCCTCGTAGATGGTGCGGTCCTGCACGCCGCCGCCGCCGCGCCAGATGATCTCCTGGTGCTGCTGGAAGCGCCGGTTGAGCAGGTAGATCTGGGTGGCGAAGGCGTAGCGGGCGGTGTCCCGGTAGAAGTCGGCGAGGTACTCGTTGTCCTGCACCGGCTCGTAGTAGACCGGGAGGTTCAGGTGCTGACCGAGGGCGGTGGCGAGCGTGCTCTTGCCCGCGCCGATCATCCCGGCGATGCCGATGAACAGTTCCTGGAGCCGCTCCATCTCGAACCTCGTGCGCGCGACCCCTATCGCGATCGGGGCGGGATCGGGCGCGGGGGTGCTCCCCACCTACTTTCCCGCGGCCTCCCCGTGCGGAGCGGCCCCGTGCGACGGGCCGTGCGAGGGCCCCCGCTTCGGCATCACGAGGCGCATCGCGCGGTCCCGCCAGTCCACGATCATGTCGTAGAAGGTCGGGATGATCAGCAGGGTCAGGAAGGTCGACGTGATCACGCCGCCGATCACCGCGCGGCCGAGCGGCGCGCGGAACTCGGCGCCCTCCCCCAGTCCGAGGGCGACCGGGAACATGCCGGCCACGATCGCCACGCTCGTCATGAGGATGGGGCGGAGGCGCTTGCCGCCGGCCTCGATGATGGCCTCGCGCCGAGGCATGCCCGCCTCCTCCGACCACTTCGCGAAGTCGACGAGCAGGATCGCGTTCTTCGCGACGATGCCGAACAACAACGTGATGCCGATCATGCTCATCAGGTTGAGGGTCGAGCCGGTGAACAGGAGCGCGAGCATCACCCCGATCAGCGAGAGCGGGAGCGACGCCATGATGGCGATCGGCTCCAGGAAGCTCCCGAACTGGATGACGAAGATGAAGTACATCAGCAGCACGGCCACCGCGAGCGCGCCGAGCGTGCGCCCGAAGACCTCCTGCTGGGCCTCGACGTCTCCCCCCTGGGTGATCGTGTAGCCAGCGGGGCGATCGAAGGTCGCGAGGCGCTCCTCGATGCCGGAGATCACCGCGGAGAGCGGCATGCCGCGCGGGTTGGCCTCGACGACGATCACGCGGTCGCGGTCGAGGTGCTGGATCTGCGCCGGTCCACGCGCCGGCGCGATGTCGGCGATCTGGCCGAGCGGCACGCTCGTGGCGCGGCCATCGGGGCCGACGATCACGAGCGGCAGCCCCTGGAGATCCTCCGCGCGCTCCCGGGCCTCGGGCGTGAAGCGCACGCGCACGTCCCGGGTCTCTCCGGTGGGATCGACCCAGTCCCCCACGTCGATGCCGGCGAACGCGGGGCGGAGCGCCTGGGCCACCTGACCCACGGAGAGCCCGAGGGTGGCGGCGAGATCCCGGTCGAGCTTCACCTCGAGCTCGGGCTTCTGCCCGCGGGTGGAGAGCCCCACGTCCACCGCGCCGGGGACCTGCTTCACCTCCTCGACGAGGCGGTCGGCGAGGTCGGCGAGGACCTCGACGTTCGGGCCCTGGAGCTGGAGCTGGATCTGCTTCATGTCGCCGAAGCCGCCGCTCGACACCGACGCGACGACGCCCGCGAGGGCATCCACCTTGGCCTGCAACGCCGCGGCGACATCGTCCTGATGGCGGTCGCGCTCCCCCTTGGGGACGAGCCGCACGTAGAGGGTGGCTTCGTCCACCGTCTCGCCCTGGCCGCCGACGGTGGCGTAGCTGTAGCGGACCTCGGGCAAGGTCCCGACGATCCGCGCCGCTTCCACGGCCTTGGCGCGCCCGAACGCGAGGCTCGACCCCGGCGGCATCTCGAGTTGGAGCATGAACTCGGAGTTGTCGGTGACCGGGAAGAAGCTCGAGCCAATCATCCCCGTGGCCGGCAGCGCGAGGGCGCCCGCGAACGCCGCCACCGCGATGACCACCATGACGAACCGGTGCCCGAGGGCCCACCCGATGACGCGCCGGTAGGTGTCGGTGCGCCGATCGACCCAGCGGTTGAACACGCCCAGGATCCGCGCGACCACGCCGCGCTTGCCCTCGTCCACGACGGGATCGGGCCAGTACGCCGAGAGCATCGGGTCGAGAGAGAACGACACGAGCAGCGACACCGCGACCGACGCCGCGATGGTGAGCGCCATGGGCCCGAGCCACTGCTCCGACATGCCGCCCATGAAGCCGACGGGCACGAACACCACGATGATCGAGACGGTCGTGGCGAACACGGCGCCGCCGATCTCCGCGGTACCCTCCCTCGCGGCGGTGAGGTGGTCCTTCCCCATCTCCATGTGGCGGACGATGTTCTCGCGGACGACGATCGCGTCGTCCACGAGGATGCCGATCGCGAGCGAGAGCCCGAGCAGCGACATCGTGTTGAGCGTGTAGCCGAAGGCCCACACCGCGATGAAGCTCGCGAGCACGCTCACCGGCAGCGCGAGGCCGGTGATGACGGTGGAGCGCCAGCTCGCGAGGAACGCGAACACGACGAGCACGGTCAGGAACGCGCCCTCGACGAGGGTCTCCTGCACGTCGGCGACCGAGGCGGCGACACGCTCGCCGGAGTCACGCACGACGGTGATCTCGACGCCGTCGGGCAGGGTTGCACGCAGCGCCTCGACGCGCGCGAGCACGGCCCCGCTCACGGAGGTGGTGCTCTCCCCCGTGGCCTTGACCACGTCGATGCCGACGGCCTCCTCCCCGTTGAACAGGGCGAGCGACCGGGGCTCCTCCGAGCCGGCGTGGACCGTGGCGACATCCCCCAGCCGGACGAGCTCGCCGCCCGCCCCCGCGACCGCGATGGCCTCGAAGTCCTTGGGCTTCTCGAGGCGGCCCTGGAGGCGGATGGTGCGCTCCTCCCGCGCGTTGGTGACCCGACCGACCGGCGCGGCGAGGTTCGCGAACTGGAGCGCCTGGACCACCTGCCCGACGCTCACGCCGGCGGCCTCCAGGGCCTCGGGGCGCAGCTCGACGGAGAGCTCGGGCTCGATGCTCCCGATGACGTTGACCTGGGCCACGCCGGGGAGGCTCTGGAGCTCCCCGGTGATGCCGGGATCGGCGATGCGCGTGAGCTCGGCGGGCGAGAGGGTGGCGGAGGAGAGCGTGAGCGACACGATCGGCATGTCCTGCGGATCGAAGCGCGAGATGATCGGCTCCTCCATCTCGGGGGGGAGGTCGGCCCGGGTCTCCGAGATCTTGTCGCGCACGTCCTGCGTGGCCTGCTGGAGATCCTTGTCGAAGTCGAACTCGATGATGATGATGCCGAAGCTGTCGAGCGCCGTGCTCGTCATCCGATCGACCCCGGAGATGCCGGCGATGGCGTCCTCCAGGGGGGTGATGACCTCGCGCTCCACGGTCTCCGGGGAGGCGCCCGGGTAGGGCACGGCGAGGCTCACGACCGGGGGGTTCACCTCGGGGAACTCGTCGGTGTCGAGCAGCAGCAGCGCGCCGATGCCGAAGACCACCAGCGCCACCATCAGGACGATGGTGACGATGGGCTTGCGGATGGCGAAGTCGGAGATCCACATGGCTCAGCGCCCTTCCGCCGCGGGGGCGGGGGCGGCGGCGTCGGGGGTGGAGGCCGCGGGGGTGCCGGCCACGGACGGGGCGCCGGCACCCGGCGTGGAGCCGGAGCCGGGCGTGCGCACGTCGACCTGGGTGCCCGGGGCGACCTCCCGGGCGGCGCCGACCAGCACGATGTCACCCGGCTCGATGCCGCCGCGGAGCTCGACACGCTCGGCGTCGTCGTCCCGGATGCCGACGTCGACCGCGACGTGTTCGGCCTTGCCGTCCCGCACGCGTACGACGCTCTGCGCCCCCGCGACGGTCAGCAGCGCGTCCGTGGGGACCACCAGCCCCTCGCGCACGTCCGTGGCCACCCGCCCGTCCGCGAACAGGCCGGCGGCAAGCGCGCCCTCGGGGTTCGGGAGGGTGACGATCACCGGGATCTGCCGGGTGGTGGCGTCGACCGCGGGGGCGATGCGCGCGACGACGCCCTCGAAGGTGCGCCCCGGGTGCCCCTGGACGGAGAAGCGCACGGCCATACCGACGGAGAGCTGGCCGATCGCATCGGCGGGAACGGCGCCCTCGAGTCGCAGGCTCGTCGGGTCGATGACCGTGAACAGGGGCGCGCCGGGGGAGACGATGTCCCCCGCGCCGACCGCCCGCTCGCTCACGACGCCCGCCATCGGGGCCCGCGCGGTCGTGCCGTCGACCTGCTCGGCGGCGCTGCCGCGGCGCGTCTCCGCGTCCTTCAGGCGGGCCCGCGCGGCCACGACCTGGCTCTCGGCGAGCTCGCGATCGCGCGCCGCGAGCGCGCCCGCCTCCACGAGCCGCGTGGCCCGCTCCAGCTCCCGCTCGGCCACCGCGAGGTCGCTCGCCGCGGACTCCACGCCGGCGGACGCCGAGCCGAGCGCCTCGCGCGCGGTGCGCCCCTCGATGCGCGCGAGCACATCCCCCTTCGCGACGACCTGTCCGAGCTCGACCAGCACGGCCTCCACCGATCCGGCGGCCTCGGCACGGATGACGGCCTTCGCCGATGCTTCGAGCGTGCCGGACACGCGGGGGCCCGCGGCGAGGCTCTCGCTCTGGACGACGATCATGTCCTCGGGGCCGACCACCGCGGGCTCGGGGGCCGAGGCCTCGGGGGCCGCGTCGGGCCCGCCGCCACACGCGAGCGCGAAGGGGACGAGCAGGGCGGCGAGCCAGCGTGCGCGCGGGAGGGACATCGGCGACAACATCTGGGGCCTCATCAGTAGGAAGGGGCGCCGCCGAGCGGCAGCGCGGGAAGGAGGGCGAGGCGGGCGCGGGCGACCTGGAGATCGCGGGCCGCCTGGGCCCGGGAGGCGCGGGCACGCTGGAGGAGGAGGCGGGCGTCGGCGAGCTCCGACTGGGTCGAGAGCCCCTCCTGGAACCGCACCTCGGCGATCGCGTAGGCGCGCTCGGCCTGGGTGACCGTGCCCGCGGTGGCGGCCCACTGGGCGTCGGACGCGACGAGCGCGGCGTCGGCGTCCGCCTCGTCCAGCTCCGCGAGCTCGACCGCCTGGGCGAGGCGCGCCTCGGCCTGGGTCAGCGCCGCGCGGGCGGACACGAGCTCGCCCGTGACGCGGAGGCCCGAGAAGATCGGCACAGACAACACGAGGCCCGCGGTGAAGTTGTTGCGCCACGCGTTCTCGGCCGTGAACTCGGGGAGGACCCCGTCCGGGTAGTGCACCCAGCCGTAGTTCGCGGAGGCCGCGAGCGTGGGGTAGCGCTGGGACCGGGTCATCCCGAGCGAGGCCTGCGAGACGCGCACGGCCTCCTCCGCCTGCCGCACCACGGCCCGATCGCCGGTCGAGACGCCCGCCACGCCCGCGGCCGCCTCGGCGAGGCCGGGCCGATCGTCCAGGGCGGTCGTGAGCGTGAGGGAGGTGGCCGCCGGCAGATCGAGCAGCCGCTTGAGCTGGAGGTGCGCCATCGTGCGCACGCGTGTCTGCTGGATCACGACCACCCGCTGGGCCTGCACCTCGACATCGGCCCGCACCACCTCGAACTCGGGCTGGCGGCCGACGTCGTGGGCGAGCCGGGCGTGGGCAGCGGTGGTCTCCGCCTGGGTGAGCGCGACGGTGGCGATGTCCACGAGCTGATCGGCGAGCGCGGCGTCACAGTACGCCTGGGTGGTCGTGAGCGCGGCGGTGGCGCGCGCGGCGTCGAGCGAGAGCCCGGCACCCTCGCGCCCGGCCTCCGCGAGGCGCATGGCCGCGCGGTTGCGCCCGCCCGCCCAGATCACCTGCGAGAGCGCGAAGTCGACCCGGTAGGTGTCCGCCTGGCCGAACGGCAGGTTGGAGAACGGCGAGGCCATGTCGTTGTCCGCGCCCTCGAACAGCGCGTCGTACTCGGAGGCGAAGGTGTGCTGGTAGCTCGCCGACGCCGACACCTGGGGGAGCAGCCCGCTGGTGGCCCCGAGCGACTGCCCCCGGGCGCCCTCGATCCCCGCCTCGGCGGCGGCGATGTCCTCGCTCGCGGGCTGGGCACGGCGGAGCGCCTCCTCCAGGGAGAGGGCGGTCGGCTCCTGGGCGAAGGCGGGCAAGAGGAGGGCGAAGATCATGGGGGCGGCTCCCGGGCGAGGGACCGGGTGGAGTCCGAAGGGGGAAGGCAAAGCCGGTGACACGCACGGAGCGGCCGCGGGGTTGCATCGAGGCGGATGGCCGTCTGTGTAATCCCGGCACCGGGGGTGAGCAAGTGTTCAGTTAGCGCTCTCGCGTCGAACACCGCTTCCATCGGGCGGCTCTCCCGATTTGTCCCGGAGATGCGCCGGGATGCGGCCACACCCGGAGCTCCGCTGCGTGTCACGCTTTGCGACACATCGGTCCTCTCCGTGGCGGCGGACGGATCGTTGGGGGAGGAGGGGACGGCGCTCACGACCCCCCTCTCCTTGGGCTACCATCCTCCCGTGCTGCTCCTCCTGCTCGCCTGCGCCCACGTCGGAGCCCCGATCGGCTGTTGCGCACCGTCCGCCGTCACCGGCGCGGCGCTCCCCGTGGACGGCGCCGCGTCCCCGACCGCCCTCGGCATGACCACCGGCACCGCGACCAACGCCGTGCCCCTCCCCCTCCCGACGCCGGACCCCACCGTCGAGCGCCTCCTCGCCGCCGCGCGCGCGGACCACGCCGCGTGGCGTCGCCTCGCGTCGTTGTGCGACGGCATCGGCGCCCGCCCCGCGGGCTCCGCCGCGCTCGCCGAGGCGGTCGACTGGAGCGTGGCGCAACTGAAGGCGGACGGGCTCACGAACGTGCACGCCGAGCCCGTCACCGTGCCGGTGTGGATCCGCGGAGACGAGTCGCTGGTCATGCGCGCCCCCCACGCGGAGCCGCTCGCGATGCTCGGCCTCGGAGGCTCCGTCGGGACACCCGGCGTCGAGGCCCCCGTGGTCGTCGTCTCCTCCTTCGACGAGCTCGGCCCGCACGTGGCCGGCAAGATCGTGCTCTTCAACCACGCGATGGAGGACGGGACCCCTTCCATCGACCGCTACGGCACCGCCGTCGTCTACCGATCCCAGGGCGCCGCCAAGGCCGCCGCGCACGGCGCCGTCGCCGCGCTCGTCCGCTCGGTGACCACCCGCTCGCTCTACACGCCGCACACCGGCGGCATGCGGTACGCCGACGGCGTCACGCCGATCCCGACGGCGGCGATCACCACCGAGGACGCCGATCGCCTCGCGCGGATGACCGCCGCCGGCACCGACGTACGCCTCCGCCTCACGATGGGCGCCACGCGGCACCCCGACGGCCCGAGCCACAACGTGGTGGCCGAGCTCCCCGGCGAGACCGACGATCTCGTGCTCATCGGCGCGCACCTCGACTCCTGGGACGTCGGCCAGGGCGCGCACGACGACGGCGCGGGGGTCGTCCACGTGATCGAGGCGATGCGCCACCTCGCCGCCCTCGGGGTCACCCCGAAGCGGACCATCCGCGCGGTGTTGTTCACCAACGAGGAGTTCGGCCTCAGCGGAGGCTACGCCTACGACGCGGCGCACGGCGCGGACCCGCACGTCGTCGCGATCGAGTCCGACCTCGGCGGGGGCCGGCCCCTCGGGTGGACCGCGTCGGGAACCGATGCCGACCTGGCGTGGCTCGGCCGCGCGCTCGCACCCACGGGCCTCGGCGTGCTCGGCCTCGGCGGCGGCGCGGACATCGGCCCGCTCGAGGCGCGCGGCGTGCTCGTCGTGGGCCTCGCGCCCGACGACGAGTACTACTTCGACATCCACCACACCCGCGCCGACACCATTGACAAGGTCGATCCGGACGCCCTCGCGGAGGGGGTCGGCCAGCTCGCGGCGCTGACGTGGCGGCTGGCGAACACACCGCGCGACTGACACCTCCGGTGCGGGGCCGACGCGGGGACGGGCGAGCCCCCGCTCGGCTTCGGCAGTCACGCCGCGGGGACTAGCCGGCTGCCACGCCACAGCAGCAGCGCCGCGACGACGCAACACACGGGTGCGAACAGGAGGGCATCCCGCGCGGCCATCGGCACGGCCGCGCCGCCCAGGCTGTCGGCGAGCAGGCCGGTGAGCGGCGGCGCGATGCCGTATCCGACGAGGTTGACCACGAAGAGGTACACCCCGACCGCCATGCCGCGCTGCAGCGGACCGGCGATGGTGACGAGATCGGCTGCGGCGGGGCCCAGCCACGCGAGCCCGAGGCCGAGGAGTGCGACGTAGGCCCCGAACATCACCGGAAGGCTGCCGCCGAGGAGGAGCGCGACCCAGAGCGGGGCGCAGAGCGCCGCGCACAGGGCCGAGAACCGCATGCGCCCGCCGGGGTGGCGCGCCCGGAAGCGGTCCGCGACCCAGCCGCCGAACGCCGTGGCGAGGCCGCCCGCGAAGAGGCTCCCCAGCCCGGCGAGCAGCCCGATGTCGGCCTTCTGGACGCCGAACCCCTGCTCGAGCATCTTCGGCACCCAGATGGACAGCGCGTAGCTGGCGGCGGCAAAGGTGGCGTAGCCACCGAGGTGCCAGCGGAGCGCCGGCGCGGACGCCAGCGCACGGAGCGACACGAGGAACCCCGGCTCGTCCGAGGGTGCGCGGGGAGCGGCGGCGTTGCGCGCGGGCTCCGGGAGCATCCAGACCAGGCCGGCGAGCAGCAGGCCCGGGAACCCGAGGACGTAGAACGCCGAGCGCCACCCCCACTCCTGGCCGATCCACCCGCCGAGGAAGAACGCTGCCGCGGCGCCGAGCGGCACGCCCGCGCTGTAGACCGACTGCACCGTGGCGCGGACGCGCGGCTGGAACCAGTCCGCCAACAGCGAGAGGGCGGCGGGGCCGAGCGTGGCCTCCCCCACGCCGACCATCACGCGGCAGGCGAACAAGCTCCAGAAGTCGTTCGCGAGGCCGGTCAACCCGGAGAACAGGCTCCACGTGGCGAGGCCCACCGCGATCATCTTCGTGCGGGGCACGCGGTCCGCGAGGCGCCCGAACGGCACGCCGAGGAGCGTGTAGAACAACACGAACGAGGTCGTGCCCAGCAGGGCCAGCTCGGTGTCCGACAGGCCGAATTCGGCCTTGATGGAGCCGAACTGCATCAGGATGAGATTGCGGTCGAGGAAGTTGAAGATGTAGACGAGGAGCAGCAGGCCGAGGCCCCACGCGCCCTCCCGCGAGACGACGGTGCCCGCGGGGTCGGCAGGAGGGCGAAGAGACGGGACGGCGGACACGGCGGCCTCGGGTTCCCGGCTGCCTATCGGAGATGTTGCGGCGCGGCAAGAGGTTTGTTGCGGCGCGACACAACACCCGCCTCCCGCCCGGGGGCGCCACCCGGCGGTTGGTTCAGGCGCCCCAGTCCAACGTGAGCGCGGCCATGCTCATGCCGCCGCCCGAGCCGATGAACACGCACAGATCTCCGTCGTGGACCTTGCCGGCGGCGACGGCGTCGGCCACGCACATCCCGATCGACGCCGAGCCGGTGTACCCGAACCGATCCATCACGAGGTGCGCCCGCGCCCGCGGAACGCCGAGCCCGTCGAGGGTCTCGTAGATGGACTGCACGTTGAACTGCGTGAGGAACCAGTGGGTCACGTCGGCCGGCCGCTTGCCGATGCGATCCAGCACGATGCGGGCCATGCGCGGCCAGTGGATGCCGTTGGTCTCCGGCGGGATGCGCTTCGGGAAGGCGAGCAGGTGCTCCTTGCGCGCGAGTACGCCGGGGTCCAACGGGGTCTTGCTGCCGCCCGCGTAGATCCCCATGTGGTCGTGGTACTGCCCATCGGTCCACAGGTGGCTCGCCGCGAAGCCGCGCCCGCTCGTTGTCGCCCGCACGACCGCCGCGCCGGCACCATCGGCGAACAACGTGGCAATCTTGTAGTCGTCGAGGTTCAGCCACTTGCTCATCGCGTAGGCGCCGACCACGAGGACGGTCCGATACTGCTCGTCCGCGCGGATGTACTTGTCGGCGAGGTCGAGCGCGCTCACGAAGCCCGCGCACGCGGTGTTGATGTCGAAGGTGCCCGCGCGCGCGGCGCCGAGCTTGTAGGCCACGACCGACGCGGTGGAGGGCGACAGGTAGTCGGGCGTGTCGGTGGAGACGACGATGAGATCGAGCTCGTCCGCGGTGACGCCCGCGGCCGCCATCGCGTCACGCGCGGCCGGCACGACGAGGTCGGAGGTGCATTGCTCCGGCGCCATCCACCGGCGCTCGTGGATGTTGCGCTGCTCCCGGAGGAACGTGGAGATGTCCCGCTGGTAGCGGGCGTCGAAGAAGGCGTTCGGCACGACGCGCTCGGGGGCGTACATGCCGGTTCCGGCGATGGTGGCGCGGCGGGACATCGGAGCTCCGGGGCGGGGGGCGCGCCCGATAGCGCGATCCCGACCGCGCGTCATGCCGCGTTGCGGCGAACGGCACGGTCGGCAATCAGCGCTTGAGGCGCTCCTCCAGGCGCGCGAGCTGGGCGCGCAGCTCGTCGAGCTCCACCCCGCCGTGGGCATCGAGCGCGGACGGCACCCGGCGCGCCGGCACGTCCTCGTCGGATGAGGTCCGCGGCGTGCCGGCGCCGCCCCACGCCCCGAACGCGGAGGGCTCGGCCACGTAGTGGGTCTCGACGCGCACGGGCTCGTAGAGGCGATCGAGGTAGGACTCGGACTGGGCCAGCTGTGCCTCGAGGAGATCGAGCCCGATGACGAGCTGCTCCCGGACCATGCGGGGCAGCGCCTCGGTGCCGCCCGCGCGGATGACGCGGCGCAGCAGCGGGACAGGGAAGAGGTCCGCGCCCGCGCCGGATTCGAGGACGATCTGGAGGAGGACCTCGCGCGTGAGGTCGCGGCCGGTCTTCACGTCCATCACGGAGATCTCCACGTCCTCCGCCACCATGCGCGCGATGTCGTCGAGGTTGACGTACCGCGACGCCTCGGTGTCGTAGAGCCGCCTGTTCTCGTACTTCTTGATGACGGGCATCCGCTGGTCTTATCCCCCGGGGCACGGGCCCGCCGTGCTGCAGTGCGAAAGGATCCTTGACGCACTGCAGCGCGAGCGCTACGGTTTCGGGGCCGGCCCGATCCGGCCCTTGGAGTGCTCCGTGCCGTCCGTCCTCTCCTCCGCTCGCACCGTCGTCGGCCGCTCTGCCACGTACGTCCTCGGGATCCAACGCCGCCTCACCGAGTGGCAGCTGGCGTGCGCGCGGATAGCGGAGCGCCAGGTGACGAGCTGCTTCGAGCTGCACCGGGTCGGCCTCGAGGCGGGGCTCCGCTTCACCCAGGTCGCGGCGGACACGATGGCGGGCGCTCCCTCGGGCGCTGTCGCCCCTGCCGACACCCGCACGTCCGCGGCCGGATAATCCGCCGCCGCGTCCTCCCGGGCGCACTCCTCCCCTCTCCCTGTCCCGGAGCCCCCTTGGCGCCCCCCCGTGGAAAGCCCCCCGGTCCGACCCGCCTCGGTGAACAGCTCTACCAGGGTTGGGAGAAGGCGATGGGCGCCTGGTGGGACCAGGTGCTCCAGTCCCCGGCTTTCCTCGGCGCGCTGAGCGAGAACCTCGCGTCGCGGACCCAGGCCCGCGCCACCTACGAACGCACGATGGAAGGCGCGATGGACCGGATGCACCTCCCCACGCGCAAGGACATCGGGCGCGTCGCGCGCGTCGCCACCCTGCTCGAAGAGCGGCTGCTGGCCCAGGAGGATCTCCTCCTCTCGATGACCGACCAGCTCGCCTCCGCCCAACGAGACGCCGTCCAGGCGCGAATCGACGCCGCCGAAACCCGCCTCGCCCTGATGGAGGAGCTCGGCCAGCTCCGCGGCGAGCTTGCGGCGCTGCGGGCGGCCGTACCCGCGCCGCCGTCCACCGCCCAGGCGGATGCCGAGTCCGCCGCGCCCGCCGCCCCCCGCAAGCCGCGCGCGCGCCGGGGCACCGCATGATGCTCCCGGATCCGATGCAGGCCTTCTTCGCGGGGATCCCCGGGCTGGACCAGGCCGCGCGCATGCGCCGCGGCATGCAGATCCTCGCCACGGTCCCGCGCCCCCCCGTCGGCGGCACGCCGCACGCGGTGATCCACGCGCAGGACAAGCTCGTGGTGCGCTACTACGAGCCCCGCGGATCGGCGGCCGGCGGAGCGGCTCGGGCCACGCCGGTGGTCCTCGTGCCGTCGCTCATCAACCGGGCGTGGATCCTCGATCTCGAGCCTGGGCGTTCCCTGGTCGAGGCCCTCTCCGGGATGGGGCACCCCACCTACCTCGTCGACTGGGGCGAGCCGGGCCCCGAGGACGCCGAGGAGGATGTCGGGTACGCCCTCCTGGAGCTGTTGCACCGCAGCATCGACCGCGTCTGCCGCCACGCCCGGTCGGCGGACGCCTTCCTGCTCGGCTACTGCCTGGGCGGGACCCTCTCGGCGATGTACGCCGCGCTCCGGCCTGCCCGGGTGGCCGGGCTCGTCGCGCTCGCCGCGCCGGTCTCGTTCTCCAACGGCGGGCGCTTCCGCGAGTTCGTGGCCCCGGGCGTCTTCGACGTGGATCGGGCCGTCTCGGCGGACGGGCTCGTGCCCGTCGAGGTGATGAAGCCCGCGTTCCAGCTGCTCGATCCGATGGGCACCTGGACGAAGCTCCTCGCCGTCGAGGCCGCGGTGTCCGACCCGCGGCAGCTGACCCGCGTGCTCGCGCGCGAGCGGTGGGTCGAGGAGAACGTCCCGATGTCCGGCGCGTTCGCGCGGGAGTTCATCCGCAAGGCCTACCAGGAGGACCGCCTCCTGGCCGGCACCTGGAACATCCGGGGCGAGCGGGTCGATCTCGGCGCCATCCGGGCCCCGGTACACGTGGTGGCCTGCCGTCGCGACTTCATCACGCCCGTCGCCGCCGCCCTCCCCCTGGCGGCCGCGACCGGCGGCCCCGCCACGACCACGGTGCTCGACACCGGCCACATCGGCGTGGTCGTCGGCAGCGAGGGGCCGCGCACGTTCTACCCGCTGCTCGACCGCTGGTTCCGCGAGGTCCGCGCATGAGAGCCACGAGCAATTGGCTGGCGTTCCACGGTCGGTTCCGCCCCCATGCGGAGGCCCTGTTCGACGTGTCCACCGGGCGGCGGTGGTCCTATGCGGAGCTGGGCGCCTGGTCGGCGCGGTGGGCGGGGAGATTGCGGGCCGAGGGTGTGCGCTCGGGGGATCGTGTGGTCGTGGTCGCCGGCAACCGCGCGGAGACCCTCGCGTTGCTCTTCGCCTGCGCCGAGCTGGGCGCGATCCTCGCACCGCTGAACTGGCGCCTCGCGGTGCCCGAGCTGCGGTGGCAGATCGACCACTGCGCGGCGCGGGTGGTCTTCGCGGACGCCGCCCAGCGCGCGCGCATCGGCGGCCTCCCCCTCGAAGACGACCCGGGCGCCGAGCCGATCGAGGGGCCCGGTGCGCCGCTGGAGGCCCCGTGGGTGCTCCTCTACACGTCGGGCTCCACCGGGCGGCCCAAGGGCGCGCTGCTCACGCACGGGCAGTTCCATTGGAACAGCCTCAACACCTGGCTCGCGTGCGACCTGTTGCCGTCGGACACCACGCTCACGTTCACCCCGCTCTTCCACACCGGCGGGCTCAACTGCCTCACCACCCCGCTGCTGCACCGGGGCGGCCGTGTCGTGTTGACGACCGGGTTCGAGCCGGCCGAGGCGCTCCGCCTGATCGCCGAGGAGCGGGTGAGCGTGTTGATGGCCGTCCCGACGATCTTCCAGATGATGGCAGACCACCCGGCGTTCGACGGCACGGATCTGACGACGGTGCGGGACGCCCTGGTCGGCGGCGCGGCGTTGCCGATGCCCCTGCTCGAGCGCTACCGCGAACGGGCGATCCCGCTGCGGCAGGGGTTCGGCCTCACCGAGGTCGGCCCCAACTGCTTCTCGTTGCCGCCCTCCGACATCGATCGCAAGGCCGGGACCGTTGGCCTCCCCATTCCCCACGTGGCCGCCAAGGTGGTGCGTCCTGACGGATCGGAGTGCGGCGTCGACGAACCGGGCGAGCTCCTGTTGTCGGGGCCCGCAGTGTTCGGCGGGTACTGGAACGACGCCGACGCGACCGCCGAGGCCGTGGTGGACGGGTGGTTCCACACCGGCGACATGCTCTCGAGAGACGACGAGGGCTACTTCCGCGTGCGCGGCCGCATCAAGGAGATGTACATCTCCGGCGGCGAGAACGTGTACCCGCCCGAGGTCGAGGCCGTGCTCCACGCCCTCCCCGGTGTCGCGGCGGCCGCCGTCATCGGTGTCGCCGACCCACGCTGGGGCGAGGTCGGCGCCGCGTTCGTCGAGCCCGCCCCGGGTCACGCCCTGACCGAGTCGGAGATCCGCGCCTGGGTGGCGCCCCGCCTCGCCCGCTTCAAGCAGCCCCTCTACGTGCGCGTGCTCCCGACGCTGCCGCGCACCGCCTCCGGAAAGATCGACCGCGTCAGCCTCTCAAAGGAGCCCCGATGATTCTCGCCCTCGCCCTGTTCGCCTGCACCCCCGACGACGTGACCGACGACGCCATGGACACCGCGTCCGACGCCGACACCGACACCGACGCGGACACCGATACGGACACGGACACCGACACCGATACCGACATCCACGATGCCTGGCTCTCCGAGGGCGAGGACATCAGCGCCCTGTTCCAGGCGTCGCCGTTCTCCTTCGTCCGCGTCGATGCCACCTTCGACATCGACGCGAGCTACGCCGTGGTCGCGCTGGACGGGGAGGGCGCCGCCACCAACTTCGCGGGCACCTTCGTCGTGGACGACAGCACCCGCCCCGGCACCATCACCCTCACGCAGAGCGCGCCGTACGCCGCCACCGCCGTGGGGATCTACCAGGTCGACGGGGACACGCTGTCCTACGAGGTCGTGCAGACGGTGCCCGACTACGGTTTCACGCCCCCCACCCCCGAGACCGGCTTCGGCACCACCGCCGGTCCGGGCGTCGCGGCCGGCGCCAACCTCCAGATCTACCAGAGGCAGTAGATGCTGCTGTTCGTCGCCGCCGCCCTCGCGCAGGACGCCGGCGCGCCTCCCGAGGCGCGTCGCGAGGAGGTGCGCCCTGCCCTCGACGCGCCGGGGAGCGGGCTCCGCTTCCTCGGCATCGTCGCGATGCGCACGGCGGCGTCGAACATCTCGACCACGAACCCGTTCCTGAACGGGCAGCTCGTCGGTGAGCTCGGCGGCACGAACACGACCACCACCACCGACGAGGTCGGGCACGCCTCCGAGCAGCGGGTGGCGGCCTTCTTCTCCTACGCGCCCCCGCTCTGGGACAACCGGCTCCAGCTCGACGCCGCCTTCGAGATCGACTTCGCCTTCGGCGACCAGGCCTACGGCATCGGCGGCAACACCGGCGGCGGCTTCGGCGCCGACCAGGTGAACCTCCAGACCCGTCGCCTGGGTGCCCGCGCCCGGCTGGGCGAGGACACCTGGGTCGTCGCCGGCCTCCAGTTCGTGGGCGATGGCTCGGCCGACCCGACGCGGTCCAAGCCGGACGACCTGTTCCGCAGCGGCGGCCGCCTGATGTTCTTCGGGTCCGAAGCCGCCGGCATCTCCACCTACGGCACGATCGGAGCCCCGATCCGCTACAAGCTGGGCGCCTACACGCTCGTGGAGCTCGGCCTCGCCTCGCCCGACGACGTGACGCTGTACATGGCCGACGCCGCGTGGAGCCCCGCCTACGCGCAGCGCGTGGGGGTGCATGCCTGGTACCTCCGCGACAAGGCCGCGGGTGTCGGGGGAGCGTTCGGCACCGGGCCGACCAGCCCTCTCTCCGAGCTCCAGGGCGGGCCCCGCCTGGATCTCCGTCCCACCGGAGAGGGCGCCGCGCCCGTCGTGAACGCCGATCTGCTCTGGTTCGGCGTCGACCACGGGTGGAACGCCGGGCTCGACCGCGGCCGGGTCGGCTTCACCGCGCTCGCCGTGGCGAACCTCGGCCGCCTCTACGTGGAGGAGCTGCGCGACCGGGACGTGCGTGGCCTGCTCGGAAACGTGGAGCTGCGCGCGCGGATCGCCGAGGGAGAGGGGAGCATCGCGCGGGTCGAGCTCCTCGCGGCAAGCGGGGACGACCCCGCCACCGACACCTACGAGGGAATCGTGACCGGCAACGCCTACGGCGCGGTCGGCGCCGTCCACGGCACGCACGGGTGCCTGCTCCTCTTCCCCGACGTGACCGCCATCAACCGCCAGGTGGCGCGCGTGTACGACGTGTCCGGAGGAGGCGCGGGCGTCGCGGCCGTGACCGGCGGCGTGGCCCTGGACGCCATCCCGAACCGGCTCACCCTCGGCGTCGGCGGGGGCCACGCGCGGAGCGCCCGCTTCGAGCCCCTCGGCTCCGAGCTCAACGCCCGGATCTCGGGCAAGCCCTGGGTGCTCACCGATGTGGGCCTCAAGGGGGCGGTGCTCCTGGACACCGACCTCCCGGTCACCCCGTGGATCGTGCTCGCATCCTTCGACTGGCTGGTGATCTGATGTTCCGCGCCCTCTTCCTCGGCTCCCTCGCCGCCTCGGCCCTCGCCGCCTCGTCGCTCGCCGGCTGCGCGCCCCGCTACGCCGTCCGAGGGCCCATCGAGCCCGAGGATCTCTGGTCGCCGCTGCCGCGGCAGCACGCCACGGTCATGGGGATGGACATCGCGTACGTCGACAGCGGGGGCTCGGGCCCGCCGCTGGTGTTCGTCCACGGCCTGTCCTCGTCGCTGGCGTTCTGGGAGTACCAGCTCCCCGCGTTCGCCCACACCCACCGCGTCCTCGCGCTCGACCTCCCCGGGTACGGGTCCTCCGAGCGCCCCGACGCTCCGTGCACGCCGCCCTGGTATGCCACGGTCGTCTCCGCCTGGCTCGACGCCGTCGGGGTGGATCGCGCCACGATCGTCGGGCACTCGATGGGCGGGCAGATCGCGCTCCAGCTCGCGATCACGGCACCCGAGCGCGTGGACCGCCTCGTCCTCTCGGCGCCGGCCGGCCTCGAGCTCTTCCAGGCGGGCGCGGCGCGGTTCATGAAGGATTACTGGACCGAGCGACGGGCCCTCGGCACGACGGAGGAGCAGGTGCGCGCCAACTTCACGACCCAGGTGTTCAACCGCCGGGACGCGGGCGTGGAGCGCATGATCGAGGAGCGCGTGCGCCTCGGCCTCTCCCCGCGCTTCGCGGGCACCAGCGTGGCCGTGTCGCGCTCGATCGCGGGCATGCTGGATCACCCGGTGCGCGACCGCCTCGGCCTCGTCAAGGCGCCCACCCTCGTGGTGTTCGGCACGGCCGACCGCATGATCCCCAACCCGGTGTTCAACGGCGGGACCACCCGATCGGTCGCCCGCATCGCGGAGGAGCGCATCCCGGGCGCCCGCCTCGTCATGGTCTCCGGCGCCGGCCACACCGTCCACCACGATGCACCCGAGGCGTTCAACGCCGCGCTGCAGGAGTTCCTCCGATGATCGCGCTCCTCGCCTCGTTCGTGTTCGTCCCGCTCGCCTCCGCCACCACGGGGTTCGACGCCACCTCGGCGCCCGCCACGTTCACCGGGTCGGAGACATGGGACCAGGGCGAGACCGTCCAGCTCTGGAGCGCGATCGAGCGCCACGTGGACACCGATCGCACCTTGTTCACCGCCGGGGAATTCAACACCTCCACCGAGTGGCAGGACAACGCGGCCTTCGCCCCCTGGATCGGCACCTGCTTCGGCACGGGCACGCCCACCGGCGGCACCTTCCTCCTGCACCAGGGCGTCCACGCCGCGACCGCGTCGGGCACCCCGATCCTGTTCGTGCCGGGCGCCGGAGACAACGCGAGCCGCGGGTTCGTCACGATGGCGACCAAGATGGACTGGGCGGGGCGCCCGGTCTACGCCATCACGTTCGCGCACCCGCATGGCGACGTGTTCGAGCAGGCCGAGATCGTCGCGGACGCCATCGCGCGGGTCCGCGCGATCACCGGGGCCGCCCAGGTGGACCTCGTGTCCCACTCCAAGGGCGGCATCTCGGTCGCGGTGTACCTCTCCCATCACGCCGGGGCGGACTGGGGCGCCGGCGATGCCCGGAGCCGGGCCTACGCGTCCGTCGGCACCCCCTTCCGCGGAGACGTGCGGCGCTCCGTGTTCATCGCGACGCCGTTCGGCGGCATCGACACCGCCTTCCGGTGGCCGCTCGGCAACGTGGCGAGCCTCTCCACCGACACGGCGCTCGCGCCGACGTCGTGGCGCACCTGGTACCCCTACGGCACCGGCTACCTCGCCTGGAACACCGACCTCGCCGAGCAGGACTTCTTCGCCGACGGGGGTGACCTCTTCCCCGGCCAGCGGCAGCTCCTGGCGCGGCAGGACTACGCGCTGCCGGGCAGCATGCCCTGGCTCGGCGCCTACTCGCTCCAGACGGACTGGTACACGAGCTACGAGGGCGGGTACGGCTACTACACGTTCTCCGACGGCATCGACGCCGCCATCGCGAACGGCGGCGCGCTGCTCGAGCACCTCGCGGACGCCGGCGTGGACCCCCGGGTCGAGCTCTTCGTCCTCGCGGGCGAGAATCCGCTGATGCCGAACGGCGTCGAGGACATCCTCGTCGGGCTCTTCGGGGAGACCTGGGTCGATCTCGCCACCGCCGGCACCGACGTGTGGGCGTCGCTCCTCGCGGACGCCGTCGGGGAGGGGCTCCTCACGGTGGGCGTGTCGCGCGACGAGGTGCAGGGCCTCGCCACCGGCGATCTCATCCTCGGGGAGATCAGCGGCCCGAGTGACGGGCTCGTGTTCGTGACCAGCTCGACCGCGTCCGACCGGCTCCTCGCCCGCGGCGCGACGGTCGAGGAGACCTACGTGGCCAACCTCTCCCACCTCGACCTGCTGTACGCGAGCCCGATCACCGGGGGGCTCCTCGTCGACGCCGCGGCGGCCGACCCGATCGAGGACGGCTGGATGGCCGCCGTCGGGGCCCGCTACATCGAGGCGGACACCCTCGGCTGGGTCGAGCGCGTCCTCGCCGACCCGCCGACCGACACGGGCGGGGATGCCGACACCGATACCGACGCGGACACCGACGCCGACACGGACAGCGACACCGACACGGACGCCGACACCGATGCCGACAGCGATGCCGACAGCGACGCCGACGCCGACACCGGCGGGGACACCGAAGCCGACACCGACACCGGCGGGGACACCGCCGGGAGCGCAGACGAGGCCACCGCCTGCTCCGGCTGCGGCACCCGCACCGATACGACCGGCCTCCTCGTCGCCACGCTCGCGTTGGCCTTCACCGCGCGGCGCCGCCGGTCGTAGGCACCGACCCGGCGCCGGCGGCCATGGCCCGGATCAGCCCTGACGCCCCTCGATCGCCAACAGCAGCACCGTGGCCGCGGTAGCGAGCCGGGTGTCGACGGCGTCGGGTGCCTCGGCGCCGAAGTCGGCGTCGTACACCAGGATGAAGGGGTTGAAGCGCTGCTTGATCCGCCCGAGCACGCGGCCGTCCGGCGCGGAGAGGGTGAACCCCTGCGGGAGCCACGCCTTGAGCAGGAAGCGCCGGACGAGGGCGAGCATCAGGCTGTCTTCGGCGAGGGTGCCGACGAGGGTGTCGTCCGCGCCGTGGATCTCCCACGTGTCGCGCAGGATGCTCTTGAGCCCCTGGCGCTTGCAGGCGCCGACGCGCTCGCCGGTGGCGCCGTCGGTCACGTCGTAGGTCGCGCGCACGTCGAGGATGCTGCGCGCCTGGATGCGCAGCACGGGCTGGGTCTTGGCCTCGTCGCGGAAGGCCGTGATCTCCTCCTTGAGGCGGAAGGCCTTCTGCTTCACGAACAGGGCGAGCGAGCCGTCGGCGCCGAAGAAGCGGAACTCGGGACCGAGGAAGGCGAAGAAGGATCGGCGCGCGGTGAAGACGCGGGGACCGTGGGTGCTGGACATGGGTACTCCGGGGATCGCCGAGATAGTGCCACAGGATGATCCGACGTCTCGATCACATTGCCATCGCCGTGCCCGACCTGGAGGCGGCCATCCGTCGCTTCGCGGAGGATCTGGAGATCCCCCTCTCCGGCCGCGAGGATGTGCCCACGGAGCAGACCTCGACGGCGTTCTTCCCCATCGAAGGCACCCGAATCGAGCTGGTTCACCCGATGGACGGCCAGGGGCCGATCGCGGGCTTCCTGGAGAAGCGCGGGCCGGGCCTGCACCACGTGTGCTTCGAGTCGGACGACCTCGACCACGACATCGCCCGCCTCCGCGCCAAGGGGTACCAATTCCTGTCGGAAGGGCCGAAGCCGGGCGCGCACGGCACCCGGGTGATCTTCCTCCACCCGCGCTCGTGCGGCGGCGTGCTGATGGAGCTCGCGGAGCATCCGCACCCCTCCACCCCACATGGCGCGGCGGCGCGATGAACGTCGTCGGGCTCACGACCTCGAGCGCGGAGCGCAAGCGGCGCGCGGGGCAACGGATGGTGATCGGCATCGCCGGTCCCTCGCTCACCGACGAGGAGCGCGCGTGGATCCGCGCGTGCCAGCCCGGCGGCTTCGTGCTGTTCGCCCGCAACGTCGACGAGGCCGGCCAGGTCCGCGAGCTCAACCGCGAGCTCGCGAGCCTCCTCCCGAAGGATCTCCCGCCCATCCGCTGCGTCGACCAGGAAGGCGGTCGCGTGCAGCGCGTGAAGGCGCCCGCCACCGTCTGGCCGCCGATGCGGTGGGTCGGAAACGTCGACGAACCGCGCTTCTCCGCCTCCATCGGCCGCGCGCTCGGCCGCGAGGTGCGCGCCCTGGGCTTCGACCTCGACTTCGCGCCCGTGGCCGACGTGGACTCGAACCCGAAGAACCCCATCATTGGGGACCGCGCGTTCGCCGCCGGCGCGGACGCCGCGGGGCGGCACGCCGCCGCGTTCATCCGCGGCATGCAGGCCGAGGGGTGCATCGCGTGCGCGAAACACTTCCCCGGCCACGGCGACACCGCGAGCGACTCGCATCTCGAGCTGCCCGTCGTCGAGAAGGACCCGCCCGATCTCGACCAGGTCGAGCTCGCGCCGTTCCGGGCGTGCCTCGCCGCCGGCGTCGCCACCGTGATGACCGCGCACGTCGTCTACCCGGGGTGGGACGAGGACCTCCCCGCCACGATGTCGACCCGCATCGTGGACGGCATCCTCCGCAAGCGGCTCGGCTTCGGCGGCGTGGTGTTCAGCGACGATCTGGAGATGAAGGCCGTCCGCGGGCGGTTTCCGCTCGAGCAGCAGCTCACCGAGGCCTCCTTCGCGACGGTGGACTCGTTCCTCCTGTGCAAGGACCTCGGGCTCCAGGTGCAGGCGTTCGAGGAGCTGATCCGCCTGCAGGAGTCCGACAAGGTCCAGAACGACCGCGCGATCGACGCGGCGAAGCGCTGGCACGGCCTCCGCGAGCGCTTCCTCAAGGAGCCGCCCCCGCGCCCGGGCCTCGACATCCTCGGCACCGCGACCCACCTGGACCTCGCGCTCCGGGCGAGGGCCCAGGGGCAGACGTGAGGGCCGTCGCGCGCCTCCTCGGCCTCCTCGCCGCCGTTTGCCTCGCCGTCCTCGTCGCGCCGCCCGCCGCGCGCGCGGCGGACCCGAGCGGCGCCACCTGCGAGGCCACCGCCGAGGTGCCCGACACCCTCCAGGTCGCGTGGGTGAGCCGCCTCGGCGCGCGCGCCGGCGCCCACACCTCCCTCGTGGTCGTGCGCGTGGCCGACCTCCGCCGGCTCGTCGAGGCGAACGATCGTGACGCCACCCGCGTGCTCCGCGCCCTCGGGCTCGTCGGCAAGCGGGCCGAGGCGCGCGGCGCCTGGAAGGTCACGGTGTTCGACGTGAAGCGAGACTGGTTGTGCCGGCCCGTCGAGGGCCCCGAGGACGCCACGATCACCGGCGTGGCCGCGTGCCCGGGCGATGTCCAGCGGGGCGCCGCCGGCATTCGAGCGAGCGCCTGGTCGGGCTGTGGCTACCTTCTGGACACGGCGACCGGCGCGCGCACCCTCGATGCCTTCCGCATCGAGTGGGCCGACGCGGTGGCCTGGGGGTTCTGCGTGTTGCCGCTCCGCCGCTTCCTCGATGGAGCCTGATGTTCGCGTCGTTGCTGCGCACCCAGCAGGAGGAGCTGCTCGATCGCGAGGGCCTCTCCTCGCGCGGGCGCCGCATCCTCCAGGACCTCGACCGCTGGAACCGCGCGTCGCGTTGGTACCAGGCGCACGTGCGCCGGATCCGTCGCCACTGGGAGGCGCTCGGACGCCCCGCGCCCTTCCGGGTGCTCGACGTCGGCACCGGCTCCGCCGGCCTGCTGGCCGCGCTCGCCGACACCGACCTCCCCTGTGAGCTCGTCGGCGTCGACAAGAGCGAGGCCTTCGTCCGCTACGCGACCCAGCGCATGGGCAACCGCGCGACCCTCGTCACGGCCGACGCGACCGAGCTCCCCTTCCCCGATCGGCGCTTCGACCTCGTCACCAACACGCTGATGATGCACCACCTCCCCCACGGCGTGCGGCACGGGCTGGTGCGGGAGGCCGCGCGCGTGGCCCGCAGCGCCTACATCTTCGACCTCGAGGTCACCCTCTACGGGGTGCTGGGCTTCTCGGTGTTGGCGCCGCTCGTCGGCCTCGGCCCCGACGCCGTGCACGACGGGATCCTCTCCGTGCGGCGGGGCGCCACTCTCGGCGAGATGCGCGCGCTGATGGCCCCGCTGCCGGTGCGCGTGGTGCGGGTGTTTCCCTCGGCGTTGTGCACGATGCCGGCGTAGGCACCGGCGCCGCGCTTCCCCGCCTCCGCCCGGTCGGATCAGTTGGCCGAGACACCCTCGGTGGCCCGACGCGCGATCGCGTCGCGCCGCGCCGCGTCGGGGTTCGGCTCGAAGTACCAGCGGTCGAGGAAGACGAGATCCTCGGCCACCTCGGCCGGCTTGCGCGTGGGGAGCGACACCACGTAGGCGTCGAGCCACGCCTCGGGGTCGGGGAGCCCCCACTCCGGGGCGCCCTCGCGCATGCGCCGCGCGAGCGCGGGATCCCAGCGGAGGAAGCACCAGCGCTTCTTCGGGTTCTGCCCCGTGGGCGGCACCACCTCGCGGAGCGCGAGCCACTTCGTGTCGCCGCACAACCTCGGCGATTGCACGAGCGTCACGCCGCGGGAGACGAGGTAGGCCTCGGACGCGTTGCGCTCGTGGCCCACGTACCCGCGCCGATTGCCCTCGACGCTCGCGATCGTGCGGTCGGTGAGCCCGTGGGTGTCGATCAACGGGAGCCGCCCGTAGTACCCGAGCATGCCGATGGTGCCCGCGGCGATCGTCGGGGTGATGCCGCGGTCGGTGAGGGTCCGCCCGACGGCGGAGCCGGAGCGCCACGACACGTGCCCGATGGTGACGGGGGACCAGCGCTTCACCGGGTAGAGCGAGCCCTCGTCGGCGATGTACCAGCGCAGGGAGCCCGTCCGGACGAGGCTCCCGCTCGCGAGCCCGGCCACGAGGAGCCCGACGAGGGCGGCGGCCGCGGCGGGACGGCGAAGATGGAGGTCGCGACAGGCCCCTTCGGCGGAGATGGCGAGGAGCGGGAGCAGCACCACGAAGAAGCGCCCGCTCATGAAGTCGCCGCCGATCCGCGCGACGTAGAAGGTCTGGAGCGCGAGCCCGAGCCCGATGTAGAGCCGCGCCGGACGGGGGGCCGAGCCCCGGACCGCCCACGCGGCGCCCGCGAGCGCCCACGGCAGCGAGGCGCTGCCGAGCCAGAACTCGACGAGGTAGACGAAGCCCTGCGACCAGTAGGCTCCGTTCGCCGACTTGGCGCGCGCGGTGTTGGGGAGCCAGTCGCCGTAGTAGGTCACGCGCCACGCCTCGACGCCGAGGAGCACGACGCCGGGCGCGGCGAGGGCCAGGAGGTCCCGGAAGACGGCGCGGGGGCCGCCGGGGCGCGCCCGCTCCGCGACAGTGAGCGCGGCGATGGGGAGGAAGAGGCCCGCGTCGGGACGCGTGTTCACGGCGAGCACCAGCGCCACGCCCGCCCAGGCGGACGATCGGGGCCCGGCCGGCCCGGTGAGGGCGTAGAGCGCGAGCTGCACGAGGAGCGCGACCAGGCCGGTCTCGAGCCCCGTGGTGCCGTGGGCGAGGAAGACGGCATGGCCGGCGAGGAGCAGCGCGGCGAGGGGGAACCCGCCAGGGCCGAAGAGCCGCCGCGCGTTCACGGCGACCATCCAGACGTTGGCGGCCACGACGACGAGGTTCAGCACCAGCGCCACGAGCGGGAGCTCGACGCCGGTGAGGGCGGTCCCGAGCGCCACGAGGAGCACCCACAACAGGTCGGTGTAGCCCTCCACCCGCTCGCCGACGTTGAAGACGAGGCCGTCGCCCTCGAGCAGGCTCCGGGCGTAGCGGAGAGCGATGTACGCGTCGTCGACGACCGAGGCGCGCGCCGCCGCCGCGGCCACCGCCACGCCCGAGAGGAGCGCGACCGCCCCGATGCGGAGCGCGCGGGCCCGCCGCGGCGGGAGGACCACGCCCCGTGCGGCGTACACCACCGCCGCGACGGCGACCAGGACGGCGAGGCGCGCCGGGGCTTCGGCGCCGAGGCGGGTGGCCCAGACGCTCAGGATTTCGGGCAGGAAGGGAGACATGGAGGGGGCGGCTAGCCGGCCGTGGACACGCCTGCAAACTTTCGCCCCTTCCAGGCGGACCTCTCAACTCCCCGCGATCCCGGTCGCCGGGGCGACCGGCGGCGCCGCGCTCCGCACCCGCCAGAGCTCCGGGGGATGCCGGCGCACCTCCAGCGATCGCCCGTCCGTGCGGATCTCCACCGTCCCGTCGCGATCCGTCCGGTACACGTCCACGCCCCGGTAGCGCGCCGTCACCTCGGCGTGGGGGTGCCCGTAGCGGTTGCCGCGACCGACGCCCATCACCGCGACCGACGGATCCACGGCGGCGAGCAGCGCCGCGGAGGACGACGTGCGGCTGCCGTGGTGGGGCACCTTGAGCACGTCGGCGCGCAGATCGGCGGGGTCCGCCGTGGTGGCGAGGAGCGCGGCCTCCCCGCCCGCCTCGATGTCCCCGGTGAACAGGAACCGGCGCGCGCCGAACCCCACGCGCACGACGAGGCTCTCGTCGTTCACGTTGTCGGTCGCGAACGCGGGGCCGGGGTGGAGGAACGAGAAGGCGCCCGCCGCACCGCGGCCCCTCGTGCCCGCGGCGTCGACGCCCCATGCGCCGATGATCCGCCGCGCGCGCGTGTGCGCGAGCAGCGCGGCGAATTCGTCCTCGCCGGGGAGCGGCAGGCGGGGCACGCGCACGGTGCCGACCGGCAGCTCGCGGAGCAGCGCATCGAGGCCGCCGTGGTGGTCGGGGTGGGGATGGGTGAGCACGACGGTGTCGAGCCGACGGATGCCCCACCGCCGCAGCGCGAGCAGCACGGCCTCCCCCGGCGGCCCGGCGTCGACGAGCCAGGCGCGGCCGTCGGGCCACTCGATCAAGGCGGCGTCGCCCTGACCGACGTCGAGGAACCGGACCACGAGCACCCCGACGGGCCGTTCGGCGAGCCCGAGCGCGAGGACGGTGAGCGTGGCCGCCGCGACGACGTGCCGGCGGAGGAGCACCGCCGCGGCGAGGAGCGCGGCGCCGGGGAGGCCGACAGCGGGGTGGATCGGCGCGGTGTCGAGCGGGGCGAGCGCGGCGAGGCCGAGGGCGAGCGCGCCGTCGGCCACCCAGAGGGCGATCGGGCCGAGGGGCGCGGGGAGCACCTGGCTCGCGAGCAGGGCGGGCGTCGCGATGGTCCCCATGAGGGGGACGGCGACGAGGTTGGCGAGCGGCGCGGTGGGCGCGAGGTCCTGGAAGTACCAGGCCACCGTGGGGAGGGTGCCGGCGGTGGCGCCGGCCGTCGTCGCGAGGCCGCCCACCGGCCACCGGACCCACCACGGCGCGTCGGGCGGGAGCCAGCGCGTGACGCGCGGCCCCACGAGCGCCATGCCGATCATCGCGCCGAACGAGAGCTGGGCGCCCGCGTTGGCGATGGCGCCGGGCTCCGCCGCGCTGGTGCCGAGCCAGGCGAGCGCGAGCACCTCGGCGACGCCCGGACGCACCCGCAGCGCCGCCACCACCGCGCCCGCTGCGCTCATCCACACGGCACGCCGCGCCGGGAGCGGCCAGCCCGCGAGGTCGGCGTAGGCCACCGCGGCCCCGACCGCCGCGATGGCGCAGAGCCACCGCAGCCCGCCGTGGCGCCACACCAGGACGAGCGGGCGGGTGAGCACCCACGCGATCCCCCACGCGACGCTGGCGCAGAGCCCGATGTGGAGCCCGGAGATGGAGACGAGGTGCCACGTGCCGGTGCGGCGCATGCGGTCGGCCACGTCCGTCGGCACGCCCGAGCGGTCGCCGTCGAGCATGGCGCGCAGGAGCCCGGCGTGCGTGGCCGCGGAGAGGTCGAACGTCGGGGGCGGCGGGCCGATGCGCACCACCTCGCGCGCGGAGAGGCGGCTCGCGACGCCGGCGCGCGTGGCCTCCCACACCGGGTCGGGCGCGCCGGGGAGCGCCCCGGGGTCGAGCAGGCGGGCCTTCCCGTCGAGGATCACGGCGGTCCCGGGGGCGGGCGGCACCCCGGGGAACCGCACCCGCACGCGCCCCTCGGCGGGCACCCAGGCGGCGGCCGGCCGCGCG
>JAKFCH010000292.1:0-11844 GCA_036676765.1 Deltaproteobacteria bacterium
CCGCCCGCATGGAACCCGCCCCCACCACCGGCCGCGTCCTCAAGGACACCGTCTACGGCCACCTCGCGCGCGTGGGGAAGGCCCTCGCGAGCCCCGTGCGGCTCGAGCTGCTCGACCTGCTCGCGCAGGCCCCCCGCGCCGTCGAGGAGCTCGCCCGCGAGGTCGGCGCCACCGTCGCCAACACGTCGCAGCACCTCCAGGTGCTCAAGGGCGCGCGGCTCGTCGAGGCGGACAAGCGCGGGCAGCACGTCCACTACCGGCTCGCCGACGCGAGCGTGTCCGAGCTCGGGGTGGCGCTCCGCCGGATGGGGGAGGCGCGGCTCGCCGAGATCGAGCAGGTCCGGCGCGCCTTCCACGCCGAGCGGGGCTCGCTGGAGCCGGTCCGGCGGGAGGAGCTCGTGGCGCGGGCCGCCCGTGCCGAGGTGACGGTCCTCGACGTGCGGGCGCCCGAGGAGTTCCGCGCCGGGCACTTTCCCGGGGCGCGCTCGGTGCCGCTCGCCGAGCTCGCCGCGCGCCTCGACGAGCTGCCGCGCGACCGGGCCGTCGTCGCCTACTGCCGCGGGCCCTGGTGCGTGCTGGCGCTCGACGCGGTGCGGGTCCTGCGCGCGGCAGGCTTCGAGGCGTGGCACGCCGAGGAGGGCGTCGCCGACTGGCGGGCCGCCGGGATCGGCGTCGCGGTGGGGGCGTGAGCGCCCCGGTGATCGAGGCGAAGGTGACCGAGGCGAAGGCCGCCGCCGCCCCGCCCGCGCTGGGCCTGCGGGAGAACCTGGCGCAGTTCTCGCTCCTCGTGCTCGTGAACGCCTTCGTCGGCGCCATGGTCGGCATGGAGCGGAGCATCCTCCCCCCGATGGCCGAGGAGGTGTTCGGCCTCGCCGCGAAGACCGCCGTGCTCTCGTTCATCGTCGCCTTCGGCGTGAGCAAGGCGCTCACGAACTACCTCGCCGGCCGGCTCTCCGACGTGGTGGGCCGGAAGAAGGTGCTCGTCGGCGGCTGGTTGTTCGCCGTCCCGGTGCCGTTCCTGCTCATGTGGGCGCCGTCGTGGTCGTGGGTCCTGTTCGCGAACGTGCTCCTCGGCGTGAGCCAGGGCCTCACGTGGTCCACGACCGTCATCATGAAGGTGGACCTCACCGGGCCGAAGCAGCGCGGTCTCGCGATGGGGTTCAATGAATTCGCAGGCTATTTCGCGGTCGCGGGCTCGGCGCTAGCGACGGGTTGGGTCGCCTCCAGGTGGGGCCTCCGCCCGGAGCCGTTCTACCTCGGGGTCGCCTACGTGGCGCTCGGGCTCGGCCTCTCCACGCTGCTCGTCCGCGAGACGATCCACCACGTGCGTCACGAGGCGACGCTCGCCGGAGCCCTCCCGCCCGAGGGGTTGCCGAGCCAGCGCGAGGTCTTCTGGCGGACGACGCTGCTCGATCGCGACCTGTCCTCGGTCACCCAGGCGGGCCTCGTCAACAACCTCAACGACGGCATGGCCTGGGGCCTGTTCCCGCTCGTGTTCGCGGCGGCGGGGCTCGGGCTCGCCCAGATCGGGTGGCTCGCGGCGCTCTACCCCGCGGTGTGGGGACTCTCGCAGCTCGCCACGGGCGCGCTCTCCGACCGGATCGGCCGCAAATGGCTCGTGGCCGGCGGGATGGTCGTGCAGGCGGTCGGCATCGCCACGGTGGCGACCGGATCCGCCGTGCCGGCCTTCGCGCTCGGCCAGGTGCTCCTCGGCCTCGGCACGGCGATGGTCTACCCGACCATCCTCGCGGCGATCGGGGACGTGGCGCACCCCGCGTGGCGCGCCTCGGCGATGGGGACCTACCGGCTCTGGCGCGACATGGGCTACGCCATCGGCGCCCTGCTCGCGGGGGTGGTGGCGGACGCGTTCGGGGTCGGCGCGGCGGTGTGGCTGGTGGCGGGGGTGACGCTCGCGTCGGGCGTGGTGGTGGCGGCGCGCATGCGCGAGACGTTGGGGAGGCCGACATGAGCAGGGAGATCACCCGCGCGGAGCTGCGGGCGCGGCGCGCGGCGGGCGAGCACGTGGTTGTTGTGGACGTGCGGGGGGCGGAGGACTACGCCACCGGGCACGTGGAGGGGGCGGTGCACGTGCCCCTCGCGGAGATCGAGGCGGACCCGACGCGGCTCCCCCTCGACCGGCCGATCGTGACGGTGTGCGGCAAGGGTGGCGGGCGGTCCACCGACGCGGCGGCGGCGCTCGCGGCGGCGGGGGCGATCGACGTCGGCTGGCTCGAAGGCGGCACGCTGGGTTGGTTCGCGGAGCGGTAGCTCCGGGCGCTCACCGCCGCTGGGCTCGAGTTGGATCGCGCGCGGCTGTGCTTCGGTAGCGTCGTGGATTGACACCTTCTTCACCGCCTGAAGAAGGAACGCAAGTAGCGACGCTTTCGCGTACTTGTCACGCCGAGCACCGACACTCCGTGACGACCGTGCGCCGCCGAATAGCGGATGGAGGCACGCGCGAAGCACGAGCCGCGCCACAGTTGGGTGTACCGGCGCCGCCTGTTTCGTGGCAGGTTGGCGCCCCCAAACCGGGGCCCTGTCGAGCGGACAGACGCCGGCCCGGTCCACTCACGCGGAGAACTACATGGAAAACAACCCTTTCGCAGCGGGCGCCCTGCTGCTCCTGGCCCTCGGCGCCTGTAACCTCGGGCTCGGGCGCTCGGACGCCGACGGCGCAACCACCGGTCTGCCCGGCACCGAGGCCGGGGACGGCGGCGGCGAAGGGGTGCCCCAGGTGCCCATGATCCCGACGCGCTTCGTCGCCATCGGCGACGCCGGCTCCGGCAACGACACGCAGTATGCCGTGGCGGACTCCGTGGAGGCGATCTGCGCCGCCAAGGGCTGCGACTTCGCGTTGTACCTGGGCGACAACTTCTACGGCGACGGCGTCGACGACCTCGACGACGACCAGTTCGTCGAGAAGTTCGAGTTGCCCTACGCGAACCTCTCGTTCCCGTTCTACGTGGTGCTCGGCAACCACGATTACGGCGGCGAGGGCTCCGGCGAGGACATCGAGCGGCCGGAGCCGCAGGTGGAGTACGCGCGGGTCAACACCCAGTGGAAGCTCCCGAGCCGCTACTACAAGCAGTCACAGGCGGGCGGGCAGATCGACCTGTTCGCGCTCGACACCAACGCCATCATCTGGGGTTGGGGCCAGGACCAGCTCGCCTGGGCGAACGAGGCCATCTCCGGGTCCGCCGCGACCTGGAAGATCGCCTTCGGCCACCACCCGTACTACTCGAACGGCCCCCACGGCGACGCGGGCAGCTACGACGGGCAGGGCTGGGGCGGCGGCTTCCGCGACTTCATGGACGAGGCCGTCTGCGAACACGTCGACGTCTACTTCAGCGGCCACGACCACTCGATGCAGTGGCTCGAGCCCAAGTGTGGCAAGGCCGAGCTCATCATCTCGGGCACCGGGTCGAAGACCTCGGATCTCGAGGGGGACCACCCCACGCACTTCGAGGAGTCGACCGCCGGGTTCATGTGGGTGGAGATCGTCGGCGACACCTTCACCGGCGAGTACTACGACGAGGAGGGCAGCCTGCTCTACAGCCGGACCTTCACCAAGGCGGGCTGATCGCGCTGGTGACGTGGTCGCGCCGCCGCTCGGGCCCGTATGCCGGGCCCGTGCTAAGCGTCCCGCGGTGCGACACCTCTCCCGCGTCCTCGTGCTCTTCTCCCTGCTCGTCGGGCTCGTCCCGTGCGAGCTGCGCGAGGCGATGCCGGTCGTCGGGGAGCTCGTCGCCGCTTGCTGCGCCGACGAGGCCGCGGCGGGCTCGACCGAGGACGACGAGGGGAGTGGCGACTGTTGTGACACGGCCGCCTGCCTCTTCGCGGCGCGTGCCACGGTGCCGTTCCCGATCGCCCAGGCGCTCCTGACGGACGGCTTCCTCCTCGTCGACGCGCCGGTGCGCTTCGACCGGCCGGAGTCGCGCGCCGGCCCGCCGCCCACACCCCCTCCGATCGCCTGAGCGCCGACCGCCTCGTCGTCCCGCTCACCCGCCTCCGATCGGAGCTCCCCATGTCGTTCCTCCTCGCCTTGATGTTCGCCTGCTCGAACGGGCCCACCGCGCCGGCCTCCACGCCCGCTCCGCCTCCGCCCGCCGCCGCCACGGCGCCGGCCGCCCCCACCGCCCCCGCCGAGGCGGGCCACGCCGACGCCGGGGTGACCCCCGGCTCGCACGAGGACTGGTGCGCCGAGCACGCCGTCCCCGAGTCGCAGTGCACCCGCTGCAACCCGTCGCTCACCGCCGCCTTCAAGGCCACGAGCGACTGGTGCGACGAGCACGGCCTCCCGGAGTCGCACTGCCTCAAGTGCAACCCGGACCTGAAGATCGAGCGCCCCGCGAAGATCCAGTAGATGCTCGTCCTCCTGCTCCTGGTCGCGTGCGGCCAGGAAGGGGCGGCGCCGATGCCGGCGCCCGCCGCGACGCCCGTCGTCTCCGAGGACGCCCTGTGCGAGCACGGCGTGCTCGCGCCCGCGTGCCCGAAGTGCAACCCCGCCCTCGCCGCCGTCTACCGGGCGAAGGGCGACTGGTGCCCCGAGCACGGGCTCCCCCTGTCCTTCTGCCCGATCCACCACCCCGACAACGGCGGCCGTCCGTCCGTGGACGTGTCGACCGACGACGCGCCCGCCGACGGCACGACGGTGCGGTTCAAGTCCCCCGAGACCGCGCGCCGCGCCGGGCTCGTCATCATGAAGGCGGAGGCCCGCGCCGACGAGGGCGGGCTCGAGGCGAGGGCGACCATCGCGTGGGATGCCACGCGCGTGGCGCTCGTGAGCGCCCGCGCCCCCGGCGTCGTCGCGGAGCTCCGCGTGGACGTGGGCGCGACGGTCCGGCGCGGGCAGGCGCTCGCGGTCCTCGACAGCGCCGTGGTCGGCGGCGGGCGCGCCTCGATCGACGTGGCGCGGGCGAGGCTCGCCCTGACCGAGGCCGAGCTCGCGCGCCGCGAGGACCTCGGCCCCACCGGCGCCATCTCGGTCGCCGAGGTCGATCGGACCCGCGCCGAACGGGACGCCGCGCGGGCGGAGCTGCGCGCCGCGGAGGCCGCGCTCGGGATGGTCGGCGCCGGCGAGGGGACGGCCGGCCGCTACACCCTGTCCGCTCCGCTCTCGGGCGTCGTCACCCGGCGGGTGGCGGTCGTCGGCGGCCACGTGGAGGAGAGCGCCGTGCTCTTCGAGGTGGTCGACGCCTCGTCGGTGTGGGCGGACATCGACGTGCCGGAGGCCGATCTCGCGGGCGTCGCGCTCGGGCAGCGCGTGACGTTCGGCTCCGACATGCTCGGGGACCGCGTCTACGAGGGCACCATCGCGTCCATCGCCCCGACCATCGACCCCGCGAAGCGCACCGTGCTCGCGCGGGCGGCGCTCCCGAACCCCGACGGCCTCCTGCGCGCGAACCTGTTCGGGCAGGTGCGCATCGCCACGCCGGACGCCGCCGCGGTGGCGGTGCCCGCCGCCGCCCTCCAGCGCGCCAAGGGTGCCGACCTGGTGTTCGTGCGCCTCGCGGACGATCTCTACGAGGCCCGCCGCGTCGAGGTCGCCGCGCGGCAGGGCGCGGTGGTGGTGCTGAAGCGCGGGGTCGCCCCGGGCGAGGACGTGGTCACCGAGGGCAGCTTCCTGCTCAAGACCGAGACCCTCAAGGACAGCATCGGCGCCGGCTGCTGCGACGTGGAGTAGCCCGTGCTGCTCGACGCCCTCATCCGCTGGTCCTTGCGGCACCGGCTCGTCGTCGTGGTCGCGTGGCTCGCGATCGCCGTCTACGGCGCGCTCGCGTTCGCGCGGCTCCCCCTCGACGCCTTCCCCGACACCACCCCCGTGCAGGTGCAGGTCAACGCGACCGCGCCCGCGCTCGCCCCCGAGGAGATCGAGCGGCAGGTCACCGCGCCGCTCGAGCAGGTCCTCTCGGGGATGGCGGGGCTCGAAGAGGTGCGGTCCCTCTCCCGGTTCGGCCTCTCCCAGATCACCCTCGTGTTCGAAGACGGCACGGATCTGTACCGTGCCCGGCAGCTCGTCACCGAGCGCATGACGACCGCGCGGCTGCCGACGGGGCAGGCGCCCCCGTCGCTCGGCCCCGTCGCCACCGGCCTCGGCGAGGTGTTCCACTACCTCGTGCGCGGCCCCGGTCGGTCGCTCGCCGAGCTTCGGACCGTCCAGGACTGGATCCTCGCGCCCCAGCTCCGCTCCGTGCCCGGCGTGGCCGAGGTGAACGCGTGGGGTGGGGACGAGCGGCAGGTGCAGGTCGTGGTCGACCCGGCGATGCTCTACCGCTGGGGCCTCTCCCTGGACGAGGTCGCGGACGCGCTGCGCGAGGACCTCGGCAACGCGGGCGGGGGCACGATCGACGCCGCGGGCGAGTCCCTGCTCGTGCAGGGCCTGGGGCGGGCCACGCGGCCCGAGGACGTGGCCAACGTCGTCGTCACCTCGCGCGGAGGTCTCCCGGTCCGCATCGCCGACGTCGCGCGCGTGGAGGAGGGCCGCGAGATCCGCCGCGGCGCCGTCACCGCGGACGGCGAGGGCGAGGCCGTCCTCGGCCTCGGCTTCATGCTCATGGGCGAGAACAGCCGCGACGTGACCGAGCGCCTCGCCGCGCGGCTCGAGGAGGCGCGCGCGAGCCTCCCGGAGGGCGTGACGGTCGACGTGGTGTACACGCGCACGTCGCTGGTCGATCGCGTGCTCGACACCGTCCGCACCAACCTCCTCGAAGGGGCGTTGCTCGTCGTCGCGGTGCTGTTCGCGTTCCTGGGCAGCTTCCGGGCGGGGCTCGTCGTCGCGGCGGTGATCCCGCTCTCGATGCTCTTCGCCTCCGATCTGATGCTCCAGGCCGGCATCGCCGGGAGCCTGATGAGCCTCGGGGCCATCGACTTCGGGCTCCTCGTGGACAGCTCGATCATCCAGGTGGAGAACGCCGTCCGCCGTGTCGCCGAGCGCCCGGACGAGGATCGCCTCGCCGTCGTCCGGGAGGCCGCGCTGGAGGTGAGGCGCCCGACCCTCTTCGGCGAGCTCATCATCCTCGTCGTCTACCTCCCGATCCTCGCGCTCGAGGGGGTGGAGGGGAAGATGTTCCGGCCGATGGCGCTGACGGTGATCTTCGCGCTCGCGGGCTCGATGTTGCTCTCGCTCACGCTCACGCCGGTCCTCACGAGCTTCGCGCTCCGGGGCAAGGTGTCCCCCAAGGAGAACGGGCTGGTCCGCGGCCTCGGCCGCCTCTACGGACCCGTGCTCGACTTCGTCCTCCGCCACCGCGCGCTCGTGCTCGCGTGCGCCGGGCTCGTGCTCGCCAACGGGATCTTCCTCGCGACGCAGCTCGGCTCGGAGTTCGTCCCGCGCCTGCGCGAGGGGGCGCTCGTGGTCAACACCGTGCGGCTCTCCGGCGTGTCGGTGGACGAGTCCGTCCGGTACGGCACGCGCATCGAGCAGGTGCTGCTGGCCGCCTTCCCCGACGAGATCGAGCGCATCTGGACCCGCACCGGCACCGCCGAGGTCGCGACCGACCCGATGGGCGTCGAGCTCTCCGACGTGTTCGTCACGCTGACCGACCGCGCGCGCTGGACCCGCGCGGAGACCCAGGACGAGCTCGCCTCGGCCATCCAGACCGAGCTGGAGACCCTCCCGGGGATGCGCACGGGGATCACCCAGCCCATCGAGATGCGGGTGAACGAGATGGTGGCGGGCGTGCGGGCGGACGTGGGCGTGAAGATCTTCGGCGACGACATCGACCTGCTCAAGCGCAAGGCCCGCGAGGTCGACGCCGTACTGAAGCGCATCCCCGGCGGTGTGGACATCGTGACGGAGCCCGTGACCGGCACGCCCGTCCTCGAGGTGCGCGTCGATCGCGAGGCGGCGGGCCGGCTCGGCGTCCCCGCCCGCGCGATCCTCGATGTCGTCGAGGCGCTCGGCGGCACCGAGGTCGCCGAGCTCCAGGAGGGCGAGCGGCGGTTCCCGGTGACGGTGCGGCTCGCGGAGCAGTACCGGACCGACCCCGAGGCGCTCGGGCGCGTGCTCGTCACCGCGCCGGGGACACAGCCGGTGCCGCTCTCGCGCGTGGCCGACATCGAGGTGGTCGAGGCCCCGGCCAGGATCGACCGGGAGTGGGGCCGCCGGCGCGTCGTCGTCCAGGCGAACGTCCGCGACCGCGACGTGGGCTCGTTCGTGGCAGAGGCGAAGGCGGCGATCGCGCGCGAGGTGGACCTGCCGTCGGGGTACTACGTGCGCTTCGGCGGGCAGTTCGAGCACCTCGAGCGGGCCCGCACCCGGCTGCTGATCGTGGTGCCGATCGCGCTCGGGCTCATCTTCGCGCTCCTGTACGCGACCTACGGCCGGGTGCTCGACGCGCTGCGGGTGTTCACCGGCGTGCCCTTCGCGGCGGTCGGCGGCGTCGTGGCGTTGTGGCTGCGGGACCTCCCGTTCAGCATCTCGGCGGCGGTGGGCTTCATCGCGCTCTCGGGCGTGGCCGTGCTCGGTGACATGGTGCTCGTCTCGACGGTGCGCAACGCGTTGGACCGCGGGATGGCGCTCCGCGCGGCGGTCGAGCACGCCGCCCGCGAGCGCCTCCGCCCCGTGCTCATGACGGCCCTGGTCGCCTCCCTCGGTTTTGTCCCGATGGCCCTGAACACCGGCATCGGCGCGGAGGTCCAGCGCCCGCTCGCCACCGTGGTGATCGGCGGGGTGATCTCGTCCACGGCGCTGACCCTGCTCGTCCTGCCCGCGCTCTACCTCCTCTTCGGAGGGCGCGGCGGAGGGCGCGGCGTGGGGCGCGGCGTGGAGCGCGTCGAGGGGCAGGAGCGGTGAGGCGCGCCCTGCTCGTGCTCGGCGTGCTCGTGGCGCTCCAGGGCGCCGCGTGGCTCGCGTGGCGCGCCGTCGGTCGGGCGCCCGCCATGCCGTTCACGACCACACCCACCTTCGGGGACGCGCCCGCGCTGGCCCCACGGGACGGGCTCCTCCACGTGTGGGCCACCTGGTGCGCCCCGTGCCGGGACGAGCTCCCCGGGCTGCTGGAGGCGGCGCGAGGGGAGGGGACTCCGCTCGTCGCGGTGTCGGTCGACGAGAACCCCGCTTCCGTCGAGGCGTTCTTCGGCGGGGCCGTGCCGGCGGAGATCGCGCGCGATCCGGGCATGGCCGCGACGTTGGGTGTCCGGGATTTACCTGTCACGTTCCGGATCGAGGCGGGGCGGCTCGTCGAGCGGGTAGACGGCGCGCGGGAGTGGTCGTCCGAGGCGGCGCGGGCGTGGGTGCGGGCGGGGGCGTCCCCTCCGTGAGCGGCCTCACGGCCCGGCGAGCCGCCGGGCGACGGTGATCGCGTCCTCGAGGTTCGAGCCGGCGCCGAGCGTGGCGAACGCGACCTGGCCCGCCTTGTCGATGACGACGAGCACCGGGATCGCCGAGATCGGCCACTTGCCCGGCGTCTCGTGCTTCGCGTCCCGCAGTACGGTGAACGCGGGCTTGTTCCTCGCGACGTAGGCTTGGATCACGGCCTCGTCCTCGCCGCTGATGGCGAGGACGGCGATGCGCTTGTCCGATGTTGCGAGCTCGGAGAGGCGGGGGTGTGTCGTGCGGCACGCCGGGCACCACGTCGCCCAGAACTCGACGAGGACCACCCGGCCTTTCAGATCCGCGAGGCTGCCGGGCTCGGTGCCGTGCATCACCTGGAGA
Source organism: Deltaproteobacteria bacterium (assembly GCA_036676765.1). Taxonomy (GTDB): domain Bacteria; phylum Myxococcota_A; class UBA796; order UBA796; family SXON01; genus CAJBVW01. Next base: position 9,656 of record JAKFCH010000292.1, read on the forward strand.
TCGAAGGCGGGCGCGGGCTTGCCGACCAATCGGTCGGACAACATCTGCTGCTCGTCGGGCATCGCCACGAGCTTCACCGTCAACGTCGCGGACCTGCCGTCCCGAACGAACGTCACGGCCGGCGTCGCGCCGACGCCCTGGGCCCGGACGGCGCTTACCAGGTCACTCGGCACGCGCACCGGGGTCGATGCGATGGCGGTGATCTGGTCCCCCGCCTGCAGGCCGTACTGCTCCGCCGGCGTGCCGGGGAACACGTCCTCGACAAGGACGCCCACCGGGCCTGTCCCGATGCCGATCCCGAGCCACGGGCGGACCTGCTCCATCCCCTCCTGGGCCCACGACGACGGCGCCGTGAGCAGCCACGCGAGGACGAGGGTCGAGAGGTGTCGGGCGCGCATGTGTTTCCTGCCGTGGCGTGGCTCTACCACGGTCCGTGCTCGTGCCGGTGATGCAGGTCGGGCCGATGCGGGTGGGTGTGGGTCGTCGGCGCGTGTACGTGCGCGTGGATGTGCCAGCCCCACCGGGGCCGGCCCGGGTGGGGGTGGTCGTGGTGGCCGTCGTCGTGGCGGTGCCAGTGGGTGTGCTGCAACGATTCGTGCGTGTGGGCGTGCCTGTGCCGCTCGGTGAACAGGAGCGCGAGCGCGCCCACCATCCCGACCACGGCGAGCACCTGCGCCGGCAGCACCGCCTCGCCGAGGCCCACCCACGCGAGCGCCACGCCCCAGAACGGCGCGGTCGCGAAGATCATCTGGGCGCGCGTGGCGCCGAGCTGCTGGGCACCGGCCACGTAGAGCACGATGGACGCGCCGTACGCGAACACGCCGACGCCGAGCGCCAGGAAGATCGCCGGGCCCGCCGGCCGCACCCCCTCGAACAGCGCGCCGAGCAGGAGGTTGACCGAGCCCGCCGCGAGCCCCTTCACGAACGTCGTCTGCGCGGGCGTGTACCCGGCGATGACCGACGTGAGGTTGTTGTCCAGGCCCCACGCGAAGCAGCCCCCGAGCACCAGCAGCGCGGCCAGCCCGCCCCCGAAGCCCGCCGGCGCGGCCAGCACCACGCTCGCGCCCCAGACGAGCGCCGCCGCGATCCACGTGCGCCGGTCGACGTGCTCGCGGAAGAACGCCCACCCGAGGAGCGCCGTGGCGGGCGCCTCGAGGTTCAACCAGAGCGCGACCGAGGCCGCCGGCGCCATCCGGAGCCCGAGCAGCACGAGCACCGGCCCCACGATCCCGCCGAACAGCACCGCGCCGGCAAGGCGGAGCCCGTCCTCGCGCCGGCGCGCCTCGCCCGCGTGTCCCCGCAGCGCCCACGGCGCGGTCCCCAGCGCGGCCCCCAGGTAGAAGAGCCCGGCGAGGGTGAGGGGACCGATGCCGTCGAGGAGCGCGCGCGCGATCGGCGTGCTCGCGCCGAAGAGCGCGGCGGCGAGCAGGCACCAGATCGCGGGGGCGGCGAAGGGGAGCGGCATGGGAGTGCAGCCGTATCCCACGGGGCCGCGGCGGAGCCCCCGTGGAGTTGGACCGACCCGGCCCTACCGGGGAGGACCCGCCGCCGCGCGACGTCGGCGGAGGCCCGCGAGGAGCACCAGCGCGAGGGAGGCGGCGCCGAAACCCGGGGGCCCGTCACTCGCGCAGCCGCACTCGTTCGGGGGCTCGACCGGGATCTCCTCCTCGACCGCGGCGTCGCAGCCCTCGTCGGTGTCGCCGTCGCAGTCGTTGTCGAGGTCGTCGCAGTGCTCGGGCATGCCCGGGTTCACCCAGCCGGTGGTGTCGTCACAATCGCCGGCGTCGGCCGTGTAGCCGTCCCCGTCCTGGTCGAGCAGGCCGGCGTCGACCACGCCGTCGCAGTCGTCGTCGAGGCCGTTGAGCACCTCCTCCGCGCCGGGGCTCGCGAGCGGGTTGGCGTCGTCGCAGTCGCCGCCCTCCTCGGTGTAGCCGTCCCCGTCGTCGTCGAAGGTGGCGGTGCCCTCGTCCACGATGCCGTCACAGTCGTTGTCGACACCGTCCTCGACCTCGGACACGCCCACGCCGATGGTTGCGTCGGTGTCGTCGCAGTCGCCCTCGGAGTCGCTCGCGCCGTCCCCGTCGTTGTCGAAGCCGGTGGTGCCCTCGTCGACGGTGTCGTCGCAGTCGTTGTCCAGGTCGTCGTCGAGCTCGGGCGCGCCGGGGAAGACCGCCGCGGAGGTGTCGTCG
>JAKFCH010000293.1:0-36512 GCA_036676765.1 Deltaproteobacteria bacterium
GCCATCCCCGTCGAAGTCGCCCACGCCGCGGGCCGTGTGCAGGTACGTGAGGCCGGCGGAGGGCCCGCTGACGATGAAGTGCCGCGCCACGTCGGTGACCGGCGTCCCGTCGTCCGGGAGCGGGGCAGACAGGATCGCGAGGCTCCGTATGGCGGACTCCGGATCCCAGGAGGCCCGGTGGTACGTGCGGACCGCCAACTCCTCGCCCGGCACCCCGTCCAGGTCGCCCACGAACTGCGGATCGACCACCTGCCCGGAGGTCACGTCGCCGCCGACCCAGGCGTCCTCTATGGGCTCGAGCACCTGGACCTTGGCGCACACCCTCTCGGCGAGCGGCTCACCGTCGCAGTCGTGGTCCACCGCGTCGCACCATTCCTCGGCGCCGGGCCAGGTCCAACGGTCGCCGTCGTCGCAGTCGACGTCGGCGCCGAAGCCGTCGCCGTCCGCGTCGACGGCGGGCGCGGTGTCGCCGGTCTCGCCGGTGTCCCCGGAGTCGCCGGTGTCCCCGGAGTCGCGCTCGCCGGAGTCCGTGTCTGCCGTGCCGGAGTCGGCCCCGCCGCTGTCCTCCTTCGGCGCGGGGGCGTCGGTGCAGGATGCCAGGAGGAGGATGAGCATCATCAAGGCTAATCCGATGCCGACGGCGGGCGGCGCTCGGGCGGCCGCGGAACGGGGACCTGCTCGACAGGGGGTGCCTCCACGGCCACGTGGCGGCCGCGGAACGGGGACCTGCTCGACAGGGGGTGCCTCCACGGCCATGTGGCGGCCGCGGAGCTGGGATCTGCTCGACGGGGGGTGCCTCCACGGAGAGGTGGCGGCCGCGGAGCGGGGACCTGCTCGACAGGGGGGGCCTCCACGGAAGGGTGGACGGCGACGAGCAGGCCGCGCGAGGGCACCGGAGGGCGCGCGGGCGCGCGAGCGGCCGCGCGGTTCGTGCGGCCGGCGCGGCGCGCCGGGGAGCACAACGGAGGCCGAAGGCCGACCCCGTAGGCGACCGGCCCGGGCGTCCCCGCCCGGGACGCGCCCGGAGGCCCTCGATGCGCCCGACGAGCTACCCCTGCGCGAGCGCCAACAACCCGCGCCGCGTGAACACGCTCGCCATCTGGCGTCGCCACGCGGGATCGCCGTGGACGGCGGCCTGGGGGCGGGTCTGCTTGTGGACGAGGTCGGCGATGGCGGCGGCGCGCGTGTCGTCGAGGGGCGCGCCGAGGAAGGCCTCGAGGCCGCGGATGGGCTTGGGCTGCGGGTTGGCCGCGCCGATGACGATCTCGAGCGCGGTGGGCACCGGGCCGTCGAACGTGCCGGTGATCGCGACGCCGAGCTGGGGGAAGTCGATGGAGTCGCGCGTGCGGAGCTTCTGGTAGCTGCCGCGGAAGCCCGCGGCGGGCTTCGGCACGACGAGGTGCGTGAGCAGCTCACCCTTCGCGATCGTCAGGTGATCCATTCCGTTGAACCGGTACAGATCGCGGATGGCGAGCGTGCGCGGGCCGGCGGGGCCGACGAAGTGGAGCGCGGCATCGAGCGCGAGCAGGACGGGCACGGTGTCCGAGGACTGGGCCGCGACGCAGGTCTTCGGGCCGCCGACGACGTGACACCACGTGCCCTCGGCCTTGAGGCAGTGGCCGAGCGCGCCGCGCCAGAACGCCGACTGGTTGTAGTAGAGGCAGCGCGTGTCGAGCAGGACGTTGCCACCGATCGTCCCCATCGCGCGAATTTGCGGGCCCGCGACCAGCCCGGCCGCGCGCGCGAGGGGCGGCAGGAGGGTGCGGATCGTGTCGCTCGCGGCGAGGACGTCGAGCTTCGTGCCCGCGCCGATCGTGATGGCATCGGCGCTTTCGGTGACGCCGCCGGGGACGTCGAGCGGGATGTCCCCGAGGCTGACGAGCGTGCGCGGGTGGAGGATGCCGTGCTTGAGGTTCGGCAACAGATCGGTGCCGCCGGCGACGTACATCGGCGCCTCGGCCGCCTGCCAGAGGTCGAGCGCCTCGGCGTAGGAGCGCGCGGCCTTGTAGGTGAACGGCTCCATCCTCAGCATGCGGCACCCCCTTCGGTCGGGGTGGCGGAGGCGGAGGCGGCGCTCTCCGTCACGCGGGCGGCGTCGCGCTCGCGGAGGGCGGCGAGCACCCGGTCGGGCGTGAACGGGAGGCGACGGAGCCGGATGCCGACGGCGTCGTAGATGGCGTTGGCGATCGCGGGGATGATGGGGTGGAGGGGGCCTTCGCCGGCCTCCTTCGCGCCGTAGGGGCCGCCGGGATCGATCGTCTCGACGATCTTCGCGAAGAAGTCGGGGCACTCCATGCTCGTCGGGATTCGGTAGTCGAGCAGGTTCGGCCCGGTGTGGAGGCCGCGCTCGTCGAACGTGTGCGACTCCATGAGCGCCTCGGCGTAGCCCATGTAGACGCTCCCCTCGATCTGCCCCTCGACGAGCGTGGGGTTGAGCGCGCGCCCGCAGTCGTGCGCCGCCCAGACCTTCTCGACGCGGACGATGCCGGTCTCCTCGTCGACGGTGACCTCGCAGACGTGCGCGGTGGTCGAGTAGGCCGGCGAGGCGCCGATCGTGCCGCCGCGGTACTCGCCGCCCACCTTGCGGGTGCGGTAGCCGCCGCTCTCGACGAGCGGCACGCCGGCGGCGCTCTCGGCGAGGATCAGGGCCTCGCGCGCGGACACCATGCGGCCGGGATCGGCCTTGTCGTGGTAGCTGCCGAGGGCCACGAGCACCTGCTCGTCGGGGATGGCGAGCTTCGCGGCGACGGCGGCGACGAGGCGGGCGCGGAGCTTGCGGCCGGCCTCCTGCGCGGCGATGCCGCACATGTAGGTGACGCGCGACGAGTAGGCGCCGAGGTCGACGGGCACGAGATCGGTGTCGGCGCTCACGACGGTGATGTCGTCGGGGGGCACGCCGGTCTCCTCGGCGATGATGTAGGCGAGCATGCCGTCACTGCCCTGGCCGATGTCGTTGGCGCCGCAGAACACGGTGATCTTGCCGCCGCGATCGCCGCGGAGCATCACGCCGGCCTGGGGCATCTCGTTGGGGTAGACCGGGTAGGCGGTGCCCGAGATGTACATCGAGCACGCGACGCCGAGGCCGCGGCCGCGCGGGAGCTTGCCGTGGCGCTCGGTCCAGCCGGAGGGGGCGGCCACCGCGTCGAGGCAGGCGCCGAGGCCCGTGGAGGGCACGAGCTGGCCGTTGATGGTGCGGTCACCGGGCTTCATCGCGTTGCGGCGACGGATCTCGATCGGGTCGATGCCGAGCTGCTCGGCGACCTCGTCCAGAGCGGTCTCGAAGGCGAAGCGCGGCTGGACGCTGCCGTGGCCGCGCTTGGGGCCGCAACACGGCTTGTTGGTGTAGACGCGGCGGCTCTTGAAGCGGTAGCTCCCGAAGGCGGTCGGTCCGGCGAGCAGCTGCCCCGCGTAGTAGGCGGTGACGAGGCCGAAGCTGTGGTAGGCGCCGCCGTCGAGCGTGATGTCGCTCTCCACGGCGGTGATCGTGCCGTCGGCCGCGCAGCCGACCTTGAACCGCATGTCCGCCGGGTGGCGGCCGCGGTGGCTGTAGAAGACCTCCTCGCGGGTGTAGAGGATCTTCACGGGGCGGCCGGCCTTCTTGGAGAGCGCGGCGACGCAGAACTCGAGGTCGAACGGCTCCGACTTGCCGCCGAACGCGCCGCCGAGGACCGGCTGGATCACCCGGATCTTCTCGGTGGGGAGGTCGAGCACCTTGGCGAGCTCGCGGTGCAGGTAGTGGGTCACCTGGCTGGCCGACCAGATCGTGAGCCGCCCGTCGGGCGACCACGTGGCGACCGCGCAGTGGGGCTCGATCGGCGCGTGTGTGGAGCCCTCGTAGAACCAGCGGCCCTCGGTGATGGCGGCGGCGGCGGCGAAGCCGGCGTCGACCTCCCCGAAGGAGAGATCGACCTCCTTGCAGATGTTGTTCTCCCAGGGGCGGCCCTTCCAGTCGACCTCGTGGACGAGCGGGGCGCCGGGCGCGAGGGCGGCGGCGGGCTCGATCACGGCGGGGAGGGGCTCGTAGACGACCCGGATGGCGGCGCAGGCGGCGTTGGCGGTGTCCTCGTCGACCGCGGCGACGGCGGCGACGCCCTCCCCGACGTAGCGCACCTTGCCGATGGCGAGGGCGGTCTCGTCGGGGGTCCACGGGATGACGCAGAACGGGGTCGGCAGCTCGCTACCGACGAGCACGGCGAACACGCCGGGCATCGCGCTCGCGGCGGACGTGTCGATGGAGAGGATGCGGGCGTGGGCGTGGGGGGAGCGGAGGATCTTGGCGTGGGCCATGCGGGGGAGGGCGATGTCGTCGGCGTAGATCGCATCCCCGGTGGCCTTGCCGATGGCGTCGGCCTTGCGGCCGCGCGCGCCGAGCACCAGGAAGCCGTCGGCGGGGGGGCCGGAGAGGATGGACGGCGTGGGATCCGCGGTCCCGTCGGCCATCCCGCGGGCCGCGAGGCGCACGGCCTCGAAGATCTTGGTGTAGCCGGTGCAGCGGCAGAGGTTGCCGGAGAGCGCCTCGCGCATCTCGGCGTCGCTCGGGTCCGGCGAGCGGGCGAGCAGCGCCTTGGCCGACAGGATCATGCCGGGCTGGCAGAACCCGCACTGGAGCGCCCCGGCGACGTCGAAGGCGCGCTGGACCGGGTCCGGGCCCGCGGGCGTGGCGAGGCCCTCGATCGTGGTGATGGCGTGGCCCTCGGCCGCGCGGGCGAGCGTGCAGCAGGCGAGCACGGGCTTGCCGTCGGAGAGCACGGTGCACGCGCCACAATCCCCCTTGTCGCAGCCCTGCTTGGTGCCGGTGAGACCGAGCTCGTAGCGCAGGGCCTCGAGGAGGGTCCAGTGGTCGGGCACCGCGAGCTCGACGGGTTCGCCGTTGACCTGGAGCCGGAGGAGCGACTTCATGCGCGCTCCTAACTGATGCGTGGGGCGCGGGGCTGTCGGACTACGTTCGCCGCGATGGCCCCTCCTCTCTCGCACCCCCGCATCGTCCGCGCCGCCGTCGTGGTCCTCCTGGTCGGGCTCGTCACCAGCCTCGCGGTGGAGGCCGGTCACGACGACGGCGAGGTGGTCGAGGCGCGCATCGTCGGGGAGCGGCTCGCCGGGCAGCGGGTGTACTACGCCGTGGAGATGGGGGCCGACCGCGGCGAATTCGTCGTGATGCCGATCGCGGGGCTGTGCCACGGCTACCCCGTCGTCGGCGAGCGCACCGAGGTGCGTCGGCGCGACGGCGCGCTTCGGTGGAACGCGTGGGGGGCGCGCTACCCGGTCACCGCGGTGCTCGGGCTGGTGGCGCTCTCGACGGCCGGTGCGCTCGCGCTGCGCCGGGCCCGCGCGGCGATCGCCTAGCCGCTGATGTGCTAGCCGCTGATGTGGCGGGTGTCGGTGCCGTTGGCCTTCGCCTCGCGCGAGTTGTGGCGCAGCGAGCTCCACATCGCGAGCACGATGAACCCGGCGCCGAGGAGCCCGGTCACGACCTCGGGGACGTGGATGAACGTCTTGAGGAACATGATGACCGCGAGCGCGACGATCGCGTAGAACGCGCCGTGCTCGAGGTAGCGGTACTCGGCGAGGGTGCCCTTCTCCACCAGCATGATCGTCATGCTGCGGACGAACATGGCGCCGGTGCCGAGGCCGATGGCGATGACGAAGAGGTTGTTCGAGAGGGCGAACGCGCCGATGACGCCGTCGAAGCTGAAGCTCGCGTCGAGGACCTCGAGGTAGAGGAACGCCGCGAGGCCCGAGCGGACCGCGAGGCCCTGCGCCTCCGAGGCGGCGTCGAGCACGGCGCCGATGCCGTCGACCGCGATGTAGGTGAGCAGCCCGAAGATGCCCGACACGAGGAACACGAGCCGCTCGTGCTCGGGGAGCTGCGTGGAGACGCCCCAGAGGAGGGCCAGCACCACGCCGATCTGCACGGCCTCGATGCGCCCGAGCTGGGCGAGCGGCTTCTCGATCCAGGAGATCCAGAAGACCTCCTTCTCGAAGTCGATGAAGTGCTTGAGCCCCACCATCGCCAGGAACGCGCCGCCGAAGGCGGAGACGGTGATGTGCGCGCTCGAGATGATCTTCGAGTACTCGTCGGGCTCGGTGGCCGCGAGGACGATGGCGTCGATCGGCCCGATCTGGGCGATGATCGAGACGATGGCGAGCGGGAACACGATGCGCATGCCGAACACGGCGATGGCGATGCCCCACGTGATGAAGCGGCGGCGCCACACCTCGTCCATGTCCTTCAGCACCGTCGCGTTGACGACGGCGTTGTCGAAGGAGAGCGAGATCTCGAGGATGGACAACACGAACACGATGAACGCCGACTGCAGCGCCCCGGTCATCGTGCCCGAGTAGTAGTAGCCGAGCCAGCCGCCCAGCACGATGCCGATGATGGCGGTCGCGATCGAACCGGTGAAGTACTTCAGGTTGCCGCCCATGATCTACGCCCGCCGTGGAAGAACGGCGGAGCCTAACCGTTCGCGCCGGCAGGAACGCGGCGCCGCGGCTCGTGGAGACACACCGCCGCACGTCTCGGGCGAGCAGGCCCCGGGTTCGGTGCCATAGTGGCCGGCGGAGGTCGGATGCGCGTGGTGCTCGTGTCGTTGGTCGCGGGGTGCGCCCAGACCATCCTGCTCGACGGGATGGCACCCCCCAATCCCGTCGGCGTCGGCACGATCGTGGAGGCGTGCGAGGCCGAGGCGCCCGAGACCGTCACCCTGGAGGTGCGGTTCCCCGGGCGCGAGGCCGGCTGCGCCTGGGGCGAGGGTGGGAACCTCGAGGCGGAGCAGTCGGTGCTGACCGCGCGGACCGAGGACGTCGTGTCGCTCGAGATGCCGCGCGACGTGGCGATCTGCGACGTGGGGCTCGACTTCCGCGGCCCGGACGCCGGCGACGAGCAGATCATGACCTACGACGACCACTTCCTGCTCACGCTGGACGATGTCGTGCTCGCGGCCAGCTACTCCCCGCTGGTGGACATGCTCGAGGCGGACGGGCTCCTGCGCCTCTACGAGTGGGACCGCGTCGTCGGCGCGACCTTCTCCTTCGAGGACTTCGGCTCCTACTGCCTCGGCGGCGAGGAGGGCCTCTCCACCTGCACGATCCCGCCCCCGGCGACCCCCGGCGCCCTGACGCTCGACTTCGGGGACGACGTGGTGGAGCAGCTCGCCGAGTACGCCTACGCCGAGCAGCGGTACGACTTCGCGTTCGTCGTCGTCGGCGACAACGATCCCGAGGTGGACTGCTCGCACGCCGCGTTCGACTTCTCGGTGGACGTCTCGTACGTCGCGTACTGACCGCCGAGCCGACGGTCCCGTCGCGCCGCGCAGGTGTGCGACGATGACGCATGACCGGACAATTGAAGCGGACGATGGGCCTCGGCGCCCTGGTGATCTACGGCGTCGGTGACATGCTCGGCGCCGGCATCTACGGGCTGGTCGGCAAGGCGGCGGGGCTGATGGGCCACCTGATGTGGCTCGGCTTCTGCGGCGCGATGCTGGCGGCGCTGTTCACTGGCCTCTCGTACGCGTGCATCGGGTCGCGGTACCCCCGCGCGGCCGGCGCCGCCTACGTGACCGAGCGCGCGTACGGGCGTCCGTGGCTGACGTGGCTGGTGGGCCTCGGCGTGGCGGCCTCGGGGCTCACGTCGATGGCGACCGGCTCGCGGGTGATCGCCGGGTACGTCCAGCGCCTCGGCGTGGACCTGCCGACCCCCGTGCTCGCCATCGGCGCCCTGGTCCTCGTCGCGTTGGTGGTGTTCCGCGGCATGCGCGAGAGCACGTGGTTCAACGTCGTGTGCACCACCGTGGAGGTGGCCGGGCTCGCGCTCGTCATCGCCGTCGGCATCCCCTACTGGGGCAACGTGGACCTCACGACGCCGCCCGCGGGCGTCGAGGACACCGGCGCCATCGCCCGCGTGCTGCTGCAGGGCGCGGTGCTGACGTTCTTCTCGTTCATCGGCTTCGAGGACATGCTCAACGTGGCCGAGGAGGTGAAGGACCCGGAGCGGACCTTGCCGATCGCGCTGGGGACCGCGCTCGTCATCGCGACGGTCATCTACCTCGCGGTGTGCGTCACCGCGCTCGCGGTGCTCACCCCGGCCGAGCTCGGCGCGTCGAAGGCGGCGCTCGTCGACGTGGTGGCGCGCGCGGCGCCGTGGTTCCCCCCGACGGCGTTCATCGGCATCGGCGTGTTCGCCGTCGCCAACACCGCGCTCATCAACTTCGTGATGGGCTCGCGCCTGCTCTACGGCATGAGCCGGCAGGGCCTCCTGCCGCGCGCCATGGGGTCGGTGCATCCGACGCGGCACACCCCCCACGTCGCGATCCTCACCCTGCTCGGCGTCGTGACCGTCCTCATGCTCACGGCCGACATCGACGCGCTCGCGTCGGCGACCTCCCTGCTGCTGCTGACCGCGTTCGTGGTCGTGAACCTCGCGCTCGTGGTGCTGAAGCTCAAGCCGGAGGAGCCGGTGGGCCGCTTCGAGGTGCCGATCGCCGTGCCGGTCGTCGGGGCGATCATCTGCGCGGTGCTGATCGTGGCGCGGGTGCTCGATCCGTCGGCGGATCCGCGCGCGCCGCTCATCACCGCGGCGATCCTGGCGGCGCTGGCGTTGTTGTACGCGGTGGCCCGGCCGCGGCGGGGGATCGTGGAGGGAGGCTGAGGTGGAGAAGGCCGAGGCGGCGAAGGCGGAGGCAGCGGGCGCTCAGCGTTCGGCGGAGAACTCGGCGGCGGCGTGCCGAACGTCGTCCACCCGGCCCGCGCGGAGCACGTCGAGCGGGCGCTCGCCGCCGAGGGTGTCCCGACCGGTGAGGAAGAACTGGACCGCCATGGCCGGCGGCGTGCTCCCGAGGGCTTCGAGCACCTCGGGGATGCCCGGCAACACGCCGTCCTCGGTGAATTGCCACACCGGGTAGACCGCGCCCCGCACCCCGGGGACGGCGAGGAGCTGCCCCTTGCGCTGGCGCTGGTGGACGGCCTGCCGGGTGCGGCTCAGGCGCTCGGCCACCGCCTCGGGGGTCAACACCCCGCCCTCGCCGTCCAGCAGGGTGAGGAGCGCCTGGCGGCCGGCATCCCGGGCGCGGGTCCACCGGGCGGAGGCGGTGGACTCGGCGTCATCGAGCACGCGGAGGAGGGGCTGCACCTGCGCGGGCGAAGCGAGCGCCTCGAGGAGGACCGACTCGTCCTGCTTCGCGTACGCGAGCACCTCCCCCAGGGCGCGCCGGAGGAAGGCGACCCGCACGGGATGGTCCGCCAGCAGGGCCAGCGCCCGGCTGGCCTCTTCGATCCAGGCGGCATCGGCGCGCCGGTTGGCCACCGAACGGGCGTGGGCGAGGGACATGGGAGCCTCCGGTGCGCTCGTGGTGGGAGCGGGACACCACTCAGTAGATACGCTCGGTGTGGTTGTCTGTCCAGTCATCACGTGGGTCGAGTAAATCAAAGTGTCAACGATCCTCGTCCGGCACCGGGAGGTGGCCGCACCGCTCCAGGAGGTCGAGGGTCTCGCCGAGATCGTCCTTGAACGGCCGGCTCTGGTCCACCAGGAGGAGCGGCTCGTCGTCGCCGCGATCGAAGAGGGCGACCGAGAGCTGGTCCTGCCCGTGACGGGCCCGGTAGAGGATCCCGTCCACCCGGTCCGGATGTTCGAAGAACGCGCGCGACCACGCCTGGGACTCGGTGTAGGCGGGCCCGGACATCACCTCGCCGGCGATGCGCAGCTTCTTCTGCTGGTTCGCGAGGTCCACGAGCCGCAGCGGGCGCGCGAGCGTCAACCGCGACCAGGCGCGCGCGAAGAGCCAGGACTCGTTCGGGCCGATCGGCAACGGGTGGCCCGGATGGGCCTCCAGCCGCACGGTCTCGAGGTAGGCGCCCTCGAGCTCCTCGCTGCCGTAGAGCACCCCGTACACCTTCCACGGATCGTCGAAGCGACACACGCCCGTCCGCCCGAACCAGACCGCGCCGAACGCCGTCTGGTGGACCCTGAGGAGGGGGTTTGCCCACGTCCGCACCGGGAGGGGGCGGCTCGCGAGGTTGATGGACGCATCACGCATGGTTTACAATAGCCAGGCGTAAAGTAAGGCGTCAACCATCTGGTGCTCATCCGGAGAGCGGAAGAGCTAACTGCTTTCTTACCGCCGCCGCGCGCTCCAGAGCGGCAGGACCGCCGAGCAGACGACCAGCACGGCCATGCCGACCCGCGCGCGGCCGTCGGGCACCTGGTCGAGCAGTCCCCAGCCCAACAAGGTGGTGATCAGGGGGCTCGCGGCGCCGGCGGCGGCCACGGAGGCGGCGTGCCCGTCGCGGTAGGCGGCCGTCATGAGGAGCTGGGCGGCGGTGGCGGAGAGCCCCGCGCCGACGAGGTGCGCGACGGTGACGAGGTCGGTGGGGAGCGCCGCGCCGGTGGCGAGCATGAGGCCGATCGACGCGATCGACGAGATCAGCGTGAACCAGAACACGATGGTGGCCGGCGAATTGGTCGAGGCCGCCTTGTTCACCGAGACGTAGGCGGCCGCCGCCGCCGCGCCGCTCGCCAGCCCGAGGACGCGGCCGATGGAGTCGTCGGGGCCGGGCCGCGGATGGGCGAGCAGGCCGACGCCAGCGAGGGAGCCGAGGATGGCAAGCCAGACGGCGGGCTTGTTCCGCTGGCCGAGCAGCCAGGGGGCGAGGAGCGCCACCCAGACCGCGCTGGTCTGGTTGAGGAAGGCGGCCTCGCCGACGGAGAGGTACCGGATGGCCGCGAAGTAGGTGATGAGGGCGAAGCCGCCGAAGGCGCCGCGGGCCCAGAGGGCGGGCCGGGCATCCCCGACGAGGCGCAACGGTGCGCGCCAGGAGAGCGCCACCAGCGCGAGCAGGTTTACGATCGAGCGGAACGCGCTGCTCGTGAATGTCGAAAGCGCGGGGTCCTGGCGATGGGCGAAGCCGACGAAGGTCGCCATCACGGCGAACAGCACCGAGCCGGCGAGCATCCAACCGATCGCGGTCACGGCCGGGGTTCGCCCCCCGGCCTGCGCCGCCACGGTCGGTGCCGGCGGGATCGGCACCGGCTGGTTCAGGTGGACTCTTCGACCGCCCGGACGGCCTTCACGACGCCTGCCTTCTTGCTCGCGGCCGCGGCGGCGGGGGTGGGCGACTCGACCTTCGGCGCCGTGATCCCGACCTTCGTGCCCTTGACCCCGGCCGCGCCCTTGCCGACGGGGGCCGCCGGCGCCTTCGCCTTGGAGGACGCGCCCTTGGCCTTGGCCTTGGCGGGCGCCTTGGCGTTGGCGGGCGCCTTGGCCTTGGCGGGCGCCTTGGTGGCGGCGGGCGCGGCGGCTGCGCCGTCATCCTTCGCGCTCGCGGCCTTCGCGGCCGGGGGCTTCGCGCCCGCACGCGCCGGCTTGGCGCCGCGCTTCGGCTTCGGCGGGCCCATCTCGCGGCGCTTCACCAGGAGCTCGGCGGCCTCGCCGGGGGTGAGCCCGTCGGGATCCATGCCGCGCGGGAGCGAGGCGTTGGTGGTGCCGTCGGTCACGTAGGGACCGAAGCGGCCCTTCATCATCTTGATGGCGCCGCCGGACACGGGATCGGGGCCGAGCTCGCGGAGGGGCTCGATGGCGGAGCGGGCGCGGCGGACGGGCTGGTCGAAGAGCTTGGACGCCTCGTCGCGGCCGATCTCGAGGACCGACACGCCGGGGGGCACCGACCGGCTCTCCTTGCCGCGGCGCACGTAGGGGCCGTAGCGCCCGTTGGCGGCGACGATCTCCTCGCCGGTCTTCGGATCGGGGCCGACGGTGCGGGGCAGGGAGAGGAGCTGGAGCGCGGTGTCGAGGGTGAGGGTCGAGGCGTCCATCCCCGGGAGCAGCGAGGCGCGCTCGGGCTTCACCTCGGCGGCCGCGGCCTTCTTGCTCTTCTTCACCGGCGTGGCGGGCGCCTTCGGCGTCTCCCCGCGCTGGACGAACGGACCGAAGCGGCCGTTCATCAGCAGGATGGGCTGGCCCTTCGGGTCCTGCCCGAGCACGGTCGGGCCCTGCGCGCGGCGCTGCAGCCGCTCCAGCGCGTAGGCGAGGGTGACCTCGTCCGGGGCGACGTCGTCGGGGAGGTCGGCGGTGGCATCCCCCGCGGAGAGGAACGGGCCGAACTTGCCGACGCGCACGACGACGTCGACGCCGTCGTGCTTGCCGATGGGGATCGTGCAGACGGTGCGGGGGTCGGCGGCCTGCTCGGCGAGGCCGAGGCGGGTCTGGAGGCCGAGATCGCCCAGGTAGAACTCGCGGAGCGTCTCCACCCAGTTCTTGTTGCCGAGGGCCACGCGGTCGAGATCGTCCTCGATGCGCGCGGTGAACGCGTAGTCGACGAGCTCGGCGAGGTGCTGCTCCATGAGCTCGGTGACCGCGAAGGCCACGAAGGTCGGTACCAGCGCGCTGCTGCGCTTGAAGGCGTACTTCTCGAGGATCTTGTCGATGATGGAGGCGTAGGTGCTCGGCCGGCCGATGCCGCGCGCCTCGAGCTCCTTGACCAGCGTGGCCTCGGTGAGCCGCGCCGGGGGCTGGGTGGTGTGGCCCTTGGCGTCGAGCTTCTTCGTGTCGATCGCCTCGCCCTCGACGAGCGCGGGGAGCGGGCGCTCCTGGTCGGCGAGCTCGGCCTCGGGATCGTCGCTGCCCTCGACGTAGGCGCGGCGGAAGCCGGGGAACTTGATGACCTTGCCGGACGCGGTGAATCGGGCGTCCTCGACGGCGAGGGTGACGCTGGTGAGGCTCCCGTGCGCGTCGGACATCTGGCAGGCGACGGTGCGCTTCCAGATGAGCTCGTACAGTCGCGCCTCGCGCTCGCCGAGCTCCTTCTGGGCGTCCTCGACGTCCCGGAAGGTCTCGCCGGCGGGGCGGATGGCCTCGTGGGCCTCCTGCGCGTTCTTCACCTTGGTCTTGTAGATGCGCTTCTCGTCGGGCAGGTAGTCCTTGCCGAAGCGCTGCAGGATGAGGCCGCGCGCGGCGTTGATCGCCTGGTCGGAGAGCGTGAACGAGTCGGTACGCATGTAGGTGATCCAGCCGCTCTCGTAGAGGCGTTGGGCCACGTCCATCGTCTGCTTGGCGCTCCACCGGAACTTGCGGATCGCCTCCTGCTGCATCGTGCTGGTGGTGAAGGGCGGGTAGGGCTTCTCCTTCCAGGGCTTGGCCTCGACCTTGTCGACGCGGCCGGTGCGGCCGTCGAGGCGCGCGACGAGGGCGCGCGCGGCGGGCTCGTCGAGGAGGAGGACGTCGGCGCGGGCGAGCTTCCCGGTGGACTCGTCGAAGTCGCGGCCGGTGGCGAGGCGCTTTCCGCCCACCTCGACGAGGCGGGCGCCCACGGTGCCGGTCTTGGCGGCGAAGCTGCCCTCGATGTCCCACCACGTCGAGGCGTGGAAGGCGCGGCGGGCGCGCTCGCGCTCCACGAGGAGACGGACGGCGACGGACTGCACGCGCCCGGCGGAGAGGCCGCCGCGCACCTTGTGCCAGAGGAGCGGGCTGACCTCGTAGCCGTAGAGACGGTCGACGATGCGGCGCGCCTCCTGGGCGTGCACGAGGTCCTCGTCGATGTCGCGGGGCGAGGCGATGGCCTTGTTGATCGCGTCGAGCGTGATCTCGTGGAACACGAGGCGCTTGACCGGGACGCGCGGCTTGAGCACCTCGCGGAGGTGCCAGGAGATGCTCTCTCCCTCGCGATCCTCGTCTGTCGCGAGGTAGACGATCGAGGCGTCCTTCACGAGCGCCTTGAGCTGGGAGACCTGCTCCTTGCGGTCGGCGGAGATGACGTAGAGCGGCTTGAAGTCTTCGTTGACCTTCACGCCGAGCTTCGTCCAGCCGTCCTTCTTGTGCTCCGGCGAGACGTCCGTGGCCTTCTCGGGGAGGTCGCGGACGTGGCCCTTGCTCGCCTCGACGGTGTACCCGGAGCCGAGGAATTTGGAGATGGTCCGCGCCTTGGCGGGGGACTCGACGATGACGAGTGGCTTCGGCATGGAACCTTTCTACCTTCCCGGGGGTGCCTGACTACACCGACGGAGCGCGGTCTCGCAAGCGGAGCGGCGCCGGATCATCGGTGAGGCTACAAGATCGCACGATGGATCGAATTCAGGCTTTTCTCTCCTTTCTTCGTGCCGAACGCGCGGCATCCCCGCACACCTTGCGCGCGTACGGCCGCGAGGTGTCGGCGCTGGTGGCGCGCCTCGACCCCCGGCCGCCAGAATCGGCCACGCTGGCCGATCTTCGCGCACACCTCGGACAAGGCGCCTCGTCCCCGGCGAGCCTTCAGCAACGGATTGGCGCAATCCGCACCTTCTATCGCTGGCTCGTACGCGAAGGTCTCCTGACGGAGAGCCCGGCCGACCGCCTCGCGACCCCCCGCGTCAAACGCCCCTTGCCGCGCGTGCTCGAGGTGGACGAGGCCTCGGCGATCGTGGTGGAGCCCGCCGGCGAGGGCTGGCGGCGCACGCGCAACGTCGCGCTCCTCGAGGTGGCGTACGGCGCCGGCCTTCGCGTGTCCGAGGTCGCGGCCATCGACGTGACGGACGTGGATCCGCTCGGCGGCCTCGTGCGCGTCCGGTCCGGCAAGGGGCGGAAGGCCCGCGTCGTGCCGCTCGGGCCGGTCGCGCTCGACGCCGTGCGGGCGTGGCTGGCGGAGGGCGCGGTCGCCGACGGTCCGCTGTTCCGCAACGTCCGGGGCGGGCGCCTCACCACCCGCGGCATCTACGACATCGTGCGCGCCGCCGGGGTGAACAACGATCTCGCGGGCGTGCATCCGCACGCGCTCCGCCACTCCTTCGCCACCCACCTGCTGGCCAACGGCGCCGACATCCGATCGATCCAGGAGATGCTCGGGCACGCCTCGCTCTCCACGACCCAGCGCTACACGCAGGTGGAGCTCGATCAGCTCCGACGGGCCCATCGCTCGGCGCACCCC
Source organism: Deltaproteobacteria bacterium (assembly GCA_036676765.1). GTDB lineage: Bacteria > Myxococcota_A > UBA796 > UBA796 > SXON01 > CAJBVW01. The sequence goes on from JAKFCH010000293.1 coordinate 14,896, forward strand.
CGGGCGCGGCGCAGCCAAGCCGGCGACGACGAGGCGCGCTGAAGACGCGCGCAAACGACGCCGCGTACGCCGGGCCGGGCGGCGCCTCGATGCCCGAACCTGTATACGGTAGCCTTCTGGACGGGAGGTGAATCGGTGAGCTCGCCACGGCGGCCCCTGACGGAGGACGAGACGCGTCGGATCGACGCCATGATCGCCTCGCGGACGAAGGGCACCCTCTACGACCTGCTCGGCGTGACCGCGTCGGCCTCTCCGGCCGAGGTCGAGGCCGCGTACCACGACCTCGCGCGCCAGTGGCACCCTGACCGCTTCTACAGCCGGGACACCGGCGATCGCGGCCGCGACATCGAAGAGAACTTCGTCGCGGCGACCCGCGCCTTCCGCACCCTCCAGGACCCGCTGAAGCGCCAGGGCTACAACCGCGACGCCGGCGTGGTCGTGACCACCACCACCGTCACCCCCGGGGTGCCGCGCCCGCCGGCTACGCCCCCACCGCCGCCCCAGACGCCGCTCACGCCCCTCGGCCGGAGCGGGGTCCAGGCGGGAGAGACCTCGCCGGGCGGCACCCGGGTCTACGAGGCGCGGGTGCCCGTGGCGCCGCCGCCCGAGCCGCCGCGCGTCGTTCCGCCGCCGCCGCCCAAGGTGCCGACGGCCGTGGACAAGATCCGTGACCAGATCGGCGAACAGCTCGGCCGCGCACGCGCCTACTACGACGCGGGGAAGGTCGACTTCGACGCGGGCCGCTACACCAAGGCCGAGAGCGCCCTCTACCTCGCCGCGAAGTTCGACCCCAAGAACACCCTCTACACCGAGCTCTACGAGAAGGCGGTGGCGCGGTCCCGCGAGGGGCGGGCGAAGGCGTTCATCGCCCAGGCGGAGACCGAGGAGTCCTACCAGCGCATCAAGGAGGCCATCGGCTTCTACCTGAAGGCCGTGGAGTGCGACCCCCCGGAAGGGACCGCCTACTACCGCCTCGCGCTCCTCCTGCGGAACCACGAGCACGACTCCCGGGGCGCGGTGACCCAGCTCCGAAAGGCGATCACCAAGGAGCCGCGGAACATCCCGTACCGGCTCGCCCTGTGCGATCTCTATGAGTCCCTCAACCTGCACGTCAACGCCCTCCGCGAGGCCCAGGCGGCCCTCGCCGCCTCCCCGAAGAACGAGGCGGCCAAGGCGATGGTGAAGCGGTTGAAGAGGTAGGGAACGTGGGGCTGGCGGTGGGGAGGTCGCTCGTTGCGGCTCTCGCGCCAGCCGGGCGGAGGGCGCGCGCCGCTCGGGGGGCGCGGTCCGGGCGGCCCGCTCGGGGGCCGACCGACCGAGCCCGATAGGGCGAGCCCGCGAAGAGGCTGCCGAGGCGCGGCTGTTTGGCTGACGAGGGAGCAGGTCGCGACCTGTGACCGAGGAAGACGCGCAGCCGCGCCCGGCAGACGCGAGCGGGCGACGGGAGGCGTGGCGGTCACGCCCCCTCAGCGCGCGGTCCGGGCGGCCCGCTCGGGGGCCGTCGGACCGAGGCCGGAGGCCGAGCCTGGAGCCGACGGCGCCGCTCGCGCCAGCCGGGCGGAGGGCGCGCGCCGCTCGGGGCGCGCGGTCCGGGCGGCCCGCTCGGGGGCCGACCGACCGAGCCCGATAGGGCGAGCCCGGAGCCGGGCGACGGCGCCGCTCGGGGCGCCGGGGCGTCCTCGCTCGGAGCGGCCATTTTCGGGACCGCGCGAACCTGCCCTCCGGTGCGGGTTAGGGGGGCCCGCTTGGGAGAGCGTGTGGCCAACATCGTCGTCGTCGGCGCGCAGTGGGGGGATGAGGGCAAGGGCAAGATCGTCGACCGTCTGGCGGCGCGGAGCCGGTGGGTCGTGCGGTTCCAGGGCGGCAACAACGCCGGGCACACGCTGGTCGTCGGCGGCGAGAAGGTGGTGCTGCACCTCATCCCGAGCGGCATCCTGCAGCCCGGATGCACGTGTGTCGTCGGCAACGGCGTGGTGCTCGATCCGGTCGTGCTGTTCCGCGAGATCGACGCCCTCGCGGCGCGGGGGCGGCCCGTCGGGCCCGACCGCCTCGTCGTGAGCACCGAGGCGCACGTGATCCTGCCGTGGCACCGGGCGCTCGACCAGGCGCGCGAGAAGGCCCTCGGCGACAACCGCATCGGCACCACCGGAAAGGGCATCGGGCCCGCCTACGAGGACAAGATCGGGCGGCGCGGCGTGCGCGTGGCGGACCTGTTCGATCGCGAGGCGCTGCGCGTGCGCATCGGCGGCCTGCTCGCGGAGCACAACCGGCGGCTCGTGGAGTGGTACGGCGAGGAGCCGCTCACCGTCGACGGAATCCTGGCCGAGCTCGAGCCCCTCGCGGACCGCCTGCGCCCCTACGCGCGGCCCGTGGTACGGCTGTTGAGCGACGCCGTGAAGTTGGGCCAGCCCATCCTCTTCGAGGGCGCGCAGGGCACGTTCCTGGACGTGGATCACGGCACCTACCCCTTCGTCACCTCGTCGAGCACGGTGGCGGGCGGCGCGGCGGCGGGGTCGGGCGTCGGCCCCACGGCCATCCACGAGGTGCTCGGCATCGCCAAGGCCTACGCCACCCGGGTCGGCAGCGGCCCGTTCCCCACCGAGCAGGACAACGAGATCGGCGAGCGGCTCCGCGCCGTGGGCCACGAGTTCGGGGCGACCACCGGTCGCGCGCGCCGTTGCGGCTGGTTCGACGCGCCGATGGTGCGCCACGCGGCGATGGTCAACGGCCTGACCGCCGTGGCGCTCACCAAGCTCGACGTGTTGTCCGGGATGGGGCCGGTGCGCATCGGGGTCGGCTACGTCGGCATGGAGGACGTGCCCGCCGGGGCCGCCGAGCTCGCCCGGGTCGAGCCGATCTACGAGGAGATGCCGGGCTGGGACGAGGATCTCTCCGCGTGCCGTAGCTGGGAGTCGCTCCCGCCGGCCTGCCGCGCCTACGTCGAACGCATCGAGGCGCTGACGGGCGTGCCGATCGTCCTGCTCGGCGTCGGCCCCGGCCGCGACGCCTTGATCGAGCGTGGCGCCTGGAGAGGTTTGACAGGCTGACGGGGGGGCGATAACCCTTCGGGGCCGGGCCGCTAGCTCAGTCGGTAGAGCACCGGACTTTTAATCCGTGGGTCGCGGGTTCAAGTCCCGCGCGGCCCACCACTTGCCAGATCCCATCGTCTAGTCTGGCCCAGGACACCGGGTTTTCATCTCGGCGACACGGGTTCAAATCCCGTTGGGATCACCAACTCCAGATCAGCCGCCGCAAGGCGGCTTTTCGCTTTTTGGAGTGGGTGGGTTGTCGCGACGCGGATCCGGCCGAAGTGCCAGGCTCACCAACAGCGTCAGGCGAACCCGCCCCATCGGCCGCAGTGGCGTCGCGGGCCGGCCAGCAATACCTCGCGCGCGAGGAGCCATCCTTGGCGAACAAGATCGGCCGTAACGAAGCCTGCCCCTGCGGCAGCGGCAGCAAGTACAAGCACTGCTGTCTACACAAGGGCGTTCACAACCCCTACGCCCAGGGGCGGGCGGCCCCCGCACAAGCCGAACTCCAACGGTCGGAAGCTCCACCCCGCGTCCCCTCCCGCAGGACGCTCCGCGGCGCCGCCTTCACCCCGGCGGCGGCGGTGGCCGTGAGCCGCGGCGAGCAGCTCGCGGGGATGGACTTCCATCCCTGGATCGTGGCTCAGCTCCGGGAGCGCACCGGAGTGGGGGTCGGGGGGCGCCCCCCGGCCTGGACGATCTCCCGCGTGCGGACGATGGACACGGCCGCGCTGCAGGCGGCGCTCGCGCGGCTGGGCGTCCAGGTGGACCGTTCGCTCTTCGTCGCGTCCGCGGAGGAGCACCTGTCGGCCTGGGAGCTTTCGGAGGAGTGGGCGCCTGTCGCGAGGGCGGACCCCGAGTTCCTCGGCCTGATCGCGTGCGAGCTCTGGCGGAGGTGGGTGCCGGAGCTCCCTTCGCTCGAGATGGTCGACGAGCGGATGCAGGACGGGTACGACGCGCTCGATCTCGGCGACGCGCGCGGCGCCTGTGAGATCTGGCTCGATGTCTGGCGACTGCTCCTCGACACCCTGCCCGAAGCGACCTCGGTGCGGGAGCTGGACGAGGGGTTCGTGCCCGCGCTGAACCGCGTGGGGAACTGGGTCGGGGACCTGTCGATCGAGCTCCTCAACCTCGCGCACACGGAGCCCGAGCTCGGGCGCCGGGCGCGTGTGGTGTACCGCGACGCAGCCGAGCGCCTGGGAGATCGCCACGTCCGGGAGGACCTCGCCGAGCTCCACTACCTGCTCGGCGAGGTGGAAGCGGGGGAGGCGGTGTTGCAGGCGTTGATCCGCGACGAGCCGGACCACCCCGGGGGCTACGCTCGGCTCTCCGACCACCTCGGGTGGGCGCGCCATCTCGGATACACCGACGTCCCCCGTGCGATCACCGTGTTGGAGCAGGCGCTCGCGCGGCCGGTGGAGAACGCGGCGAGCTGGGATCTCGAGCGCCGGCTTGCCGATTTGCGGGCTCGGCGCTGACGGAGGCTGAGCCCGTTCCTCCGTGTGGGTGTTGTGCGGATGGGTGAGGCTCGCACAACATTCTGTTGTGCGATACCTTCGGGCCAGCACAACCAGAGCCCTTTGCCCTTCCTCCGTGCCCGCGGCCACCAGCTGGCCATCCTCCATGGCGCTCGCGCCCCCGACACCGGAGAGGTCGACCAGAAGACGCTCTTCACGTTCTACTCTCGCGTGGAGGCCGAGGCGGCGATCGGCCCACGCCATCGCGAGCTCGAAGCGCTCCTCGAGGAGCGTCACCCGCAGATCCGCTTCGACTGGGAGGCCCTCCGGAAGGCCATCGGCGAGCAGCTCGACGCCCTGCCGGAGACGTACGACTACGCCGACCGCTCCCGGCGCCGCTTCGAGGAGGGGCTCCGGGGGTTCGCGCGCGAGCTCCTCGTCGCCGATCCGCGGATGCGTCCGCGGGCCGGCCCTCTCGTCGAGGCGCATCGTCACGAGCTGGAGCTGCTCGCGTGGCTCATCGAATGGCGGCTGCAGACCGCGAGCGAGCGCGACGACCGGTTCACGGCCCTCGACGAGTTCCATTGGCGCTTCGACGCCCCGGCCGACGGGGTCAGCCCGGACGCCGAAGAGCACGCCGCGGAGCTGTACGAGCGCGGGCGCTACGACGAAGCGGCGAGCGCGTTCCGCCTGTTCCTCGCGTGCTTTCCCGACTACGCCGAGGGCCATCACTACCTCGGCCTCATCGCGCTGGAGCAGGACCGCCTCGATGACGCGATCGCCGCGTTCCGCGCCACCGTCGCGATCGGGCGGAAGCTCTTCCCCAAGCGCATCGCCAAGGACGCCTGGTGGAGCGACCTCGCCACCCGCCCCTACATGCGCGGCCTGCGGAGCCTCGCGGGGACGCTCGACCGGACGGGACGGTACGACGAGGCCCTCGAGGTCTGCGCTCGCCTCGAGAAGGAGTGCCACGATGACCTGTTCGCCGATGCCTATCGCGCCCAGATCTACATGAATCTCGGGCGGTTTCCCGAGGCCGCGGAGTGCGCCAACCGGCTCGTCGGGCTCTGGCCGTCCGAGTGCTTCACGGCGGGCTTCGCGTTGGCGGAGGCGGGCGATCCGCGGGCGCAGGCGCTCCTCGTGAGGGCCGTCCTCCACCACCCTCGGGCGGCCCTCGCGGTCACGGGGGGGCGGGTGCCGGCGGCCCGAACCCACGAAGACGGGCGCGACGACGAGGTCGGCCGGACCCTCCTCCGCGGCCTCGCCGCGTGGCTCCGTGCCGGACGCCGCCCGGGCCTCCGCCTGCTGCGCCAGATCCTGAAGGCCGCGCCGACGAAGCGCGCCCTCGCCCAGCTGCAGGACGCGGTCGAGGGATGGCGCCGCAACGAACGCTTGGGCTTCGAGCGCATGAACGAGATGCGCGAACCCGCGTTCGCTGAGATTCTGGCGCAAGAGATCACCGCGACCGCTTGACCCCCCGTCATCACACCCCCTGGAGATCCGCCAATGCCCTCCCCGAAGACCCGCGGCCGCTGCGTCGCGTGCGACAAGGAACTTCCGAACGCCAGCATGGGCCGGCACCTCGCCGCCTGCCTCGGCCCGGGCGTGGCCCTCCACGTGGCGATGGACGTGGGCCCGGGCACCTGGTGGATGCACCTCGCGGTTGCACCCGCCGCCACCCTCCGCGATCTCGACGGGTTCCTCCGGACGACGTGGCTCGAGTGCTGCGGGCACCTGAGCGCGTTCGAGATCGAGGGAACGCGATTCGAGTCCAGCCTGGAGGGCTCGGGCGGGTACGGCTGGGGGCCGAAGGCTCGCTCGATGGCGGCCAAGACCGGCGCGGCGCTCCGCCCGGGGGTGACGTTCGGCTACGAATACGACTTCGGGTCGACCACGGCGCTCCGCGGGCGGGTCGTGGGCTGGCTCGCGCCCGGCGCACGGAACGTCACCCTCCTCGCGCGCAACGCGCCGATCGCGTGGCCCTGTGCAAGCTGTGGCCAGCCTGCCCTCCGCGTCTGCCCGCACTGCTTCGAGATGGCGTGCGGCGCGTGCGAGGCGCCCTGTGCCTGCACCGACGGCTTCGAGGACGAGAGCCTCCCCGTGGTGAACTCCCCGCGCATGGGCGTGTGCGGGTACGGCGGGTAGCGCCGAGCGCCGCGCCGACGTTGGCCGCGGAGTCGAGATCTCCGCGCGGCCGCGCCCGTCGTCGGCGACCTCTCGCGCCCAGGGCTGCCGCCACAGCGTCACTTCACGCGCGTCGCCATGCCCCGCCGCGTTCGGGAGCACCTCCCCGGCGACCTCGTGCCGTGCGTCCCCGGAGAGGTCACCCTCCGCGTCAGCAGGCTCCAGGCGACGGGCGCGCCGGGTCTGACCCTGAAGGCTCGGCCCAGGACGGGCTCTGAGCCGAGCGCTTCAAAGCCGCGGCCGCCCCTCCGGCGGCCAATCCCCGTCCAGCCTCGGCTCGCCCACCAACTCCTCCGTGCCGACAAGCTCCTGCGGGAGCCGCCGCCCCGCCTGGAGCTGCTCCCGTACGCGGTCCCGCAACTCCACGGGAAGCCGGGTGATTCCGGTCTCGGCGGCACCGTCAACCGCCTCTTCCTCCCGGAGCAGGTGGAACACCACCGCGCGTCGCGTCGCGCTTCCATCTTCGAACGAGACGTACGGCTCGTCGAACGCCAACCGGCGGCTCGGTTCGTTGAGCAGGTGATCCACCACCAGGTCGGTGATCTCGGCCACGTCGAGCTCCGTCGAACCACTGCGGCGAAGACGACGGGCGTAACCTGGCGCAGGCATCTCCGGCCTCCCTGCGGAAGCGCGCCGCGAGCCCAGGGCAGGCCTCCCGCCTACCCCACGGAGCACTGGAGCCATCGCCGCCCGCGCGGGCACCTCCGACCCGCAGCCGCGGGCGTCCGCGCCCGTCGGGCTGCCCCGCGCCTCTGCCCGCACAGGTTTACCGTTCCTCAACCCCGCCGAGCGTCATCCGGCCGATCTCCGCCCACGTCCGCCCATCGAAGCGCCGGAGCTCGGCCTCCAGGAGTACGGCCAGATCGCCCTTGTCGTCGAAGGAGAGCATGCGGGGCCGGCCCGGCACGGTGAGGAGGGGCCTCCCGGCATGGGTGTACACCACGGTCGACTCGAACCCGCCCACCGCGATGGCGGTGGTGGACGCCGCGAGCCGCCTGGCGCCTCCGTGCGCGGCGAAGCAGCCTCCCCCGGCGACACACGTCTGCTCCATCGAGGCCGCGACCAGGGTGCCGGTGCTTGAGCGTGCCAGCGCGAGCGCGTCCCCCGTGGGGAGGAGCTCGGTGACGCGCGGGGGTGCGCCGGGCTTCCCCTCCCAGACTGCCCCGGTCTTCGCGAGGGCCGCCACCCCGCGCACGCCGCTGGGGGTGAGCGCGACCGCGCCGCCCGGTACCTCCCAACGATCGATCGGGAGGCCGAGGCTGTTGAAGAAGAACACGATGCCCGGGCCGGTGCCAATCGCCTCGGGGTTCCGGACGGGGATGGCCGGGAACCCGATCACGGCCCAGCCGCCCCCTTCCAGGCACGCCACCGCGCCCACGCGCTTGACCTCTGGCGTCAGCGAAGGGCCCGGGGCGCCGTCGACCCCGCGGATTTCGACGGTGGCGGCCCAATCGGTCGCGATGGCCACGCGCCCGTCGCGGACACAGACATCAGAAGCCCGGGGGCGAAACGGCCCGGTAGGGCTCAGATCGACGCCGTCCCCGGTCGGGGGCCATGACCAGACATGCACGGTCGGGTCGCGGGACGCGACGACGAGGTGTGAGCCGTCCGAGGCTCCGACGGATCGGTCGGTCGCGTGGGAGAGCGTGGTCACGAGCGCGAGGAGGGCAATCAACTGCGGAGGTACCCGAGGATGTCGTCGCGCATATTGGCAACCTGGGTTGCGGTCAACCGGTCGGGCCCGAGGGCCTTCTTGTCGCGCCGGTCGCCCCGCGCCATCAGGTTGTGCTCATCTCCCTTGAAGTGCCCTCCGCGGGTCAGGATGTGACCCAGCTCATGGGCGAAGGTGTCCTCGCCCGCGCCTTTCGTGGCCACGACCGCGACGTTGGCGTCGAGGTCGTTGCTCTCGTTCTGGGTCGACACGCCCGCGAGCCCGTCTCCGTACTCGTCCACGATCGTCGGCACCCACAACGCGCTGATGATCTGGCCCACACCCAGCGCCTCCACAACGGAGATGAAGTCGTCGTCGGTGAAGTCGCCCGAGTACTCGCTCGCCGAGCAGTCGACCCCGAGCTCCTGCGGCACCTTGTGGCCCACGATCGCCTCGACCTGCGCCTTCGACACCTCGTGCCCGCCGACGGAGCGGATGTGGATACCGTGGGGCTCGAAGAGCTGGTTGGCGACTCGGACGTCGGCCGTAACGTCCGCCGCGGCGTTCCAGAACTCCCACGTCACCACCGGCACCTCGAACACCCCCGTCTCCCCCGCCGCCGGCGTGCCCCCGAGCACCGCGCGCGTCACCGCCATGAGCAGACCGGCCTCGTCGAGCGCCGCGATCAGCAGCCGGAACCCCTCGCTGTCGAGCGCCTCCAGTTGGCCCCGCACGAGCTCGATCCGTCGCACCGGCACGTCATCGCCGGCCCGCCGCGCCCGGATGATCTCGGCGAGGCCTGACGCCGCGTCGGCGTCGACTCCCGACCACCCGCTCGCCGCGTCCTCTTGGAAGTCGAGGACGTCCTCGTTCGGGCGCTCGTCGAGCAGGTCGTCCACCGTCTCCGCCGCGCCCTCCGCGACGGCCTCGAACCCAGCACCCATGCCCGCCACCGCGTCATACACCGCGTCCCGCACCGGCGCGACCGCCGCCTCCGCCCCTGCCACGACCGCCTCGACCGCCTGCTCCACGAGCTCATCGACCACGGCCTCCACGAGGTCCGAGACGAGCCCCGGAATTGGGACATCCACCGGCAGCATCCCGGCGCCTGGAAAGCGATGGACCGCGCCCGCTGGCGCCGCCTGCTCGACCGACACCGCCTGCCCACGCGCCGCGGCATCCGCCACCGCGCCCGCTTCCCGCTCGGCGGGCGACCCCGTCGCGGCGACCCCGCCGGCGGCGCCGCCTGCCCCCTGCAGGATGTGCGCGAGCTCGTGCGCGACCACGTCCACCGGCGGCGTGGCGGACGCGGCCACGATCGCGCCGTCGTGCGCGAACGCCACGGTCCCGAGGCTCGCCGTGGCCCACGCGGCCTCGGGCGTGCCCCCGTAGAAGCGCACGCCGTCGACCTCCGCTCCTCCAAGGCTCGCGGCGAGCCGCTCCCGGTACGGCAGTGGGCGCGCCGGCCCCTTTGTTCCCAGCGCTCGCGCCCGGTCGGGCTCTGTCTGGAGCCGCGCCTGCAGCCGCTCGGCGAGCGCGGCGTTCCCGAGCCCCGCGGCGGCGAGCCGCGGCGCTACGTCGTGAGTGGGACTCTGCTGCGCCCGGGACTTTCGCCGCTGCCGCATCGTGACTCCGACATGGTCAACTCCGAACGGTAGTTCATGCGAAGTATGATTTCAACCGTCGGAGATGCAGGGCGCGTGCCCGCGAAGACGCGGGCACCGGGTGCCCTCCGGGGTCGGGCTCCGCCCTCCGTCGGCCGGCCGCGCGCCGGCCGACCGGCGTGGGCGGTCGATCGCGGGCGCGGCCTGCGGCCGTCGCTCTCGTGACGCCCACGCCGCCCTCCGGTCGCCCTCGCGGAGATCACCCAATTCACCTCGAACGGAATTCCAATATCCAATTCCAAAAAAATCCCGTTGGGATCACCAACTCCAGATAAGCCGCCGCAAGGCGGCTTCTCGCTTTTTGCGCGGTGGGTCGTCGCGACAGAAATGCGCCTCAGGAGCAGCGCCTCGCCCCCCCCTCCCACCCTTGCCGTCGCGGTGCGCCGGCGGCCGCCTGCGTAGCGGATGGTCTACCTGGCTATACCCCGCGCTCGGTTTCGCCCTGGTCGCGGGTGCGGTTGCCCTTGCCACGCTCCGGAGCGTGATCCGGGCGCGGACGCCCTTCCGACGGCTCGGACGGGTCTATGAGCCGTTCATCGCGATGATGGCGGAGTGGCACGAGGCTGACCGGCCGAAGGCGGCGGCGGCGGACGGACGGGCCGTTGGCGAGGGCGAAGCGGCTACGCCTCGACGGACGAGACACCCCGCCGCGCGATGCTTGCTATCGTCGGTGCTTCGCGGCACTGGTAGCTCCCCGACTTGCGACGAATTCTCTCTGCCGCGCGACGTGGCCGCTGGGTGGGGAGGTAGGGGGCCACCGCTCGGAGAGCGACATCCGGTAGGCTACGGCGATGTGGTTCACTCTCCTCTCCCTCGCGTGCGCGGTGCCCCTGCACGAGCGGTGCGACGCCGGCGAGCTGTCCGCCTGTCGCGCACTGGCCGACCGCGCGACCGACGACGACCCCGTCGCGGTCCAACTCGACCGCTGGGCCTGCGACGAGGGGCATGCGCCTAGCTGTGTGGCAGCCGCCGAGCGCGCCCTCGCGATCGACCTCATCCACCTGGGCCACGGCACGGAGGCCGAGGGCGCCGCCGTCGATCTCGCGCGGGCGTGCTCGCTCGGCGACGCCGCGGCGTGCGCGAAGGGCGCCACGCTGCCCGATCGGCCTCGTGCCCGCGCCGAGATCGGGGACATGGCCTACCGCGCCTGCGCGGCCGGGAATCGCGACGGCTGCGCACGGCTGGAGGCGCTCGGGTGGCGCGGCGGTCACGTGGCGGGCGTGCGCATCGTCGACCGGGACGAGGCAGGTGCGGCCGAGCCCGCTGCGGTGCGGTCTGCCAAGGCCGTGCCCGGGGGCGTGGCGTGGTGGGATGCACGGACGGGAGCGCCGCAGGGCCAGCTTTCCCTCGCGGAGGGTTCGCCCGGCGCCGTGACGGTGTCCTCCGACGGACGTTGGCTGGCCGCGGAGTTCGGGCACTCCACGCATCTCGTGGACCTGGAAGGCGGTATGGTGGAGAAGACGGTGGCGTGCAGCGGCCTGGCCTTCGAGCCGGGCGGCTCCCGCTGGGTGTGCCTGGCCGAGGGTGAGGTCCAGGTGCACGCTGAGGACGCTACGTTCACGACCCTGCCCTCGCTCGGACCCGGCAAGTCCACCCTGGCGTGGTCCCCCGACGGACACATCGTCCAGGTCGGGGACGACCGACTCTCGCTCGTCCGGCCCGACGGCAGCGAACGTCACGTCGTCCTGCTCCCGCACGCGCGACCGGGCGGAGCTCCCGAGGTGTCGTTCAGCGCGGACGGCGGTCAGGTGCGGGTCCCGCTCGACCGGGATCGTGCGGTGGTCATCGACCTCGTGGGCACGTCCGGCCCCGAGGCGACGCCCTCCGCCGCCGCCGCCGCCGCGCCGTCGACGTCCCCTGCCGTGCCCTCGCCCGACGCCCCCGCCATCGCCGACGGGACGATCACCGGTGTGGTCCTCCTGGCCGCCCGGCCGGTCGCCGGCGCGGAGGTGACGGCCGTCCGCTGCAGGCCGATGCCGGGAGACACGGTCCGCGCTCGCGCGGGCGCCGACGGACGCTTCGTCTTCGAAGGCATGGCGCGCACCTGCTGGGAGGTGGGGGCTCGCGCGGACGGCGGGGTCCCGGTGCACGAGATCGTCTCCCTCCGGGAGACCTCGGGGCAGGTGTCCCTGGCGCTGCCCACGGCGGTCCGCGTGGAGGGCACCGTGCGGCGCGCGGACGGGACCCCCGCGGGCGGAGCGGTCGTCCGCGCACGCGCGCAGTTGGCCCGCCTCGACGCGGCCTGGGACGAGGAGGCCGTGGCGGACACCCGCGGCCGCTACGTACTCGACGAGCTCTCGCCGGGCCCCGTGGACGTGGAGGCGTGGTCCGACGGGAGGCGCGCGCAGGCGGTCGCCGACGCGGGCAAGTACGAGGGGAATACCTGGCGCACGGACCTCGCGCTGGAGCGGTCCGCGCCGCTGCGCGCGCGGGTGGCGCTGCATCCGCGCACGCCGACGAACGTGGACGCCTACGTCGAGGAGCTGGGCGGCGGCCGGAGCGCCACGCCCGTCGCCGCGGACGGGATCTGGACCTCGGAGCGTCACCTCGCCGGCGACGTCGTCTCCCTCCGCGTGCGCCTCGACGACCGCAAACACGTGTGGCACGGCCCGACCGTGGACGTGCGCGGCGGCGAGGCCGAGGTCGTGTTGCCCGGTCCGGCCTTCGGGAGCATCCACGTGATCGCGCCCGCGGGCGCGAAGCTCCACGTGTTCGGGGACCACACGGTGCGCTGCGAACCGACGGACGACGGCTGCTTCGGGGATCGGATCCCGGAGGGTCGGTACCGCGTGGTCGCGCACGCCCCCGATCACCGTGCGGGCATCGTCGAGCTGCGGGTGGCCCAAGGTCAGGACGTGGTGTCCACGCTCACGCTCGCCATGCCGCACCTGTCCATTGGCGGTCGCCTCGTTGATGGGACGACGGGGCAGCCGGTCGCGGGGGTGCGAGTGGGCACGGCCTGTCTCCCCATGCCTGAGGGGAGTGCCGTCTTCGCCTTCTCGAGCACCGTGACGGGCCCCGACGGCCGCTTCGAGCTCGCGGGCCTCACGACCGGGTCGGACCGCATGGTCTCCCTCCACCTCCCGGCGACGGGCCCCTACGACGCCGAGCCCGTCCCCTTCGAGCTCGGCGACGACCCGGTCGACCTCGGCGACCTGCCGCTCACCCGCAAGGTGCGCACGCTCGACGCGGCCGCCGTCGCGAAGGAGGCCACTTCGGTCGCGCGCCGAGGAGAACGCGGCTTGGGCCGACACCGGACGCGGGCGGAGAGCGGCGATCTCGACGCCCAGGCGATCCTCGCCGCGGCGGAGCGGGAGATTTACGCGACGGGGTCGGATGGTCCTTGAGATCTGTGGCTACGGCCTTGGCAATTTCCCCGTCGCCGTGCGCATGGTCCGCCGGCCCTGCGCGATCAAGCAGGTGGCGGAGGCACGCTCTCCCGACCACCTGTCGTTGGACGCACCAACTTGGATGAAGCCGCCCCCAGGGTGCCTTTCTCTTGCCCGAAGGGGAGGTTTGTAGCGTCAGTGATTTCTCGAGACCTGGCTCCGCGACGCTCCGTCTGATTCCCATCCGGACGGCCTACGGCCGAGCGCCACAACCCCCAATGACCCTCGCCCCGTCCACCACGAACGGCGGGCGGGCATCCGCGCGCTTCGTAGCGCGGTGCGTACCCGTGACGGTCACCACCTTCCCGTCGCAGTCCCGCAAGAGGCTCCAGTACGCCAGCAGATCGGCCTGCTCCGTACGCGGCATCTCCACGGACACCACACTGCCGTCCTCGAACAAGAGCGCCGCCCCGATGTTGACCCGGTCTTCGGCCGGGTTGGCTCCGTACCCCGGTGATCCGTAGCGCCACCGACGCTCGAGGGTACCCGTCAGCACCGCGTCCGCACCCAGGGGAACGGAAGCCGGCCTCACGCTCGGCGAACACGCGACGACGTTGGCGGTGGCCATCGCCGCGTCGCCGTAGCGTACGTCGGCGAGGCGCTCGAGCGCTACCTTCCCGTTGAACCAACGGGGCGCCAGGGTACCGGTCACGGTGACGGGCGGGGCGCCGTGCGCGGCGCAGCCGAGCAGTGCCAGGAGGAGGGCGCCCATCACAGGTCGGACTCGGCGGCTTGGAGGGCCTTGATGTTCTCGCCGTTCACCCCGAACTTGTGAACCGCGCCGCCGCTCACTTCCCCCTCCTCCCCCGCCCCCGCCGCACCGTCGCGACCAACCCGAGCGCGAGGACGAGAAGGGACTCGCCCCCGCCGCCCGTACCGGAGCAGCCGCAGCCCGCCTCGTCCTCCTGCCCCGAGGCGGCGTCCCCGTCGCAGTCCTCGTCGATGTCGTTGCCCGCGACCTCGACGGCGCCCGGGTTCGCGTCGGCGTCGGCGTCGTCGCAGTCCGTGGCATCCGCCACGTACCCGCTCGGTGCCCCGCAGGCCTCGACGCTCTCGACGCCGCCGTAGCCATCTCCATCCCCGTCGGCGTAGAACGTGGAGGTGACACCCTCGTCGGTCACCCCGTTGCAGTCGTTGTCGACCGCGTCACAAGTCTCCGTCGCTCCCGGAAAGACCCCACCGTTCGAGTCCTCGCAGTCGGTCGAGGTCGCGACGTACCCGCTCGGGGCCGCGCAGGCCTCGACGTTGACCGTGCCCCCGAAGCCGTCCCCGTCCGCATCGGCGTAGAAGGTCGAGGTGACGCCCTCGTCGGTCACCCCGTTGCAGTCGTTGTCGACCGCGTCACAGGTCTCTGCCGCTCCAGGGTAGACCCCACCGTCCAAGTCGTCACAATCGGTCGAGGTCGCGACGTACCCGCCGGGGGCCGCGCACGCCTCGATGATCTCGACGCCGCCGAAGCCGTCCCCGTCCGCATCGACGTAAAAGGTAGAAGTGACACCCTCGTCCGTGACACCGTCGCAATTGTCGTCGATCTCGTCACAAGTCTCCGCCGCTCCCGGGTAGGTCCCACCGTCCGAGTCGTCGCAATCGGTCGAGGTCGCGACGTACCCGCTCGGCGCCGCACAGGCCTCGACGGTGACCGTGCCGCCGAAGCCGTCCCCGTCCGCATCGGCGTAGAAGGTGGAGGTGACACCCTCGTCGGCGACACCATCGCAATCACCGTCGAGCCCGTCGCAGATCTCGACGGCGCCGGGGTACACACCCGAATTCACATCGTCGCAGTCCGTAGAGGTCGCGACATACCCGCTCGGGGCCGCGCAGGCCTCGACGCGCTCGACGCCGCCGAACCCGTCGCCGTCTCCATCCACGTAGAACGTCGAGGTGACACCCTCGTCCGTCACCCCGTTGCAGTCATTGTCGGCCGAGTCACAAGCCTCCGCCGCTCCCGGGTACACCCCACCATTCGAGTCGTCGCAGTCGGTGGAGGTCGCGAGATACCCGCTCGGCATCGTGCACGCCGCGATCGTGTCCCTGCCGCCATAGCCATCGGCGTCCGCGTCCGCGTACCAGGTGGTCCCGGTGTCGTCGTCGACTGCCCCGTCGCAATCCTGGTCGACGCCGTCACAGGTCTCGGGCGCGCCCACGTAGATGGACGGGTCCGTCGGCGCGCAGTCCACGGAGTCCGCCGAGCCGTCGCCGTCGGTGTCGGTGCCGTCCCCGAGGTAGAGCCACACCTGCTCGGTGCCCATGACGAGCATGTCGGGGAACCCGTCGCCGTTCGTGTCCCCCGCGGCTGCCACGCCCGTGCCGAAGGAGGTCCACGACGGGCCCTCCACGGTGATCGGCGTGGTCGACAGCCCTGTCGCGGAGCCCTCGTACACGTAGACGGCGCTCTCGCGGGGTGCGCCGACGGCGAGGTCGCCGTAGCCGTCCCCGGTGAGATCGCCGACGGCCGCCATCGCGAGCCCGAAGCCGCCGTCGTAGTCGTACTCGGTCAGCGTGTGATCGGCCGAGGTGGGCAGGCCGTCGGCCGTGCCGTAGTAGACGTACGCGATGCCGTCGCCGTAGCTGTAGCTGGGCGCGCCCACGACGAGGTCGTCTCTGCCGTCGCCGTCGAAGTCGTCGGTCACCAGCGTGTACCCGAAGTAGCTCGAGAGCGCGCCCGGGAGCGTCGCCCAAACGTCGGTGCCGATGCTCGCCGCGTCCCCCTGGTAGGTGAACACCGCGCCTTCGTAGTAGTCGTACCGCGACGCCCCCACCGCGAGGTCGGTGTGGCCGTCGCCGTCGTAGTCCCCGACCGCCAGGCCATGCCCGAAATCGTAGAGGCCCACGCCGAGCGTCCACGTCGTGCTCGGCGTCGACGAGAGCCCGGTGCTCGAGCCCGGGTAGAGGTACACCTCGCCGCCCGTGTTGGCACTGTACGCGGACACGAGGAGGTCATCGTACCCGTCGCCGTCGCGGTCCCCGGCGGGGGCGGAGGCATAGCCGAGGTAGTCGTTCGAGGACGGGCCCGTGAGCGTGGTGGAGGCCGTGGTCGCCACGCCGCCTTCCCCGCCGAGGTGGATCCACGCGCACCCGGCCGACGATGCGCAGTTCTCGGACGCGACGAGGAGGTCGTCGTAGCCGTCCCCGTCGACGTCGCCCGCGGGGCCGACGATGTCCCCCAGGTAGTCGTAGACGTCCGAGCCGGTGAGGGTGGCGTCGGCCTCGTCGCCGGGACCGGTCGCGGACCCGGGGAAGACGTAGGCGATGCCGACGTAGCCGCCGAAGTCCCTCCCCCCGACGACGACGTCGTCGTAGCCATCGCCGTCGAGATCGCCGGGGGAGGCGGCGGCCGGAGGGTCTCCGTAGAACCCCGGGTAGCCGATCGTGGCGGAGGCCGACGTGCTCGTGCCCGACGCGCTCCCCGCGTAGACGGCCACGGCGCCGTAGTAGGCGTCGCTCGAGTAGGCGCCGGTGAAGAGGTCGTCGTACCCGTCGCCGTCGAGGTCCCCCGCGCCGGCGATGGCGAAGCCGACTCCGGTGGCCGTGATCGTCACGGCGGCGGTGGTGCCGAGGCCGTCCGCGCTCCCGGCGTACACCTGCACCTTGGCGCCGCCGCCGGTCTGGCCCACGGCGACGTCGTCGTAGCCGTCCCCGTCCACGTCGCCGGCGCCGTCGAGGCCGATGCCGAAGTAGGTGGACCGGCTCGCGCCCGACACCGTGGCGGCCGGCGTGGTCGACACGCCGCTCGACGAGCCCGCGAAGACGTGCGCGCGCCCGGTGGAGCTGCTGTAGTAGGGCTCGCCGACGAGAACGTCGTCGTAGCCGTCCGCGTCCACGTCACCGGCGCCGGCCACGCGCTGGCCGAAGTGGCTGCTCGCGCCCGTGGCGGAGAGGGTCGTGGCGGCCGTGGCGGAGACCCCCGCGGCGGACCCGTGGTGGACGTAGGCCTCCCCGTCGTAGCCCGACCCGTAGACGGCTCCGACCACGACGTCGTCGTAGCCGTCCCCGTTCACGTCGCCCGCGCCATCGACCGAGTACCCGAGGCGGTCGACGGACCCCACGCCGGTGATCGTGGCGGCGGCGGTGGTGGAGAGCCCGGCGGCGGAGCCGTGGAAGACGGACGCGTAGCCCGAGCCTGCGCTCGCCCCGACGATGACGTCGTCGTGGCCGTCCGCGTTCACGTCGCCCGCGCCCGCGACGGACCAGCCGAGCTGCGCGTCCGCGGTGCCGTCCAGCGTCGTCGCGACGGTCTCGGAGACGCCGCTCGCGGAGCCGAGGAACACGTAGGCGCGGCCGGCGTCCGTGTCGTAGCCGTACGCACCGACGACGATGTCGTCGTAGCCATCCCCGTCGACGTCGCCGGCGCCCCCCACGCTGTAGCCGAAGTTGTCCTCCGCGTGCTCGCCGTCGAGCACCGTGGCCGGCGTCGTGGCGAGCCCGGACGCGCTCCCGTGGAAGACGTAGGCGCGGCCGGTCTCGTCGGCGGTGTCGTACGCGCCGACGATCACGTCGTCGTAGCCGTCGCCGTTCACGTCCCCCGCGCCGGCCGTGGCGTAGCCGAAGTTCGCGTTCCCGCCGCGCCAGTGCCAGGCCGCGGTGGTGTAGGCGGGGTCGACGGTGACGGGGTAGCGGGCGCCCGTGTCGTCGACCTCGACGACCAGCGCGTCGCCCTCCATGCGGATCCAGGCGGGCAGCGCGACGCCGCGCGCATCCCATGCCGCCAGGCCGCCGATCGTCCAGCCGACGCCGCGGGCGTCCACGAGCCCGGCCTCGTCGAGGTCGCGCGCGCCGTCGAAGCGCACGCGGAAGGCGAGCGGGCCGGCGCCGTCGGGCGACGTGTCGAGCGTCCAGCCCTGCTCGGCACCCGTCGGCAGGCCGATCCACCACTCGGTGAGCCCGTTCCGATCGATTTCGAGGCGTTGCTCACAGCGCGCGGCGGGGTCGGGCCCCGGGGTACACGCGCCGAGGGTCGGCTCGGAGGGCGCGGCGGGAGCGAGCGCGTCACGCCGGCCCCACGCGTCCAGCGCGATGGAGAGCGCCGGGACCCCGGCCATGTCGACGAACGCGACGCCCTCGCCTCCGTACCGGGCCTGGAGGCCGGTGGCGAGGGGCTCCGAGAGGAAGGCGCCGGAGGTCGCGCGGATCCCGTGCGGGTCGGCCTCGAGCCCTGCCGGGGCGGCGTCGGACGAGGTCTCGCGGGAAGAGGAGCAGCCGGCCGCGGCCAGCAACAGCAGGATGGTCGCGCGCATCATGGGCTCCGGCGGTGGCGGATGGTAGCAGGGCGGGGCCGACACCACTGGCCGAAATCGTCGTAATGGGCGCCCCACCCGCGCGGACGCGGGTGGCGGGTGCCCTGCGGAGTCGGCCCGAAGGGCCTCCGTCGGCCCGCCGCGCGCGGGCCGACCGCGGCGGGCACACCGTTTCCGGGTGGCCTTCGGCCGCGGGCCCACGTAGGCCCGCCGCGTCCTCCGGTCACCCTGACGCGGGGACCTGCGCGACCGCCCCACCCCCCAGGTCAGAGTTGGCGCCGACGGGGGCGGCGCCACCCCCTCACACGCGATGCGCACGCGGGCCCGACGCCCGCCCCCCGCACCGGATACTCCATCCCCGCGGCCGGGTTTCCCGACCCACCGTCGCGTCGCCACGTTACTCCAACCGCGTCCGAGAGGGGCCCCCATGATCGCCACCACGACCCGCAAGATCTTCGTCAACCTCCCCGTCCGCGATCTGCAGAAGTCCGTCGCGTTCTTCACCAAGCTCGGCTTCACGTTCAACCCGCAGTTCACCGACGAGAACGCCACCTGCATGATCGTCAGCGAGGAGGCGTTCGTCATGTTGCTCGTCGAGGGCCGTTTCCGGGACTTCACCCGGAGGCCGATCTCCGACACGAAGGCGGGCACCGAGGTGCTCCTGGCGTTCTCGGCCCAGAGCCGCGCCGAGGTCGACGAGATCGTCCGCACGGCGCTCGCCGCCGGGGGCGAGCCGGCGATGGAGCCCATCGACCACGGGTTCATGTACGGCTGGAGCTTCTACGACCTCGACGGTCACCATTGGGAGGTGATGTGGATGGATCCGGCGGCGTTGGCAGGGTGATCATGCGCGTGGCCCACGCCACCACGAGGTCGAGGCGTTGCCGTCAGGACGCGCTCCCCTCGACGACGTTCGGCCACGCCTCCGCGGTCCGCCACCCCTGACACCCCCCGGCATCCAACGCGACTGGCAGGATCCGCAGCTCCACCCCATCCGCCGCCATCCCTTCGTTGAACCAGCAGAGCGGGGTCCGGCCGCCGAGGTAGATCAGCGGGTGATAGGCCGGCGCCACGAGCCACATCACGATCCGCTCCGCCGTGCGCAACGCCGCGAGCGCCGGGGCGCCGCCCGCGATCCGACCGGTGCGCAGGTGGTGCAGCAGGCGGGCGTAGTAGAGCGCCTCGGGGAGGATGCCCACGTGGGCGTTGTCGACGGTCTTGAGCTCGATCAGGTGGGCCACCCGGCCGTCGACGGACATGCCCCACAAGTCGACTTGGGAGGAGCCGCCGGGCGTCCACGCGGTCCGCCCCGCCACGCGCCCGGCGAACAGGCCCACCGGGAGCTGTCGATGCAGGCCCGCGAGCGGCGCGGGAAACGAGGCGAGGAGCGCCGCGGAGGCGGCGATCTGCACTTCGAGGGCGTGTTCGCTCAGCGGGGAACGGTCATGCGTGTCCGCGCGCGCGATCAGCGGGGCGTTCAGCATCGGGTCGGAGGGCCACTCCCAGCCGGGGTCCGGCGTCACGGTGAAGCGCGGGCCGAGCGCGAGCGCGACCTCGCCGAGTAGGAATTGCGCGCGCCGCCAGTGGAGCTGTGGCGTGCCGGCGCCCGGGCGTTCGCCCGAGAGGCGGAGGCTCACCTGTGTCGGTCGGCCGGTGGCCTGCTCGTACCACCACGCGATGCACGAGGCGAAGAACGGCGTGGACGGAAGGTCCTTCTGGAGGTTGGTGCCGAACGCCGCGGCGTCCATGTCCACGACGAGGAGCACGCCGTCCGCGCCTCGGTCGACCGCGGTCCAGGTCGCGCGGCTGGGAACGGCGATGGTCCGCCCGGTCGTGGCACGTACCACCCGCAGGATGTCCTCCGTGAAATTCATGTCACTGCTCCCGGGAGCCGCTACCGGGCTCCCATCCAATCCGCCCATGCGACGTGCCCCGCCTCCCTCCCTGCCGCTATCACCTCCGACGCGGCCAACATCGGCGCCTCCGTGCCATCCCCGAGCAGCCCGCGCCACCCCTCCCAATGCCGGGCCACGTCGGGGTTGCCGTCGTGCGCGCAGAGGCCGAACCAGGCCCGCCCCACCGTGCCCTCCTGCTCGAGCGCCCGCGCGAGCGCGAGGTTCCGCATCGGCTGCTGCGCCTGTCCCGCGAACGGGCAGGCGCCGTCGAGGTCGGCGCCCGGAAAGGCGGCGGCCACGCTCCCGTGCGAGGCCGCGAAGATCGACCAGTAGCGGCGGTCGCGCACCTTTCGCACGGGGCGGCGCAGGTAGCAGGCGCCCGGATCGTCGAAGAAGGCGCGGGCCGACGCGCACACGTCGGGACGGCGGTTTCCCCGGCTCTCGCGCCCGCCGCACGGGGTGAAGCCGCCCTCGCCGAGCTTCACCTCGAGGAGCACCGCCGCGGGTGTGTCGTCGGGCAGGCGGCCCCAGAGGACCACGTCGACGCCGGTGGCGGGCTCGCCCGCGCGGGGACGATCGCCGTCGATCTCGCCGAGGAGCGCGCCCGGCGGCACCCACTCGAAGGCGACGCGGTCGAGGGTCAGGCGGGCCCCGATCAGCGGGGCGAGCCGGTCGGCGAGCGCGTCGCGTGGGCCGTGACGGAACGGCAGGAACAGGTTGAGCGCGAACGCCTGGGAGCTCGAGACCGCCGCCGCGTAGTCGTGGAGGCGCACCTCGTCGTCGCGGACCGCGTCGATGGCGGTCGTCCGGAAGTCGGGGTGGATGCCGTCGGGCCAGGCCTCGAACATCGGGTGACCCGAGCCGTCGTAGCCGCGCCGCCACGCGCACAGGTGCCCCGTGAGCACGCGCGCGAAGGGCGTGGGCTCGAAGCGCGGGCGGGTCATACGGCGCGCATCATCGCGACCTCCGCCGTGTGGTTATCCTCCTTCGGCATCGGGGCGCCCCCCGCCAGCGGGCGGGTCGGGCTCCTCCGGGCTCGCGCTCCGCGCTCGGTCCGCCGGGCGCGGACGCCCGTCGGGACCGGCCGGCCGAGCCGGCCGCCCTCCGGATCCCT
>JAKFCH010000294.1:0-2295 GCA_036676765.1 Deltaproteobacteria bacterium
CAGGTTGTAGTCGAGGATGCCGACCGGGCTCGTCCCCTCGCTCCACGCGAAAAGCGCGGTGCCGTCGTAGGAGAACGCGCGGTCGGCGATCGGCGCGCCCGGCGCGCCGGGGGCCGTCGTGTCCGAGAGGTTGCCCGCGGTCGTCGAGATCACCGTCGAGAAATCCCCCGCCGTGCCGCTGCGGTTGACGGCGCGCACGCGCAGGAAGTACTGGGTGCCCGGGGTCAAGGTGAAGAACGTCGCGGAGTTCGCGAGCGTGGTCGAGGAGTCGGTCAGCGAGAAGAAGTTGTCGGAGGAGACCTGCGCGGTGTAGAGCGTGTCGGAGGGGTTGGCCCCGCCCGACCAGGTGAAGACGCCGCTCGTGATGTGGATCGGGCCGGCGGCCGGGGCGGCGGGGACGGCGGCGAGCGTCGCCGTGGCCTGCGTCGCGAGGTAGGCCGTGGGCACCCCGTCGAGGTTCACGGCGCGCGCGCGGAAGTAATAGGTCGTGTTGGGAGAGAGATTGGCGGGCGAGGTGGACACCACGGCGGCGAAGGTCGTCGAGACGGGGGCGGCGAAGAGCGCCGACGTCGAGGAGTTGAGCTCGTAGGTCGTGTAGGACGGATTGGCGCCGCCCGACCAGCCGAAGGTCAAGGCGGTCGCGGAGAGGGCGCTGAAGGACGGCACCGACGGCTCGGCCGCCAAGGTGTGAGTCGAGACCGCGCCCGAGGGCAACGAGTCGCCCCAATCGGTGAAGGCGGTCACGAAGCGGAAGTAAGTCGTGTTGGGGATCAGGCCCGTCTCCGTGGTCCCGAGGGCGAGGCTCGAGGCGGTCGTCTGCGGGGCCGGGAAGGGAGCGGTCACCGTCGACGGGAATACGCGGTAGAGCCGGGTGGCCGCCGTCGCGTCGCCGAAGGACGGCGTCGCGCTCCAGGTCCAACTGATGGAGGTGGAGTGGACGGTCGAGGCCGCGAACAAGGTCGGCGAGGACGCCACGACGCCGAAGCTCACGGAGCCTATCTCGCCGGCTGCGGGAGGCGTGGAAGGGTCGACGGTGCCCACGAAGCCGGGATCCGTGCTGCCGGCGGGGCCGGCCGTGGTCGAGAGAAGCACGGCCCCGAACGAAGGCACGGTGTAGAAAAGCTTGATACGCCCGCCGCCGCCTCCGCCGCCCGGCGCTTTCCTTGGCTGTGAGATGAACGAATCGATGTTTCCGCCCCCATGGCCCTTGGCCGACAGCCGCGAACCGTCGGCGAGAGAAAGGCCGCCCGTCACGCGCAGCAGGATGGTCCCGCCACCGCCTCCCCCGCCGCCACCCGGATGTATCGTGCCCGGACCGCCCGTGCCCAGGGCTACGGCGGACGCCGTCGAGCCATCGACGAGGATCGAGCCCGTCACCGTCATCGACGCGGCTTCAATGTAGATGGCGGCGCCTCCAGGCGCGCCAGCTCCACCGGCGACGGTCGCGTTCGCGCCGCCGCCACCGCCGCCCGAGCCCTGGAAGGCGTCATCGGAAGAAATCGGACTCGTGACCGTCCCAGTCGAACCGTACGCAGCCCCGCCCGCGGCCGCGCCCCCGGGTCCCGCGCCGGCGCTGTCGCCGGCTCCGGCGCCGCCGGGTCCACCACCGCCGCCGCCGCCGCCGCCTTTTGCCGCCGCGCCAGCGGCGCCGTTTCCAGTTCCCGAGGGACCTCCGCCGGTCCCATCGCCCCCGGCGCCCGATGGAGATTGTCCCGCGCCTCCGCCGGGCTGGCCGCGGCCGACGCCGTTGATCACGCCCGCGATCGTTACCGTCGACGCGTATATGACGAGGTTCGGAGCGCCAGGAAAAGACCCGACGGAGGCGGTAACGCCCGCCGGGACGGAAAAGTGACCGACGTTGGTATATACCCCGGACAGCGTGTGGCCGTTGGCGACGACGAGGTCGGCTCCCGCGTAGTCTCCGGCGGCAGGCGGCACCGCGGCCCGCGCCACGGGAGCCAGAAGAAACGCCGGCAGGAGGAGTCGGAAGATCATTGCGTGTACCGCAGAGCCGCCGCGATCTTATCCTTCAAGGCCCGCGCCGGCTCCGACGACGGATCGATCTTGAGCAGCTCATCAGTCAGCGCGTCAGCAGCCTTGTAGCCGCCCTTGAGGTATTGCTCGACGGCGCGGTAGTAGAGCTGCTCGAACTCCTTGCGCTTCTCCGGCGTCAGGCCCTTCTGCACCGAGGCGCGCAGGGCCGCGGCCCGCTCGGCCAGGCCCGGCTCGTCGGGCACCTCGCGCAGGGCTGACTCGACGCTGCGCAGGGCCTCGGAGTAATTCTTGACGGAGGCG
>JAKFCH010000295.1:0-20555 GCA_036676765.1 Deltaproteobacteria bacterium
CCGCCCCAGGAAGACCAGGGTCTGGATCGTCCGGATGCTCGGCGTCCTCACGCTCGTTGCCGCCCTCGCCGTGTCGTACGCGGACGCCCGGAACCCGTTCTTCAACGACCTCGGGCCGATGATGTTCGGCGGTGCGCTCGCGGCGTTCCTGCTGCGTGATCGGGCGGCGCGGCTCCTGACGATCGCGGCCACGGTGCTCTGGGGCGTGAGCGGGTTCTCGCCGCGGGGCCCCGTCGCGACCCAGGTGGTCGTCCTCGGCGTGGATGGCGCCACCTTCGACGTCATCGACCGCCTCGACCTCCCCAACTTCCGGGGGCTCGCCCGCGACGGCACCCGCGCCACGCTCACCTCGATGGAGCCGATGTTCTCGCCGCTGTTGTGGACGACCATCGCGAGCGGGCGCACCCCCGCGGAGCACGGCGTGCGCGGCTTCCACGTGGCGTCGACCGACTGCGACGTTGCGCGGTTCTGGGACATCGCGGAGGACCAGGGTCGGTCCGTCGGCCTCTACAAGTGGCTCGTGGACTACCCCCCGCGCGAGGTGGAGGGCTTCTGGGTGCCGTCATGGCTCGCGCCCGGCCCGGAGACCTGGCCCCCCGACCTGACCTACGTGAAGGAGCTCGAGCTCTCCAAGCGCCTGCGTCGCAAGCAGGTGGCCGCCCACCACTCCAAGCCGGAGCTCGTGTGGGGCCTCGTCGGCGCGGGGGTGCGGCTCTCCACGCTCGTCCGCGCGGCGGCGTGGTCGGTCGAGGAGCGGGTGGTGCACCCGGGTCCTGCGCGCGCCAACCTCGTGATGCAGACGATGCGCGGCCGCATCGACCGCGACGTGTTCGTGGCGCAGCTCCACGCCCGCGCGCCCGCCCTCGCGACGTTCACCTACTACGCCACCGACGGCCTCGCGCACCTCTACTGGGACCAGCCCGCGATCGTCGAGAAAGCGTATCGGCAAGCCGACGCCATCCTCGGCGACATCCGCGCCCAGCTCGGCCCCGAAGCCCGGCTCGTCGTCGTGAGCGATCACGGCTTCAAGGCCATGGACGGCACCGGCCTCGCCGGGCAGTTCGCGCCCCTGACCGAGCGGCTCCGCGCGCGCGTCGGCGCCGAGGTGGGCGCCGCCGACGTGACCAAGGTGGGCCACAAGCTGACCGTCGGCCTCGCGGACCCCGCCGACCAGGCCCGCGCCGTCGCGTGGCTCGAAGCGCTCGTCGACGCTTCGGGGGAGCCCTTCTACCGGGTCGAGGATCTCGGCGGCGGCTCGATCGGCCTCACCCTCGCGGACGAGCAGATCACCGCGGAGCGCCTCTCGGCCGACACCGTCGGGGGCGAGCCCATCGCCGACTACGTGAAGCTGACCGACGCCTACACCGGCACCCACGAGGCCCGCGGCGTCTTCTACGCGGTCGGGAAGGGCGTGCCCGCAGGCGCGACGATCGAGGACCGGTCGCTCGTCGACATCGCGCCCACCGTGCTCGCCGCGCTCGGCATTCCGGCGTCGGTCGAGATGGGCGGCACCGCCGCGGTGTGGCCCGAGGTGACCCCCCGCGTGGCCGACTGGGACCGCGTGCTCGCCGACCTCGTGTGGCTCGGCGGCGAGGACGGGCAGAACGAGGAGGCGCTCAAGGCGTTGGGGTACATCGAGTAGCGCGCCGCGGGCGGGCGCTCACTTCTCGCGGCTCCGCTTCCCGTAGGGCGGGGCGCGTTCCTCCCGGCGGTACCGCAGCTCCTCGGCCACCTCGGCGATCGGTCCGCGCGGCGGCGGCGGGGTCGGTGGCTCCAGCGGGAGCACCTCCTCGACCGAGACCCCCGCGGCGAGCGCCAGCTCCTGCGCCTCGCGGAGCGCGCGCGCGTCGGGGCCCTCGTCATCCTCCTGCGCGGCCCACTTCTCGAGGCGGTCGCGCTGACGCTCCGCGTCGTGTCCTTCGTTGCCCGGGTGCAGCAGCTCGTCTAGACGATCTTCCTCCAGGGGCTCTCCCGCGGCCGGGACCGCGTCCTCGTCGCCGTCCATCGCGCCTCCCGTCCACACCTAGCAAAGCACCGGCGGGCGTCAGAAAAGCGCGGGCGGGTCGGAGGGGGGGGCGACGGCGACAGCAGGCCGTTCAGCGACGCGGGCGGAGAAGCGCCATTCCCCCGAGGACGAGCCACGCGCCACGCCCACCGCAGCCCGGCTCCGCGGGCGGCTCGGCGCTCGGCGGCGCCCCGGTGTCCTCCGGCTCGGCGCTGTCCTCGGCGCAGGCGTCGGCGCCGTCACAGTCCTGGTCGACGCCGTCACACTCTATTTCGGCCCGACCGGGATGTACGGTCGCATCGCCGTCGTCACAGTCGGCCGGGAGGTTGTCACCGTCGGCGGTGTAATGGTCCGCGTCCGCGTCGATGTCCTCGGCGCCGTCACAGTCCTGGTCGACGCCGTCCCCCGCGGGATCGTCGGCACCCACGTGCACGCTGCCGTCCGCGTCGTCACAGTCGGTGGGGTCGGGATCGCCGTCCCCGTCGCCGTCCTCCAGGCTGTCGGCGCCGTCGCAGTCCTGGTCGATGCCGTCGCCGGCGATCTCGGGCGCACACGGGTAGACCGTGGGGTCGGCATCGTCGCAATCGCCGTCGAGCACGGACCACCCGTCGCGGTCGACCTCGGCGAGGGCCCAGGTCCTCAGGACGATGCTGCCGTAGAGCGCGTCGTCGAAGTACGCCTGGGTCGGGTAGACGCCGCACTGTTGCCAGTAGCCGTAGATGATGGCCTCGTGCCCTCCGCTGCGGACCCACTGGCTCTGGATCGCATCCCCAGCGCCCCAGGACCAGTCGCAGGCCGGCGTGTCGATGGTGGTCCGGTCGTCACACATGCCGAAGGAGCAGCTGGACGAGTCGGAGAGCGTGAACGACGAGTCGTCCGGAAGGTCGAGCACCGCCCCGGTCCAGGCCGCCGTGGAGGTCGTGCCCGCGCTCGACGCCGTGCCGGACGTCGAGTAGGACCGCTCGAACCCCAGCGCGAGGCGAGTCCAGCGGTCCATGCCTTCGGGCAGCTCGACCACGACGGTCCAGCTCGACCAGTCGCGGTAGTCGCTCGGGAACATCTCCCCGGTCGCGGTACCCTCGGTGTTCGTGACCGTCACGATCGCGCCCGTGCTCGTCGTGCACGTGGACTCGATGGCGCCGGTGTCGAGCGTGGTGTCCGTCCACGCACAATCTGGCTCGACCCAGGCCTCCGCGAGCGCGTCGAGCGCCGAGAAGGTGTCCGCCAGGCCGGCGTCGGTCCGGAACTGCGGCGCGTCGGGCGGCGCCTCCAGCGTCGGGCACTCCCAGGGGAGCGCGGCGTGCGCGGTCGCGAGGAGGAGCAGCATCGATGGAGCCTACCCCGCGAGGATACGGGACCGCCGATGAAGATCCTGATGGTCGCCCGCCGCTACCCCCCCGACGTGCGGAGCGGCACGGAGACCGTGTTCGCGGCGCTGTACGACGAGGCCCGCCGCCACCACGACGTGCGGCTGGTCGTGGGGTACCGCGCCGCGCGCGACCAGGTGCCCGCCGAGGCGATCGCGGTCGACCTCCGCGACAAGGGCGCCTCCGGCTACCTCGCCATGGGGTTGATCGCCGCGCGGGAGGCGCGTCGCTTCCGGCCCGACGTCGTGTTGTCGAACTCGGTCGAGATCGTCGTGCCCGGCGTGCCGAACGCGCTCATCGTGCACGACCTGAACTTCGGCCGGCCATCGTTCGGGGAGGGCCGTCGCGACGCGAGCGTGCTCCTGCGCGAGCAGCTCTACAAGGTGCAGGGGCGGCGGCTCGACGCGGTGATCACGGTGTCGGAGGCGAGCCGGACGCAGCTCGTGCGCATCGGCGTGCCGGAGGCGCGGATCACGGTGATCCCGAACGGGGTCGACATCCGACGGTTCTTCCCCCGCGAGCCCGTGCCCGCCGCGCCGATCGGGGCCGTCGGCATGTCGCTCCCCGCGCTCCCGCCGGTGCGCTTCGTGTACCCGGCGCGCGTCCTCCCGGGGAAAGGCCAGCACGCCGCCATCGACGCCCTCGGTCGCCTCCGCCCCGACCAGCGCTACCGGGCCCACCTCACGATCGTCGGCGCGGTGGCCGACCGCATCTACGCGGATCAGCTCCGCGTCCAGGCCTACAACCAGCCGGTCACCTTCGCCTACGACGTCCCCGACATCGTGCCGTACTACCAGGACGCCGAGGTGGTGCTGTTCCCGACGCTGATGGAGGAGGGGTTCGGGTTCACCGCGGTGGAGGGCATGGCGTGCGGCCGGCCGGTCGTCTACTACGACCAGCCCGCCATCCGCGAGGCCACCGGCGGCATCGGCATCGCCGTGCCGAGGAACGATCCCGATGCGCTCCGCAACGCGATGCTGACGCTCATCGGGGATCCGGCCGAGCGTGCGCGGCTCGGGCGGGAGGGGCGCGCGTTCGTGGAGCAGCGCGCGTGGGACAAGGTCTGGGGGCGGTACGAGGCGGTGCTGGCGGGGATCGGGCGCTGAGAAACGGGGTGGCCGCGAGCCGCGGCGGGAGGCATGTTGTCCCATGGCGCTCCCCGCACGAGGACGAATGACCGAGGAGGAATACCTCGAGTACGACCGCACCCACGAGGGGAAGCGGGAGTTCGTGAACGGCGAGCTCGTCGACATGGCGGGGGTGAGCGAGGCGCACAGCCTCATCGTCACGAACTTGACGATTGCACTCGGGTCCCGCCTGCGCGGCGGCCCCTGCCGCGTCCATGGCGCCGATCTGCGCGTGCGGATCGACGAGACTGGCCTCTACGCGTACCCCGACCTCAGCGTCGTTTGCGGCAAGCCGGAATTCGCGCCCACCCGACCGGAATCGCTCCTCAACCCCTCCCTGATCGTGGAGGTGCTGTCTCCCTCGACGGCCAACTACGATCGCGGCGCCAAGCTGGAGCACTACCGGCGCCGCCCGAGCGTCCGCGTCATCCTCCTGGTCGACTCCGTCGAGCGCCGGGTCACCCGCTACGTCCGAAACGACGACGACACCTGGACCCTCTCCGATCACCTCGACGGGGACGTGCCGATCGCGCACCTCGACGCGCGCCTCCCGATCGACGAGATCTACGAGGGCGCCGAGGATGCGATGGCGCGTGCGGCGGCGGGCGAGCCCTGATCGTCGTCAATCTCCGAACAGCGCCTTCACGTCGAGCTCGAAGCCGGGGAGCAGCTCGGAGGTGAGGGTGACCTCGACCTCGGCGACGGTCTTGAGGCCGTGGATCACCTCGACCAGGCTCCGGTAGGTATCCACGATCCAGTACTCCCGGACGCCGGCCTCGGCGTAGACGAGGCGCTTGGTGAGCCGGTCGTAGCCACGCTTGTCGGACAGCACCTCGATCGTCAGGTCCGGCACGCCTCGGAACACGCCCTCGCGAGAGGGAAGGCCGCCGAGGAGCACGAAGAGGTCGGGCTGTACGACGCGTTCAGGCGCGATGCGCACGTCGAAGGGGGAGAGCCCGACGAAGGCGGGGCGGTGCTGGCGCGCCCATAGCTCGAGGTCCACGTGCAGCCGGCCGACGAGGATCTGGTGCGCGCTGGTGGGGGCGGGAGCGAGGATCACCTCACCATCGAGGAACTCGATGTGGTCGTGGCTCTCGGGGAACTCGAAGAACTCGGCCTCGGTGACCAGCGGAGGGCGGCGGTGCGCGCACATACCCCCATTGTCGCTGCTGTCCGATCCCGCGGCAACCCGGCTATGTTCCGCTCGTGTTGACCTACTCCTCCACGCGCGGCCGCGTCGACATCCACCGGGCCTGGACCACCGCCGAGGTGCTCGCCACCATCGAGATCATGGTGGCGAACTGGGAGCACAAGCTCCCCGCCGATCGCGACGCCCGCATCGTCATCAAGCCGAACCTCAACAACGACCTCGTCGCGCTGACCGGCAACTGCGTGGACCTGCGGGTGCTGGAGGGGCTGTTCGCCGCGCTCCGTCGCCGCGGGTACCGCGATCTCACCGTGGCGGACGGGTCGAACGTGGGGGTCGCCCGCCGCAAGATCGACACGTTCAAGCGGCTGCGCGTCTCGGGGGTCGCCGCGCGGCACGGCGTCCGGGTGGTCGATCTGAACACCGACGCCGGGCGGGAGGTCGTGCTCCATGAGGACGCCCACCCGGCCATCGCGCGCACCGTGCTCGACGCCGACTTCCTCATCAGCGTGCCGAAGATCAAGACCCACTGCGAGGCCGGGCTCTCGAGCGCGATGAAGAACTGGGTCGGCATCGCGGTCGGCCAGGACAAGCGGCACATGCACTACGACCTCGGGCGCAACATCTTCGCGCTCAACGAGGTCGTGATGCCCGACCTCGTGCTGGTCGACGGGCTCGTCGGCATGGAGGGCAACGGCCCCGGGGACGGCGATCCCTTCCGCTTCGGCCACCTCCTCATGAGCGACGACGCCTTTCTCAACGACCTCGTCGTCTGCCGCCTCGTCGACCTCCCCTGGCGGGAGGTGCCCTACCTCGTCCACGCCTTCGAGGCGGGCCACCTCTCCGAGGGCGTGTGGGCCGACATCGTGGCCCGGGTGCCGATGGTGCGGGCCATCAAGCGCGCCCCGCCGCGGAGCCGCCTCGCGGAGCTCTCGGAGGCGCGCTCGCTCACCTGGCTCAAGCTCGCGGTGCGGCCGCTCGTCGAGAAGCCCATCGTCGCGGAGACCGCGTACAAGCTCAAGATCATCCAGGACGTGTACGTGCGCGAGGACGACACGCTTCGGCTCGTCGGGCGGAACGCGGCCGCCTGCGGGGAGTGCCGTCGGTGCGAGGACTTCTGCCCCACGGGCCTGCCCCTCGCGCAGATCGGCGAGACGACGAGCGGCCCCGACTGCGTGCAATGCCTCTATTGCTGGTGGGTCTGCCCGAAGGACGCCCTCGTGCTCGACGGTGAGCCGCTCGCGATGCGGCGCCAGATCGAGCGCTACAAGCAGCAGATCGAGGGTCTATAGGGCGACGCGTCGCGCGGTCCCCGGCGCCGGATCGGTGGCGGGACGGCGGATCCGCCGGCGACGCCGACCGCGCTCCCGATCCCCGACCTCCGACGCGGGCCCCGCTTCAGCGGCCGACCACCCGCGCCCTCGCCACCCGCGCGAGGAACACGGCGTTGCCGACGAGGTAGCGCCGCCACAGGCGCCGGGGGTCCACGAGCAGCCGCGCCAGCCACTCCTGGCGCTGGTGGAGCCATTCGGGGCCGCGGGCCACGCGCCCGCTCACGAAGTCGGCGGTGGCGCCGGTCACCCACACCACCGGCGCGTCGAGCGCGGCCCGGTTCTTCGCGACCCACCGCTCCTGCACGGGCGTCCCCATCCCCACGAGCACCACGTCGGGCGCGTAGCGGTTGATCGCGGCGACCACGGTCGCGTCGTCGGTGACGAAGCCCTGCTCGGTCGCGATGGCGAGGGCCGGGTGCCGCTCCAGGAGCCGCCGCGCGGCCTCGGCCGCGACCCCGGGCTCGCCGCCGAGCCAGAAGATCCGCCAGCCCGCCGCCTCGGCCCGCGCGGCGAGATCCCAGATCCAGTCGGCGCCGGTCATCCGCTCGGGCAGCGCGCCGCCGAGGAGGCGGGCGCCGAGGACCACGCCGCCGCCGTCGCAATAGACGAGGTCCGCCGCGGCGAGGAAGACGCGGAGCGGCGGATCGGTCGCGGCGACGTTCATGACGTGCACGTTCACGTAGGCGACGGTCGCGCGACCGCGGGCCGCGACGAGCTGGCCGACCCGCGCGAGGAGGCCGGTGCGATCGATCGGATCGATGCCGATGCCGAGGAGGTCGACGCGAGGCACGGCCACGCGCGCCTACTGCATCTCGCCGAGGCCCCAGACCCAGTAGATGCCGGCGAAGCCGCTGTCGGCGCCGTTGTAGGGGAGGGTGCCGTCCGGCATGTCGATGCGGCCCACGACGATGTCCACGTAGCGGCCGGACGTCCAGCTCGTGAAGCTGCCCGACGGGACGGAGAAGCTGCCGTCGTCCCGCATGGCGCAGGTGACGGTCTCCTCCCAGTCGGCGGCGTCGGCGTCCCGCTTCATCAGGTAGGCGACCATCGCGGTGCCCGACCCGGAGCCGGTCCAGGTGAGGTTGAACGAGCTGCGGCTCACGACCGGAGGAGAGGAGCCCGCGATGTTCGGCGAGCCGACCGAGAACGACCTGGGCATGGTCAGGACGTCGACGACCTCGAACTCCGGGAAGCCGTCGGGCGTCATCGGCTGCAGGTCGTAGGTGCCGCCGGGGACGACATCGCCGCTGTCGAGGGCGGTGGCCGAGAACGACTGGGAGGTGGAGCTCCACGGCATCGCGAGGGTGCCGCCGCTCGGGAGCGTCAACGAGGCCCGCGTGATGCCGGGCTCGTAGTAGGACAGCGAGCCCGTGTAGGTGTACTCCGACGTGCACGTGTCGAGGGAGGCCGAGAACAGCTCCCAGTACTCGAAGTCGATCGGTGGGCTGAGGAAGAAGGACGCGGAGCCGTCGTCGGTCGGCGTGCCGGACCAGTAGGTGCCCACCGTGTCGTACCAGTTCATCGACCCGACGAGCCCGGTCCTCCCGGTGCCGTCCTCGTAGTAGGTGAAGCCCGAGGCGAGCGAGCCCGTGCCGCCGTCGGTGGTCACCGACACGTCGACCACGCCCTCGTCGAACTGCGCGGGGGCCTCCAGCACGATCTCGCCGGAGGACACGGACACCACCGTCAGGGCCTCCATGGTGCCGAACCGGATCTCCGCGGAGGCGTCGAACGGCCCGCCGGTGATGACGACCTCCGTGCCCCCGGCCGTGGTGCCGTAGGGAGGGGAGACGTCCAGGACGGTGGGGCCGTCGGCATCGGTGTCGCTGTCCGTGTCGGCGTCCGTGTCCGTGTCGGTGTCGGCGTCCGTGTCGGCGTCCGTGTCCGCATCGGTGTCGGCGTCCGTGTCCGCATCGGTGTCCGAGTCGGTGTCGGCGTCCGTATCGGTGTCGGCGTCGGTGTCCGTGTCGGCGTCCCCGTCGAGGCCGCTGTCCCCGCTCCCGTCCTGACGCGGGCCGGCGTCCTCGGCCAGGAGGTCGATGCCGAACCGGCACGCGGAGAGCAGGCAGAGAAGGGGCAGGATGCGCATTGGGCGCACAGCTTAGACCCGGGTCCGGGCCCGTGCAAGTTGCGCGTCGCCTCCCGGCCGCCCGGGAAACCCCCGCTCGCGCTACAGCGGCTCGGGTGTCACCCGCCCGGGCGGGATGGGGAGCCGGCGATCCGGCTCGGCCAGGAAGGTGAACAGCTTGCCCGCGCTCTGCGCCTTGTGGCGCAGGTCGGTGAGCGAGCCGACGTTCCGCACCTGCTCCCAGAGGCCCCGGGGCGAGAGGTACTGCCCCGCGTACGCGAGCTTCAGCGCGAGCCGCAGCTCCTTGGCGGACAGGTGGGGGAGGTTGACGATCACGTCGCGCACGTTGTCGGCGGGCGCGAAGTCCCCGTCGACGAACCAGCCCTCCCGGCGCGCGATGTCGTAGAGCTCGGTCGAGGGCGCCGGCAGCGCGACGGAGAAGTGCACGAAGCGCGTGCCGAGGCGGCGGGAGGCCTTCCACGACCACCACAACGTCTTCCAGGTCTCGTTGGGGGAGGCGCCCATGAGCACGCTCACCTCGGGCTCGACGCCGTTCTCGCGGCACACGCGCACGGCCTTCTCGATGTCCTTGACCTTGATCTCCTTGACCATGTCCTCGAGGAGCCCGTCGTCGAAGCTCTCGGAGCCCATGTAGACCATCTTGCAGCCGGCCTTCGCCATGGCCCGGATCGTGGCGGGGTCGTGGAGCATGTTCGCGCGGGCGAGGCAGATCCAGTGGAGGCCGAGCGGCGCGATGCGCTCGCAGATCTCCTGGGTGCGGGCCTTGCCCCACGTGAAGATGTTGTCGGCGACCTCGACGCCCTTGTACCCGAGCGCGGCGATGTCCTCGAACTCCGCGACGATCTGATCCACCGTGCGCTTGCGGAGCGGCGGACGGTCGACGTACCACTCGGGCTGGAGGCGCTTGAACTCGAGCTCGATCGCCTGGTCGATCGCGTTCGGCGTGCAAAAGGTGCAGCGGAACCCGCAGCCGCGGCTGACCACCATCGTGGTGATCGGGTGGACGTCGAGCCGGTTGGCCCGGTAGTTGCCGCGCAGCATGCGACGGTCGGGCATCGGCAGCTCGCTCACGTCGAGGAGCTTGCGGAAGGGGTTGCGGTGGACCTCCCCGCCGTCCTTCGCGGCGTCCTTCCAGGCGAGCCCGTCGATCCGGTCGTAGCCCCCGCCCGCCTTCCACGCCCGGTCGAGCTCGACCAGCGTGAGCTCGGGCTCGCCGAGGAGGCAGAAGCAGTCCTCGTCGTTGAGGAACTCCTCCGGCTTCCACGTGGCGGCGGTGCCCATGAACACCGCGCGCATCGCGGGGTTGCGGGTGCGCAGGATGCGCATCGCGTGGAGGTCCTCCTCCGCCGAGAGGTAGACCGCCCACGAGCAGGCGACGTCGAACCGCTCTGCCTCCGCGAACGCGGTGAACGCCGCGCCGTCCATCCCCTCGGCCGGGCAGTCGAGGAAGCGCACCTCCCAGCCGGCCCACTCGCGCATCGCCGTCGCCACCTGCAGGAGGTGGATGGGCGGCTTGTAGTCGTAGCCGTAGTTGCATCCGTACACGCGGTCGATCGGGCTCTTCCGCCGATTGAAGTCGGGCGGCGGGACGTAGAAGAGCGCGCGCATGGGGAGGCTCCGGCGAGGATGGGGGCGAGTGTAGCCGCAGCGGGCCTATGGACGCGCGGGCGTCGATCGAGAACGCGCCGCGACGGTGTCGTAGACGGCCTCCAACCGCGCGAGGAACGGGGCCACGGCCCGATCCCGCAGCACCCGCTCCCGCCCACGGGCCCCGAGCGCCGCCGCGCGCACCCGGTCGTTCAGCAAGGCGTCGACCGCCTCGGCGAGCCGCGACGGATCGGCCGGCGGCACGAGCACCCCGTCGACGTCGGGCTCGATCTGCTCGGGGATGCCGCCGACCGCGCTCGCCACCACGGCGCGCCCCGCGAGCTGGCCTTCGAGCACCGCGTAGGGAAAGTTCTCGGGCCACCGCGACGGCACGGCCACGACACCCGCGCCCCGGAGCGCCTCGGCGAGCCGCGCGGGGGGCACGTTTCCGAAGAACCGGACGTTCGCGGGGGCCGTCCGTTCGAGGCGGAGGCGCTCCGAGCCCTCGCCGTACACGTGGAGCACCCGCCCGGGGAGCCGCCGGGCGGCGGCCACCAGGTCGTCCACGCCCTTCTCCGGCGAGAGCCGGCCCGCGTACAGCCAGTGATCGCCGATCGGGCCGCCGGCCGGCGCCGGCTCCACCGGGTTGGGCAGGTGGATCACCCGATGCGCGGGCACGCCGAACGCCACGAGCTGGTCGGCGAGGAAGCGCGACGGGCACACGAAGCGATCGACCCGCTCCCAGAGCCCCATCCGGGCGTGGATCCACTTCTCGAGGGCGACGGCCGCGGACTGCGCGACGTCGTCCCGCTTGCAGCGGTGGCGCACCGCGTTCTCGTAGGCGTGGCCCTTGCAGCGCGTGCAGGGCGCGCCCTCGGTGTAGAGCTGGCCGTTGGCGCAGATGAGCTCATAGTCGTGCACGGTCCACACCACGGGCACGCCGGCGCGGCGGAGCGGCCCGAGGATCGACGGGGTGAGGTGCCGATGCACGTGGTGCAGGTGGGCCACGTCGGGCCGCCGGCCGTCCGCGTCGAGGTCCGCGAGCAGCGAGGCCATCGCGCGCGCGGCCGCGATCGAGTGGATGGACCCGGCCACGGCGGCGAGCCGGGCGGCGCCGCGCACGTGCCACACGTCGAGCTGGGGCGGAAAGCGCACCTCCCAGGGGCTCGGGAGGTTGGCGGGGTGGCGCATCGCGAACGGGACCACCGCGTGGCCGTTCGCCTCGAGCCCGCGCCACATCGCGTAGAGGCAGGTGGTGTCGCCGCCACGGGGGTGGAGGAACGACGAGCAGAGCAGCACGTTCATGCGGATCTCGGTCGGCTGGACAGCCCCCACAGGATCCCGATCGGCACCCAGTGGGTCTGCGAGAAGGTCTCGGTGGAGAGCAGCAGGTTGACGTGCAAGGCGACGAAGCCCGCCCATGCGCCGAGGCCCACGTGGGGCGGTGCGAGCCCGTCGGGGTACGCGGCGTCCACCGGCGCGCGGCGTCGCAAGCGGAGGGCCATCGCCCCGACGAAGCCCAGGTACCCGAGGAGCCCGACGACGCCGTACTCGCCGGCGACCTTCTGCACGACGCCGTGGGCGTCCACGCCGTTGACCCGGTAGTGCGGGAACGTCTGCAGCTCGACGCGCACGCTCGCGCCGCCGCCCATGCCGAGGACGGGACGCTCGGCCACCATCGCCCACGCGCGCTTGTCGAGGGAGTGACGCGAGCGCGCGGCGTCGAGCTGGGCGTTGGAGCGCATCAGGAGGGGGCCGTAGAGCGCGGCGAGCATTCCCAGGACCACGAGGCCGACGAGCGCCCCGCGGCGGGACGCGATCGTGCGCCCCCGCCACACGAGCAGGAACGTGAGCCCGGCGGCCGTGGAGATCCAGGCCGTGCGGGAGAGAGAGCAGGCGATCGCCACCACCGCGAGCCCCGCGACGGCGAGATCGACGCGCCCTCGTCGCAAGGCGAGCACGAGCGGCACAAGCGGAGAGAGCGCCACGGCCAGCGTCTTGTGGTTGTTGGTGAGCCCGTCGATCGCGGCGAACCACAACGTGTTGCCGGCGGCGATGCGCCCGACCGAGGTCGCGAGGGAGATGACGGAGGTGACGACCACGGTGAGGAGCAGGAGCCGTCGCAACGTGACCCGCGCCACGAGGTGGGCGACCACCCACGCGAGCGCCACGCCGTAGGCAACGTAGAAGAACACCGGCTTGCGGAGGAGGAACCACGCCGCGGCGCCGGGATCGGGGACGGTCGCGAGCGCGACGAGGCCGGCGGCGACGAGGAGGGCGTAGCCCGCGAGGCCGGGGGGGCGGAGCGTGGCGAGGGAGCCGCGCCCCGCCGTGCCTTGGGGGGCGTAGCGGGGGGCGGAGCCCCCTGCCCCAAGAAGTACAGCGCCCGCCATCACGACGAGGAGCGCCGCTCCCGCGAGATCGGCCACCGGCGTGTCGAGGTGCCGCCCGAGCAGGTCGAGATCGACGGCGAGATCGATGTACGGGAAGGTGACGAGCAGCACCGCGACGAGCACGCCGGCGAGGGCCCCGAGGGCGCTCACGGCGCCCGCCGCGCCCGGACCGCGCCCGCCCCGAGGAGGCCGAAGAACGGGAGGCTGGCGACCCACAACCACGGGTCGCTGACCGCGACGGGGGCGAACCCGCGGAACGTCGCCACGAGCGTGATGGCGCCGCTCGCCGACGCGAGCGCCACGGCGGTCAGGGCCTGGGCGCGCGGGAAGACGCCGCGCAGATCGGGGAGGAGGCGGGCGAACGCGACGCAGGTGACGACGGCGGTGGTGATGCTCGTGGCGATGGCGAGGCCGACGAGCCCGAAGCCGGGCATCAGGGCGGCGTCGAGCGTGGTGTTCAGCCCGAGGGAGAGCGCGCCGAGCGCGAGGACGAGGCGGTAGCGACCCGCCACGATGTGCGCCTTCACGATGAGCGCGCCGATGAGCGAGAAGAAGACGCCGGGCAGGTAGGCGCCGAGGGTGGCCGCGGTGACCGCCGTGTGCGCGGGCGTGAAGGCACCGTCCTCGTAGAGGAGCCGCACCAGCGCCTCGCGCCCGATGGCCATCCCCCCGAGCACCGGCGGCGCGAGGAGGCACACCCACCAGAGCGCGGTCGCGACGGCGCGGTGACGGCCCTCGTCCTCGCCCCGGGCCCGCGCCGCGGCCCACGCGTTGAACGCCACGACGAGCAGCGTGGATTCGAGGAGGGTCTGCGGGATCATGCGGGCGCGATCGGCGTACTCGAGCAGGCTCACGCTGCCCTCGGGGCCCGCGCCGGCGAACAGCTTGTCCACGATGAGGTTGAGCGCCACCATCGTCTCGCCGCCGAGCACGGGGCCGAAGGCGCGGGCGGCCTCCGCGAGCTCCGGGGGCACGTCGAGCGAGGGCCGTGGCCGCACGCCCTCCCGCCACAACACGCTCGTCAGCAGCGCGACCTCGCCGAGGCTCCCGCAGAGCACCCCGATGGGGAGCACCGTGGGGCCGTGCTCCTTGAACGCCCACACCACGCCGATCGTCGCGACAGCGCGCACGACCGGGGCGCCGGCGGGCCCCGAGAAGCGCCCGTGCACCTCGCAGCCGGCCTTCAACACCGCGGCCACGGCGACCGCGGCGAGGAACGGCACGAGCATCCAGGCGAACTGGACGGTGAGGGCCTGGGTCTCGGCGTCGAAGCGGGTCGCGCGCGGGAGCACGTACGGCGCCGCGAGCGCGAAGAGGGCCCCGAGGGTCGCGGCGAGGCCGGCGGCG
Organism: Deltaproteobacteria bacterium; assembly: GCA_036676765.1. Classification (GTDB taxonomy): domain Bacteria; phylum Myxococcota_A; class UBA796; order UBA796; family SXON01; genus CAJBVW01. The sequence goes on from JAKFCH010000295.1 coordinate 14,397, forward strand.
AGGGTGACGCTCGCGCCGAGGAAGCTCGACACACGTTCGGGCGCCGTGACGCGCAGCCGCGCGAGCACGGGCACGAGCACCGTGCCCATGGTGGTGCTGCCGAGGATCAGCAGGAACGTCGGGACCGAGAGCGCCCAGTAGAAGGCGTCGGTGGCGGACTGCACGCCGTACCACCGGGCGATGAACACCGGCACGAAGAACGCCACCGCGCGCGCGGCCACCGCGAGCGGCGCGAGGAGCAGGGACGTGCGGCCGATGGACATCCGCCCGCAGTCTAACGGCGTCACGGGCGCCGCTTCGGCCGACCCCACGGTAGACTGGGGCTCGTTGCTCGTGCTCCTCGCCTTCGTCGCCTGCACCTCGCCCGGTCCCGGGCTCGGCGCGCCGCTGTCCGACACGCCCATCGTGAGCCCCGTCACGACGGAGGTCGAGCTCCCCGGCGCCGGCGCCGTCGCGGTCGCCTCGGACGTGCCGGTGGCGTGCGACGAGCCGATCCTCGTGGCCCAGACCGGCTGGACGACCGACGCCGCGGTGCTCGCCGATCCGCACCTCGACGTGCTCGGCGAGGCGCCCGCCCCCCGGCAGGTCCACCTCGGGTGGACCGGCGATCCGTCCGCGTCGATGACGATGATCTGGCGCACCGACGCGGAGACCCTCGCGACCCAGGTCCAGATCGGCTCGGACGAGGGCTACGGGTACACCCTCGACGGTGCGAGCTTCCTCGTCGGCACCGACGTGGCGGACGGGCGCGTCCACGAGGTGCGCGTGTGCGGGCTCCTACCCGGCACCACGTGGCGATACCGCGTGGGCGGCGGGCCCGTCGGGGAGGAGGGCGCCTGGTCCGAGGGCCACACGTTCACCACCGCGCCGCCCCCCGGGAGCAGCGAGCCCTTCGTGTTCGGCGTGGCGGGGGATTCGCGGGGTGGCGCGACCACGTGGGGCGCGGTCCTCGAGGGCATGGCCGCGCACGGGGTCGAGTTCCGCCTGTTCACCGGGGATGCCGTCACGAACGGCACGCGCGTCTACGAGTGGGACGATTGGTACGACGCGGGGGCCGGCTACATCGAGAGCGTGCCGACGATGATGGCGAACGGCAACCACGAGGGCCTCGCCCAGGCGTACTTCGCGCTCGCGGCGCTGCCCGGGAACGAGGAGTGGTACAGCTTCGACTACGCCAACGTGCACTTCGCGACGTGGAACGACAGCGTGGCGAGCTCGACCGACTGGAGCACCCAGGCCACCTGGCTCGCGGCCGATCTCGCCGCCACGTCGCAGCCGTGGAAGATCGCCTACCACCACAAGCCGGCGTACTCCGGGTGCCGCCCCAACGGAGAGGATCTGAACGTCCGCACGTGGTTCGTGCCGGTGGAGGAGGCCGGGGGCGTGCAGCTCGATCTCGCCGGCCACAACCACAACTACGAGCGCTCGGTGCCGCTCCGGGGCGGGGTCGCGGTCGAGCAGGCCGAGGGGGTCACCTACATGGTGACCGCGGGGGCGGGCGCGCCCCTGTACGACAACAACCAGGCCTTCGCCTACACCGCGATCGCCGTCGAGACCGAGCACTACGTCATCGGCGTCGTGGAGGGCGACCGCCTCACGATGACCGCCTACGACCTCGCCGGCAACGTCCTCGACGTACACACGCTCGCGCCGTGAACCGGGGCCCGGACGGCGCGCCCCCGCCGGTCGTCGCCGCGTAGACCAACGGAGACGGGTGGGCCGATGCCGGGGCGCCGCGTGGGGAGCAACCTCGTGGGGACATCCTCGGAGGTGACCGTGAAGACCGTCCGCGACATCATGACCCCGAACCCCGCCACCTGCACCCCGGACACGAGCCTCCAGGAGGTCGCCCGGATGATGGTCGAATTCGACTGCGGGTCGATCCCCGTGGTCCGGTCCGACACCGACGACACCCCGATCGGCACCGTCACCGATCGCGACATCGTCTGCCGCCTCGTCGCGCAGGGCCGGAACCCGCTCGAGAACGACGTGTCCGCCTGCATGACGACGCCCTGCATCACCGTTCCCGTCGACAGCGACGTGAACGCGGCGCGCGACCTGATGACGCAGAACCAGATCCGGCGGCTCGTGGTGGTCGACGCCAACGGCGTCTGCTGCGGGGTCGTCTCGATGGCGGACATCGTGATGGAGACCGGCGACACGAGCATCGTCCGCGAGGTGTCCGAGCCGACCGAGGAGCCGTCGCGGGTCGCGGAGACGAAGCAGCGCGAACCGGTGTAGCCGGGACGTGCCCGCCCGCGGGCGGGCCACGGGGAGGGGCGGACGGTCCCGCTCGCGATTGCGCGCGGCGCGCTTGCGCCCCCGGTCCCCGGCGGGGTACCCCATGGGCCCTGCCGGCCGCCTCCCCGCGGCCTCCCCACCCCGCGCCGCTCCTCCGGAGAGGGCGGGATCCCGCCCCTCGCCCCCCCCGGGTCCCATGTCCCAGACGACCATCCCGGCGCGCATCGCCGCGTCCATCGGCGCCCAGCCCTCCCAGGTCCACGCCGCCATCGACCTGCTCGACGGGGGCGCCACCGTCCCGTTCGTGGCCCGCTACCGCAAGGAGGTCACCGGGGGCCTCGACGACATCCAGCTCCGCGCGCTCGAGACGCTCCTCGGGGAGCTGCGCGAGCTCGAGTCCCGCCGCGCGGCGATCCTCCAGAGCATCGCCGACCAGGGCGCGCTCACCCCGGAGCTGGAGGCCGAGCTGCTGGCCGCCGACACGCGCGAGCGGCTCGAGGACCTCTACCTGCCGTACCGGCCGAAGTACCGGAGCCGCGGCGAGATCGCCCGCGAGAAGGGCCTCGGCCCGCTCGCCGACGCGCTGCTCGCCCACCCCGAGGTCGCGCCCGAAGTGGCCGCCGCGGCCTACGTCGACGCCGCCAAGGAGGTCGCCTCCGTCGAGGACGCCCTCGCCGGCGCGCGCGACATCCTGACGGAGCGCATGGCGGAGGACGCCGAGCTCGTCGGGCAGCTCCGCGACCACGCGCGGCAGGTCGGCGTGCTCCGCGTCCGCGTCGTGGAGGGCAAGGAGGCCGAGGGCGTGCGGTTCCGCGACTGGTACGCGTGGGAGGAGCCCGTCGCGCGGGTGCCGAGCCACCGGGCGCTCGCGTTCCTGCGCGGCCGCAACGAGGGCGTGCTCCGCATCGAGCTCGCCGTCGACGCCGACGACGTCTCGCCGCTCCGCCCGTCCGAGCGCATGGTGGCGACCCGCTTCGGCATCGCCGAGAAGGGCCGCCCCGGCGACACCTGGCTCGTCGAGACCGCGCGGCAGGCCGGCCGGTGGCGCATCGGCTTCCACGTCGAGCTCAACCTCGTCGAGGAGATGCGCAAGCGCGCCGAGGCCGACGCCATCGACGTCTTCGCGCAGAACATGCGCGACATCCTGCTCGCCGCGCCCGCCGGCCCGCGCACCACCCTCGGCCTCGACCCGGGCCTGCGCACCGGCGTGAAGGTCGCCGTCGTCGACGTGACCGGGAAGGTCGTCGCGACCGACACGATCTACCCCCACGTGCCCCGCAACGACTGGGAGGGCTCGCTCCGCTCCCTCGAGGCGCTCGTGCGCCGCCACGACGTGCAGCTCGTCGCCATCGGCAACGGCACCGCCTCCCGGGAGACCGACAAGCTGGCCGTCGACCTGATGAAGCGCTGCCCCGGGCTCGAGCGCGTGACCGTCAGCGAGGCGGGCGCCTCGGTGTACTCGGCATCCGAGATCGCCTCCAAGGAGCTCCCCACCCTCGACGTGTCGATCCGCGGCGCGGTCTCCATCGCGCGGCGCCTCCAGGATCCGCTCGCGGAGCTGGTGAAGATCGATCCGAAGTCCATCGGTGTCGGCCAGTACCAGCACGACGTCGACGCGTGGCAGCTCGGCAAGGCGCTCGACGGCACGGTCGAGGACTGCGTGAACGCGGTCGGCGTGGACCTGAACATGGCCTCGCCCGCGCTGCTGCGCCGGGTGGCGGGGCTCGATCCGTGGCTCGCCGAGCAGATCGTGGGCTGGCGCGACCAGAACGGCGCCTACGCCAACCGGCAGGCGCTCATGAACGTCTCCGGCATGTCGGAGCGCACGTTCGAGCAGTGCGCGGGCTTCCTGCGCATCCGCGGCGGTGACGATCCCCTCGACGCCTCGGCGGTGCACCCCGAGGCCTACCCCGTCGTCCACCGCATCCTCCAGAAGACCGGGCGCACCCTGCCCGCGCTGATGGGGGATCCGACGATCCTCGCCGCGCTCCGCCCCGCCGACTTCGTCGACGCGAAATTCGGCGTGCCGACGGTGAAGGACATCCTCGCCGAGCTCGGCAAGCCCGGCCGCGATCCGCGCCCCTCCTTCGTCACCGCGAAGTTCGCGGAGGGCGTGGAGACGATGGGCGATCTCCACCCGGGGATGGACCTGGAGGGCACGGTCACCAACGTCACGCAGTTCGGCGCGTTCGTGGACATCGGCGTGCACCAGGACGGGCTCGTGCACGTCTCCCAGCTCGCCGATCGGTTCGTGAAGGATCCGCGCGAGGTCGTGCGCACCGGGCAGACGGTGAAGGTGCGCGTGGTCGAGGTCGATCACGCGCGCAAGCGCATCGCGCTCACGATGCGGACCGACGCGGCGGCCGCGACCAGCGGCGGCGGCGCCCCGGCGGGCACGGACCGTTCGGATGCGAGCCCCTCGGGGCCGCGGGGGCAGGGGGGGCCGCGGGGGCAGGGCGGTCCGCGGGGATCGTCGCCGGGCGGGATGCGCGGATCGTCGGCACCGCCGCCCACCAAGGCGTCTCCGAGCGTGGCGGACGGCATGATGGCGGATGCGCTCCGCAAGGCCCTCGGTCGCGGTTGATGCGTTAGGCCCCCGCATGCTCTCCCACCCCGTCGAGCCGCTCTACGGGGTGGAAGACCCGGTGTTCCACCGCTCGATCGGCGCCCTGCTCGGACCGTCCCTGCTCGCGGGAAACCGGATCACGACGCTCGTGAACGGCGATCGGTTCTTCCCCGCCATGCTGGAGGCCATCCGGTCGGCCGAGCGCACGATCACGCTCGAGACCTACATGATGTGGAGCGGGCGGGTCGCCGATCGGTTCGTGGAGGCGCTGACCGAGCGCTCGCGCGCGGGGGTCCGGGTGCACGTCACGCTCGACTGGTTCGGGAGCCGGCGGCTGGGCGAGGACGTGCGGCGGCGTCTCCGGGCGGCGGGGGTCGAGCTCGCCATCTACCGACCGCCCACCTGGGGCAACCTGCACCGGCTCGACCAGCGCACCCACCGTCGCATCCTCGTGGTGGACGGTCGCGTCGGCTTCACCGGTGGCATGGGCCTCACCGACGTGTGGGCGGGGGACGCCGACAGCACGAAGCGGTGGCGCGACACCGCCGTTCGCGTCGACGGGCCGGTGGTCGCGCAGCTCCAGGCCGCGTTCCTCAACAACTGGGTGGAGGCCACCGGCCGGCTCCTCCACGGCGAGGACTACTTCCCGGCGCTCACCCAGCACGGGGACGTGATCGCGCAGGCCTTCTGGAGCTCCCCCCACGAGGGCAACTACAACGCGCGCGTGATGTACCACCTCTCGATCGCCGCGGCGCGGCGGAGCGTCCGCATCGCGACCGCGTACTTCATCCCCGACAAGATGATGATGCGCACCCTCCTCGAGGCCCGCGCGCGGGGCGTGGCCGTCGAGCTCGTGGTGGCCGGCCCCACCGACGTGCCGTTCACCCGGTGGGCCTCGCGCCTCACGTGGGGCGCGCTCGTCGAGGCGGGCGTGCGCATCTACGAGTACCAGCCCGCCATGCTCCACGCGAAGACGATGGTGATCGACGAGCTCTGGGCGACCATCGGCTCCGCGAACGTCGACCGGCTGTCCTTGCGCCTCCTCGACGAGGTCAACGTCAACGTGCTCGACGCGGGCGTGGCCGCCGAGCACGTGGCGCTCTTCGAGGCGGACAAGGCGGTCTCGCGCGAGGTCACCCTCGCGTCGTGGCGCGGCCGGAGCTGGTTCTCGCGCACGAAGGACTGGTTCGCGGGGTTGTTCGAGTCGCGGATGTGAGCGTCTCGAGCGGGCGCGTCCCCGGCGAAGACGCCGGGGCCGGTGCGCGGCGGGGTCGGCCTGCGGCCTCCGTCGGCGCTCTCCGCCGCTGTCGCGGCGGGCACGCCGGACCGGCGGCGCGCGCGCCGCCGCCCTC
>JAKFCH010000296.1:0-12628 GCA_036676765.1 Deltaproteobacteria bacterium
GCACGCCCTCCACGCTGTCGACGGCCTGCTCGATGTCGTGGGGGGCGTGGTTCCGGCCGCGGAGGATGACGAGGTCCTTCTTGCGGCCGGTCAGGTAGAGCTCGCCGGCGTGGAGGAAGCCGAGATCGCCGGTGTCGAGCCAGCCGTCGACGAGCACGGCGGCGGTGCGCTCGGGCTGGTGGAGGTAGCCCGCGAAGAGCGAGGGGCCGCGCACCTTGACCGGCCCGACGCGGTCTACGGGGGCGTCCACCGCCATGCCGGGGAGGGGCATGCCGACGCTGACAAGCTCGACGCCCTCGGCGGGCGCGCCCGGGCCCTCCCCGATCGCGACGGCCCGCCCCTCCGCGAGGGCGGAGCGGTCGAAACGGGTGGTCCGGAACGGGGCGTCGAGCGCCGAGAACGTGACCGCGAGCGAGGCCTCCGCGAGCCCGTACACCGGCGTGAGGGCCTCGGGCCGCAGGCCCCACCGGGCGAAGCGGGCGACGAAGCGGCGGAGGGTCGCGGGAGAGACCGGCTCCGCGCCATTGAGCGCGTAGCGCCACCGCGAGAGGTCCACGCCGTCCATCTCGGCGTCGGTGATGCGGTCGACGCAGAGGGCGTACGCGAAGTTCGGCGCGGGGCTGATGATCGCGCCGGTGCGGCCGAGCGCGCGGAGCCAGAGCGCCGGGCGGCCGATGAACACCTCGGGGCCGAGCAGCGTGAGATCCCCCTTGCGGAGCAGCGCCACGAACACCGCACCCACGAGCCCCATGTCGTGGTAGAGCGGCAGCCAGCTCACGCCGGCCTGGTCCTCGTCGGAGCGGGCGATGGCCCCGAGGATGGCCCCCGCGTTGGCGAGCACCGCGTGGTGCTGCAACGCGACGGGCTTCGGCTCGAGGGTGGTGCCCGAGGAGAACTGGACGAAGGCGAGGGCGTCGGGAGTGACGTCGTGGACGAAGGGGGCGCCGATCACCTCGGTGATGTCGACGGCGCCGAGCTCCGGGCGGGCGAGGGCGACGGTCTCGCCGAGGATGCGCCACGTCCGCGCGTCGGTGAGGAGCAGTCGGCACCGCGCGTTCGTGAGCATCGCGGCGGTGCGGGCGTGGTACTCGACGAGCCGCCCGAGGCGGACGGGCGGGTAGAGCGGCACGGGCACCGCGCCCGCGAGCACCGCGCCGAAGAAGGCGTCGAAGAAGCCAGGGCCGGTGGGGAGCACGATGCCGACGGTGTCCCCGGGGCGGATGCCGCGCGCGACGAGGCCCCCGGCCGCGCGCTGGGCGCGGGTGTAGACCTCGGTCCAGTCGACCCGGGTCTCGCGTTCGTGGCGGTCGAGGAAGCGGAGGCCCCGCCCGTTGTCGGCGGCGGCGGCTTCGGCGAGGGCGCGGCCGAGCGTGTTCAAGCGCCCATCCGCGCGCGGATCACCGCCACCAGGTCCGCCACGCGCTCGATCCCCGCCTCGTCGCCGTCCTCGAGGATGACGCGGAAGTGGTTCTCCACCTCCGCCACGAGCGTGAGCAGGCGCACCGAGTCGAGGCGCAGGGCCTCGACGAGGGGGGTGTCGTCGAGCACCTCTCCGTCGTAGCCGAGGTGGGCGCGGGCCACGTGCGCGATGCCGGCGCGGATGTCGGCGTCGGTCATGCGGGGCTCCCGCCCGGGTGGCGACCCAGGGCACGGTCCTCGACCCGGATGCGCTCCCGCAACAGGAGCGCGTTGAGCACGGTGAAGACGAGGGCGGTGATCCAGGCGCCGTGGATGAGCGGCAACACGAGACCCTCCGTCACCACCGCGAGGTAGTTCGGGTGCCGGAGCCAGCGGAACGGCCCACCCTCGATGGGCGCGAGCCCGGGGATGACGATGACGCGCGTGTTCCAGCGGCGGCCGAGCGTCTGGATGACCCACCACCGGAGCGCCTGGGCCAGCACCGCGAGGACGAGGCACGGGATGCCGATCGCCGGGACGAACGGCCGCTCCAGCAGCACCACCTCGGCGACGATGCCGACGAGGAAGGCCGTGTGGAGCACGACCATCACCGGGTAGTGCGCCTGCCCGTGCTCGACGCCGCCGTGGGCGAGGCTCCAGGCGGCGTTGCGCTTCGCCACCACCAGCTCCGCGACCCGCTCGAGCCCGACGAGGGCGAGGACGCCGAGGAAGGGGATCACCGTCGCATTCACCATCTGAGCAGCACCAGCTCCGAGCAGAAGCCCGGGCCCATGGCGACGAGCAGGCCGTGGCTGCCGGGCGGCGGCGGCTCGTCCATCGCGTCGCGGAGCACCATCAGCACGGAGGCGCTCGAGAGGTTTCCCACCTCGCGCAGGCTCGCCCACGTGCGGGCGAGCGCGCCGGGGGGCAGCGGAAACACGGCCTCCATGGCCTCGAGCACCTTCGGGCCGCCGGGATGGGCCACCCAGGTGTGGATGTCGTCGTAGTCGAGGCCCTGGTCGGCGAGGAAACGATCGACATCCCCCCGCAGGTGGCGCCGCACCATCTCGGGCACCTCGGCCGAGAGCACGATCTTGAAGCCGTCGGACCCGATGTTCCAGCCCATCACGTCCTCGGTGTCGGGGTAGAACACGCTCCGGGTCGCGACGACGTGGGGGGCCCGGTCGGCCAGGCCCATCGCCTGCGCACGCCGTTCGCCGGCCATCACGACGCAGGCCGCACCGTCCCCGAAGAGGCCGCTCGCGATCAGGTTCGGGATGGAGAGATCGGACTTCTGGAGGGTGAGCGAGCAGAGCTCGACCGAGAGGAGGAGCGCCACGTGGTCGGGGAACCCGCGGAGGTAGTCGGAGACCCGGGCCACGCCCGCGGCGCCGGCTACGCAGCCGAGGCCGAAGATCGGGGTGCGCTTGATGTCCGGGCGGAAGCCGAGGCGGTTGACCAGGCGCGCGTCGATCGAAGGCGCGGCGATGCCGGTGACGCTCGTGAACCAGATGGCGTCGACGTCCCGGGGGGTGAGGTGGGCGCGGGTCAGCGCATCGGTCACCGCCGCGGCGCCCACGTCCGTGCCGACGCGGACGAAGGCGTCGTTCGCGTCGGTGAAGCCGCGCAGACCGAGGTAGTCGGCCATGGGGAGCGCGAGGTGGCGCCCGCCCACGAGCACGTTCCGGTGGAGCTGCTCGATGCGCGCCACGTTGTGGTAGCGCTCGGCCCACGCGGCGCGAAACGCGGCGATGAGCGTGTCCTGATCGGCGTAATGTGGAGGAAACGCCCGACCCACCGTCGCGATGTACACGTGTCCTCCCGCCCGGGGGCGTTCCTATTGCGTCCCAGGCAGGAGGGCGACCGCGCTTGCGCCCCCCTTCCGTCGGGCGTGGGGGGCCCCGACCGGGCGCCGCCGGCGCGCTATGTTGCGGGTGGAGGCGTGATGGGGCTCTGGTTCGCCATGTGCGCGACCGCGGCCGCGACCGTGCTCGGGTTCGGCCCGGGGGACGGCCGCGTGGCCTTCCACCTCGCGTCCACGCTCCACGCCGTCGAGGGGCAGGCCCTCGCCTTCGTCGGCCAGCTCGACACCGACACGCGCACCGGCACCTTCACGGTCGACGCCGGCGCGCTCACCACCGGGCTCGGTCCGCGCGACAGCCGGATGGCCGCCTGGAGCCTGGAGGCCACCCGCTTCCCCGCCATCGCCTTCGTCGTGACGCGCATCGACGGCGGCCTCGCCGAGCTCACGAACCGGGCCGGCTCCGGGACCCTGTCCCTCGTCGGCACGCTCACCATCCGCGACGTCACCCGTGATGTCGTCGTCCCCGCCACGTTCGCGTGGGAGGGGGAGAAACTCCGCATCAAGGGACGCCACGACATGAAGTGGACCGATTGGAACCTGCCCGACCCCTCGACCGTGCTCTCCACGGTGAGCCCCGAGATGGCCGTCGTCTTCGACGTCGTCGCGAGGCCGACTTGAGCACGGAGCGAATGTTCGGCACCTTGAAGGTGCGCCTCGTGGACGAGATCGCGTGGCTCGACCTGGATCACGGCAAGGCCAACGAGATGGGGAAGGCGGAGATCGGCGCCTTCGAGGGCCTGTGCGCGTGGCTCGAAGGCGGCAACGCGCGGGTGCTCGTCACCTCGTCGCGCCGGGTGTCGAGCAAGGGCACGCCCATCTTCATCGCGGGCGCGAACGTGACCGAGCGCGCGGCCTGGGACATCCCGACGATCAAGCGTCACGTGCGCTGGCAGCGCGCGATCCTCGCCCGGCTGCGCCGCGCGCCGGTGTTCCACATCGCCGTGGTCGACGGCGTCGCGCTCGGCTGGGGCACCGAGTTCATGCTCGCGTGCGACTGGCGCATCGCCGGCCCGTCCGCGCGGTTCGGCCTCCCGGAGACCAGCCTCGGCATCGTCCCCGGCGCCGGCGGCGCGAGCGAGCTCGCCTCGCTCATCGGGATCCCCCAGGCGCTCCGCCTCGGCATGACCGGCGAGCAGGTGAGCGCCGACGAGGCCCACCGCATCGGCCTCGTCGACGAGCGGGTGGAGAGCGTCGACGCGGGCCTCGCGCGCGCGGAGGATCTCGCCGCGATGGTCAAGCGCCGCTCCCCCACGGCGGTGGCGGCCTTCAAGGCGGCGGCGCTCGCGGCGTCGGGCCGCAGCGAGGAGGAGCGGCGGCGCCTCGAGGCCGAGGCCTACGAGCACTGCGTCGACACGGGGGAGGCCGCGGTGGGCCGCTCCCACTTCGCCGAGGTGGTGGCCGGCGGCGCGGCGCCGTGGGGCCCGTTCAAGGCGTGGCGGCACTGACGTGCTCTTGATCGTCGTGATCGGGTGCCACTGGAACGACGGGCTCGCCGGCTGCGACGGCATGGGCGATCCCATCGCCCGCGAGGAGTGCCGCTACGACAACGTGAAGCCGCTGGTGAAGGACGACGCCGCGCTCCGTGCCGCCGTCGATACCATCCCCGACCCGGCCTCGCGCGACCTCCTGCTGCTCCGCCTCGCCTTCGACCAGCCCGAGCGCGCCCAGGCCCTCTGCACCATGGTCAAGACCCCGGCCGTGCGCGAGAAGTGCGACAAGGTCGTCGGGCGGCCCCACCTCGCGGGTCCGCCGCGGCCGTCGCCGTAGGGATGTTCGGCGTCGTCCTGCTGCTGCTCGCCTGTGGGCGCGAGATGCCGGCCGCGGCGCCGCTCGTGAAGCCGCTCCCCGCGGGCGCCGGGCCCGAGGTGTGCGCGAACGAGCCGTTCGAGCAGCTCCGCATCGGCTGCCTCGTCGAGAGCGCCGCGCGTGCCGGCCGCGAGGGCGCCGTGGACCGCGCCGAGGCCGCGTGTGCCGCGATCCCCGTCGGCACGTGGCGGGACGAGTGTCACTTCCGCGCCGGCGAGGAGCTCGGGCGGGCGGGCGTCAGCGGCGCCGCGCTCGCCCACTGCGGGCGCGCGGGGCGCTTCGCGAGCTTCTGCGTGACGCACGTGGGATGGGGCCTCCCGCCCTCGGACGTACCCCTCGCGGCCTTGCTCTTCGGGGTGCCCGCGCTCCCCGAGGCCCTCCAGGCCGAGGCGACGGAGATCCTCGGCGCGCGTTGGTGGTTCAACCGGTACTTCGGCACGGGAGAGGCCGATCCCGGGCTCGCCCTCGCGGCGCCCCCCGACCAGCGCCCGCATGCGCGCGGCGCGTGGGCGCTGGAGGCCGTGCGACTGCTGGACGGCGACCTCGCCGCGGTCGAGGCGGCGTGGGACGCCAACACCATCCTCACCGGCCCCGCGCTCGACAAGCGCCTCGGCCGCTACGACGCCCCCTTCAAGATCGCCGGCGAGGACGCGCTCCCGACGGTGTGGACCTTCGGCGGCAGCCGCCGCTTCGTCGGCGAGACCCCCGAGGAGGACCTGGACATCGCGCTCCTCGAGGCGTTGTACTTCCGCGAGGCGACCGGGGCGTCGGCGTTCGTCGGCGCCCTTCGCGATCCGCGGCCCCGCGTTCGTTACACCGCGCTCCGGTGCTACCGAACGCTCCCCTCTCCCGACGCGCGCGAGGTGCTCTCGGCGATGGCCGACGATCCCGATCCGATCGTGCGGGCGCACGTGGCGGACGCGCTCAAGTACGAGACGTGGAAGGGGAAGAAGAACGCGCCGGGGTTGCGGTGACTGGTCGGGGCGGGCCGGACGCTTCGCGTCCGGCCCTCGTGCGGGGGGGCGCCCCCCGCAACGCCCCCCGGATCCGCGGGTGGGTGCTGCTCGGGGTCGCGCTTGCGGCGTGCAAGCCGGGTTCCAGTGGTGATGCGTCGGAGTCGGGAGTGGCCCGGCGCTGCCAGGCCGATCCGTCGTGGGTACAAGTGAGCGCGGGATCCGGTCAGACCTGCGGCGTGCACGGCGACGGTTGCATCGAATGTTGGGGCGGAGCGTGGTTCGGCGGTGTGGAGTGGTCTCCTGACTCGGGGACCTGGTACGATTACGGTTCGGATGAGCCACCGCCGGGTGCGTATGTGTCGGTGGCAACGGCGAGGGGGCAGGGGGAGGGCGGCTGGCATGCTTGCGCCCTGGATGCCGCTGGGCAGGTGAGCTGTTGGGGGCGCAACATCGAGGCACAGTCCATGCCCCCGCGTGGAACGTTCAGCGCGCTGGCGCTGTCCGGTGATTTCTCGTGCGGGCTGGGTATTTCAGGTGACGTCACTTGCTGGGGAAGCGGCATCGACCCGGAGGTGGTACCGCCCGGGTCTACCTATTCGGATGTGTCGGCCAGTCCCTGGGGTGGTGTCTGTGCCTTGGACCGCGAGCACGGTGTGTTCTGCGGAGACGTCAGGGGCCTCAAAGATCCAGTAGGTGATGGAGGCTACTCCGCGATGGACCATCAAGGTCTTGTCTGTGCCGTGGGGCCAGGGCTCGGCGTGGCCTGTTGGGCTGCGGACAGGGGTGCGACGCGCCCCACACCGCTCACGAGCGAATCCGAACTCGTCGATGTGTGTGTTCTCGACGACGGCGGCTGCGTGCTGGGTGAGGATGGTCATGTCGAATGCTGGGATGTGGATGGGATTCCCCCACCGGAGCGGGTCTTCGCGCAAATCTCCTGTGGCGAGTCGCACGCATGCGGGGTCACGCAGGACGGTGACGTCGAGTGTTGGGGCCCCTGCTACCACGACCTGTGCGACACGCCGCCATGAGACCACCTCTCGGATTGGTTTGCGTCTGGCTGGCGCTCGTCGCGTGTGAGGGGCGCGCACGGGCGCCTGCCTGGACACAGGTGAGCGCGGGTGACGTGCAGACCTGCGGAGCCCGCGCAGGTACGCTCACGTGCTGGGGCGGCGACGAGTTTGAAGGAGCGCCCCACACGTCCGACACCGGCGCCTGGGTCGACTACGGCGACGACACCATTCCGGAGGGGTCCTTCTACCAGGTGGCCATCCCTTCGGGTGGGAGGGGCGTTGGCTCCTGGCATATCTGCGGCGGCGGACGTTGGATGAACGTGTGTTGGGGCCGACACGAGCACGGCCAGAACGTCTACCCACCGGATGGTCGGCTTGCGCTGACCCGCGCCTCGACGTGTGGCCTGAATTCGGAAGGCTGGGTTCGCTGCAGAGGCCTCTACATGGGGAGCCCCTCCAACAAACGCTTCCTCGACCTCGCCGCCGGCCTCGACAACGCCTGCGCCGCCCACGAGGACGGCTACGTCGCCTGCTTCGGCCCCGACGGGCCCTTCCCCGATCGCCCCGGCGCCTACACCGCCGTCGGCATCTGGGACCACGCCTGCGCCGTCGCCCCCGGCGCGCCCATCTCGTGTTGGGACGTCCCCACCGGCGCGGACTGGACCCCCGACGGCCTGCCCGGCGGCATCGACTACGTCGATCTCTGCGTCGGCGGAGAGGACGGCGGCTGCGCGCTCGACGCCGCGGGGCGCGCGCACTGCTGGGGCCCGTACCTCACCGACGCGCCCGACGTGACGTTCACCCAGTTGTCGTGCGGCAACACCCACGCCTGCGGCGTCACCGACCGCGGCGCCCTCGCGTGCTGGGGCCTCTGCGAGCACGGGCAGTGCGACGTGCCGCCCTGAATCACCCCCCGAAGATCCCCTCGATCCCCAGGATCGGCAGGATCGGCAACCCGTAGCCGTACGTCTGCGTCCCGTACGCCTCCCACACCCCCGAGATGACCGGCTCGGCGACGCGGCGGTTGTAGAGGTTCTGGACGTCCAGGTAGTACTCGAGGCGCCAGTGCTTGTACTTCGCCTGCTTGGAGATCTTGAGGTCGAGGCCGTGGAAGGGCTCGGTGCGGCCGAAACGATCGGGCTCGAGGGTCTCGGCCTCCTGGAGGAGCACGTCGTAGGCGTCGATGGGATCGCCCGCGGGCACCGGGAAGCCGCTCGCGAACCGCCACCGGCCGCCGAGCGTCCAGTTCTTGCCGAGGTCGACGGCCCCCACGGCGACGAGGGTGTGCGGCTGGTCGTAGCTCGACGGGTACCAGGCCTGGTCCGCCTCCTCGCGCCGCTGGCTGCGCCCGTAGCTGTAGGACACCCAGCCCGACGCGCGCGTGCCGCTGTAGCGGACCATGGTCTCGAGCCCGGCGGCCTCGCCCTCGATCTGGCCGAGGGAGCCGTCCGCCTCGTAGGCGGTGATGCGCGCGATGCGACGGTCGTAGGCGTCGATGCCGACCTGCCAGGGCCCGTAGGCGACGCGCACGCCGCCCCCGCCGCCGTAGCTCCGCTCGAGATCGAGCGTGCTCCCCTCGGGCGGGCCGACGAGCATGTCGGAGGGCGGCGGCTGGTGGTAGATGCCGGCGTCGCCGACGAGGGTGACGAGATCCCCGATGGGGACGACCACGCTCACGCGTGGCGACGGCGCGGCGCGCGGGAGCTGGCGGGAGACGAACAACGTGTCGACGCGGAGCCCGAGGACCGCGCGGATGGTCTCCCCGATGCGGACGTCGGCGTAGGCGTCGGGCGAGTCGATGTGGGCGTAGAGCGGCACGTTGTTGAGCTTCATGCCGAACCAGTCGAACGAGGCGTCGGCACCGACGCTCCAGCCGAACTTGCCCTCGCCGTCGTCCGCGAGCTCGATCCGGCCGCCGCCGCCGTTCTTCTGCTGCATCTGGACGCGCTCGAGCACGTCGATCTCCAGGACGGCGCGCTCGTAGGCGTAGTAGGGCTTCACGAGGAGGGCCTTGCCGAGGACGTCCAGCCGGAGGCTACCGTGGACGCGGTGGGTCTCCATGCTGACCTGCGCGCGGTTGCCGTCGGCGGTAGAGGCGTCGATGGTGTCGACGTAGCCGAGGCCGAGGACCGAGGCGGGGCCGAGGTCGGCGCGCACCTGCCAGTCCCAGAAGCGCGGCGCGACCTGGGCCTGCTCATTGGTGATGCCCGGCACGAGGTTGAGCACGCCGTCGAGGTAGGACCGCCGCACGCCGGCGCTCACGCCCCCCTTCCCTCCGATGGGGGCGGCCACGTAGGCGCTGGCCAGCACGATGTTCGCGCCCGCGCGGACCTCGACCTTCTCGGGCCGGGGGCGGGTGAGGAGGTCGACCGCGCCCGCGGTGGCGCGGCCGTACCGGGCGGACTGGCCGCCCGGGTAGAAGTCGACCCGGTCGATGAAGCCGGGGTGCACGACGCTCGTGAACCCGCCGAGGTGGTAGATGAGCGGCACCCGCGTGCCGTCGATGTAGACGCCGGTGTCGCGCGGATCGCCGCCGCGCACGAGCAGCCACCCCGCGTCGAGCGGCGTGCGCACCGCGCCGGGGAGGTTGGAGATGGCCCGGAGTGGATCGCCCATCGTGCCGGGGAGGGTGCGGAGCTCCTCGGCGGTGATCGTGCGCCGCACGACCTCGTCCCGCTCGCGACGGTAGAAGCCGACGACCCCGGAGGTGACCTCGGGCGCGCGCGCCCAGAGCTCGAGGTGGAGGGCCTCGCCCGCCTCGATGGCGAGGGGCGTGTCGGCGACCTTGCGCTCGTCGGGGGTGACGACGGTGAGGACCTGATCGCCCGCGGTCACGCCGCGGAACGCGAACCGCCCCTGCTCGTCCGTGCGGACGCTCTGCCCGCTGACGCTCACGAGCACCCCCGCCGCGGGGGTGCCGTCGGCACCGGCGTAGCGCACGACGCCGTCCACGTTGATGGGCGGCGGCGCGATGACGAGGCGGACCGGCACCTGCACGGCGACCGTCCTGCCGGCCTCGGTGGCGGGGGCGAAGCGGGTCGCCTTCAGGGTGGCGAGGGCCGCGGCGACGAAGGGCTCGTCCCCCGAGACGACGCGGATCGACTCGACGGCGCCGACCTCGTCGACGAGGAGCTCGACCTCGACCACGGCGGGCTCGGCCTCGGCGGGGGCGGGCAGGTCGGCGGGCCAGGAGACGACGAGCGGCGTCAGCGGCACGGGCGGGGTGACGGCGACGGTCGGATCGGCGGCCGGATCCGGAGGCGCGGAGACGGGCGGCTCGGAAACGGGCGGACCGCCGGGGCCCGTGGGCTGCCCGGGGAGATCCTGCGCGAGCGCGAGGCAGCAGAGCAGCGATGCGATCACGGTTGGACGGTAGCATGGACGGCGGCGGGTTCCGACCCCGGCCGTGGGATGCCGGCCCCATGCCCCGACGTTAGGGCCACGGCTCCCCACGGAGTCCGGCCTTGTCTGCACGCCCCCTCGCGATCCTCGGTGCCTCGGCCGTCGGCCTCGCAGCGCTTTTGTTCGCCTGCTCCGGTGACGAGCCCGCCGCCCCGCCCGCGCCCGCGCCCGTGGTGCCCCCCGTCGAGCCTCCGCCCGTGGCCGTGCAGGAGCCGTTGGTGGGCGGCCCCTATCCGACCCTGCTCCTCGCGCAGGCGCAATTCGTGAAGGGCGCCAACGGCAAGCCGAAGCCCGGGCCGGCGCTGCTCACGATGTGGCGCGAGACCCCCGACGGCTGGAAGACGGTCAAGGTCGAGGACACCTCGTCCAACGTCTTCCACAAGGCGCTGCCCTACGAGGGCGGCATCCTCACCATCGGCGCCGAGAAGGCCTGGCTGAAGGACTGGCGGTTCGCCGACGGCAAGTGGACCGCCGCGGAGCTCTGGAACCCGAAGTGGGACGGCAAGTTCAACCGCATCCGCGACCTCGAGATCGGGGACGTCAACGGGGACGGCGCCCCGGAGATGGTCATGGCCTCCCACGACTCGGGCGTCATCGGCGTCGCGACCGTGGTGAACGGCAAGGCCGAGGTGGTGGAGCTGGACAAGCAAGCCGACACCTTCGTTCACGAGATCGAGATCGGCGACATCGATGGCGACGGCAAGAAGGAATTCTTCGCGACGCCGAGCGGGCGGAACCAGTCGAGCGGGAAGTCGCAGCCCGGCCAGGTGGTCATGTACCGCTGGGACGGCACGACCTACGTCCGCTCCGTGGTGGACGACCTCGCGGGGAGCCACGCGAAGGAGATTCTCGCGGTCGACCTCGGCGGCAAGGGGAAGATCGACCTCTTCAGCGTGATCGAGGCGGAGACCGAGCTCGTGGGCGGCAAGGCCAAGGTCGTGAAGCCCGTCGAGATCCGCCACTACACGCTCCAGAAGGACGGCACGTTCACCCACGAGGTGGCCACCACCATCGACGACAAGCAGACCCGCTTCCTCGTCCCCGGTGACTTCGACGGCGACGGCAAGATCGAGCTCGTCGCCGCCGCGATGAAGACCGGCATCTGGGTGCTGGAGCAGGGCAAGGGCGGCGCCTGGACGAGCACGAACATCGAGCCGGCGTCGGGCGGCTTCGAGCACGCCGCCCACGGCGCCGATCTCGACGGGGACGGCAAGCTCGAGCTGTACGTCGCCTCCGACGAGCAGAAGGAGCTGCGCCGCTACGCCTACGACGCCGCGACGAAGACCTACGTGAAGACCGTGCTCGGCCCGATCTCGAAGGACTCGATCACGTGGAACATCACGAGCGGGAGCTTCTGATCGCGGATCCCCGGGGGCGTTGCGGGGGCGGAAGCCCCCGCAGGCGGTCGGGCGCGACGCGCCCGGCCGCCGATCAGACCGGCCGGTAGACCAGCGCCACGCCCGCCCGGAATTCGATCGGCGAGAGCAGCGTGCTGCCGGACTCCGAGCGGAGCTCGATGGTGCGGAGATCCCCCTGCGCGCGGGCCGACGGCGCGAGGTGGAACGGGAGCTTGCCGAGCGGGATGTCCACGCCGACCTCGCCGCCGAGGATGGGCACGGCGGCGGTGATGACGGCGTCACCGGTGTCGGCGAAGGTGCGGACGCCGAAGCCCACGTACGCGCCGAGGTAGGGCGTGGGCGCGAGCGGCAGGAGCCAGGCCCCGCCGGCGATGAGGTCGACGTTGCCCATGGTGCGCTCGAACCCGGCCTCGGGGAGCGCCGCGGCGCTGCGGATGCCGAGGCCCGCCCCCACGCGCACGGCGTCGGAGAGGTACCAGCCGCCGTCCACGCGCACGTCGGCGACGGTGCCCGCCGCGGAGCGCACGCCGACGCCGATGCCGGCGCTCGCCCAGGGGCCGGGGCCGGACTTCGGCCGCATGGTCGGGGCGATGGGGCCGAGGGTGGTGTTCGACGGCGCGGTGGTGGTGGCGGTCGCGGCGGGACTCGTCGACGCGGGGACGCCGCCCGACGTGGCGCCCGCGGTCGGGGCGGAGGACGGCGCGGTGGGGGGCGACTTGGCGACGGGCTGCGCGGGAGCTTTCACCGCGGGCGTTGCGGTCGCGACCGGAGGTTGCGCGACGGGCACCGGGGTGACCGCGATGGGCGCGGCGACGGGCGGGGCCGCGGCGA
>JAKFCH010000297.1:0-2720 GCA_036676765.1 Deltaproteobacteria bacterium
CCGCTGCCGCCGATCCCCCCCGCGCGCCGGGGGCCGGAGGGCGGGCGGCCCCGCCGCCCGGTCCGGCCGGGTCCGCCCGGCCGACCGAGGCCGCAGGCCGAGCCCGCAGGACACCGGGACCGCGCCCCCAGTCGCCGGACGACCTACGACCGCAGCCGCGTCAGGACCCGGTTGCTCGCGAGCTTGAACGGCATGCCGCGCCGCTCTGCGAGCGCGAGGGCCGCGCTCACTTCGATGGGGATCTCGTTGTAGGCGCCCCACTCGTTCGTGTGGGTGGCCTCGAGCTTCTCGTTGAGCCAGTTCTGCGCGCTCTTGGCGGCGGCCACGCCGTCACCCGTGTCGAGCGCGGACGCGAACCGACGCCACGGCAGGCCGAGCCCGGCGTCCGAGAGCTCGCAGGAGCGCGCGGCGGCCTGTAGGGCGGCGGGCTCGTCCACGAGCGCGGCCGCGGCGAGGCGGGCGTTGTGCACCGAGCCGGGGCGGACCTCTGCGGTCTGGCGAAGGAAGGCGCGGGCCGCGACGAGCGCGGCCGGCATGCGCTCCTCGGACGCGAGCGCGAAGGCGAGGAGGCCGCGGGTGGCCGCGAAGTCGGCGTAGGTGGGGAGGCCGACCCGCGCATCCCCCACGGCGGCGATCCACTCCATCATGCGCAACACGGCGCGGTCGACGAGCTCCAGCGCCTCGGGCTCGCGGTCGAGCAGGCACGCGGCCGACGCCGAGCGCAGGAGGTGGTTGACCACGTTGTGGTACTCGGCCACGGCCAGGTAGCGGTTCTCGTAGAGGTCGACGCGCAGGAGCACGCCGGTCAACCGCTCTCTGTCGATGTCGTCGGGCCAGGGGGTCATGGCGCTACCGGCTGACTCCACCGTTGGAGGAAAAGCGAATCGGGGGCACACCCGCGAACTGCGAATGTGCCCCCGAAGATGGTGCATCCTGAGAGGCTCGAACTCCCAACCTTCTGATCCGTAGTCAGATGCTCTATCCAATTGAGCTAAGGATGCATTTCTACTGTCTAATCCGTAGATGGCGGAGACGGAGGGATTTGAACCCTCGGTACGCTTTTGGCATACACTCGCTTAGCAAGCGAGCACCTTCGGCCACTCGGTCACGTCTCCAGTATGTCGAAACGATGTCGCGGGCGATGTCTCGAGACGGCCCGAGGCGGTAGGAGGTGGTGGGATTCGAACCCACGGCCCCCTTCCGAGGGCGGCGGTTTTCAAGACCGCTGCCTTAAACCGCTCGGCCACACCTCCGGGGTGGGGCCCCAATCATTTATAGCGGTCCCACGATTCGGTCAAGGCCCCGCATGTACGGACGCAGCGCTTCGGGCACGATCACGCTTCCGTCCGCCTGCTGGTAGTTCTCCACGATGGCCACGAGCGTGCGGCCGACGGCGAGCGCCGAGCCGTTGAGTGTGTGGAGGAACGTCGTCTTCTTCTCGCCCTCGCGCTTGAAGCGCAGCTTCAGCCGCCGGGCCTGGAAGTCGTGGAAGTTCGTGCACGAACTGATCTCGCGGTAGGCCTGCTGCCCCGGCAGCCACACCTCGAGGTCGTAGCCGCGGGCGCCGCCGAAGCCGACATCCCCGGCGCAACGCGCGACCACCTGGTAGGGCAGCCCGAGGCGCTGGAGCACGACCTCGGCGTGGCCGGTGATCGTCTCGAGCGCCGCCGCGCTGTCCTCGGGGCGCACGATGTGCACCACCTCGACCTTGTGGAACTGGTGCACCCGGATGAGCCCGCGCGTGTCGCGCCCCGCGGCGCCGGCCTCCGAGCGGAAGCACGGCGTGAACGCGCAGTAGCGGACGGGGAGCGCGGATTCGTCGAGGATCTCGTCCTGGTGCAGGTTCGTGACGGGCACCTCGGCGGTGGGGATGAGGAACGCGTCCTCGCCGGCGAGCTGCGTCGTGAGCTTGAACAGATCCGCCTCGAACTTCGGGAGCTGCGTGGTGCCGACGAGCGCGCTCCGCCGCACGAGGTAGGGCACCATGACCTCGCGGTACCCGTGCTCGGCGACGTGGAGGTCGAGGAAGAACTGGATCAGCGCGCGCTCCATCTGGGCGAGCGCCCCGGAGAGCACGTAGAAGCGCGAGCCCGCGATCTTGGCGGCGCGCTCGGGGTCGTACATGCCGAGGGCCACGGCGAGCTCGTCGTGCGGCTTGCCGTCGGGGCGCGGCGTGCCCCACTTGCGGATCACGGGGTTGTCGCCATCGCCCGCGCCGTCGGGCGTCGCGGGGTCGACGAGGTTCGGCAGTCCGAGCAACAGGTCCTGCTCCTCCGCCTCGATGCCGACGAGCTCCGCGTCGAGCTGCGCGGCGCGCTCGGTGGCGGCGCGGACCTCGAGCTTCATGCGGTCGGCCTCCTCGCGCTCGCCGGCCTTCATCGCGGCGCCGATGCGCGGCGAGAGCTCGTTGCGGACGGCCCGGCAGCGATCCCCCTCGGTGGACAGCGCGCGGCGCCGCGCCACGAGCGCCACGAGGCGGTCGACGGCCTCCATCGTGTCCGCGCCGGCGTGGCGGCGGGCGAGGCTCTGGCGGACGACGTCGGGATTCGTGGCGAACAGGTTGGGATCGAGCATGGCGGGGCTTCTAACCGCCGCACGGCCCGAATGGCGGGCCTCGGCGCGGCGCGCCCCCGCGAGGCGCGAGGGCCGGGCCGGCTCCGGGCTCGCCCTGTCGGGCTCGGTCCGTCGGCCGAGGCGGCCGCCGGGACCGCGGCCGGAGG
>JAKFCH010000298.1:0-5432 GCA_036676765.1 Deltaproteobacteria bacterium
CGCGATGAGCATCCGGAACCCTGGAATGCTCCGAATATACCTTTTCCCGGAAGATTCCACTGAAAAGGGTGAGGCCGCCGCCGAATAGACGACGGGCCCTGTGGCCCGTACCGTCGAACCCGCCCGCGCTGTCGGGCATCCATCCGAGGCCACACATGGCGATCACCCTCAAGACCAACACCACCGCTTCGAACGCGCTGACCGATCTGAACAAGACCACCCGTGCGCTGTCCCGCTCGTTCGAGCGCATCTCCTCCGGCCTCCGCATCTCCCGCGCCGCGGATGACGCCGCGGGCGTCGGCGTCGCCGAGAACCTGCGCGCGGCGCACACCTCCGCCGAGGTGGCGGCCCGCAACACGAACGACGGGATGAGCATCATCTCCGTGGCGGAAGGCGCCAGCTCGGAGGTCGGCAACATCCTCGTCCGCATGCGCGAGCTCGCGGTGCAGGGCGCCTCCGAGACGCTGAACGACGACGAGCGTGCCTACGTGCAGTCCGAGTTCACCGCGCTCTCCAGCGAGGTGGACCGCATCGCGGACGTGACCGAGTTCAACGGCACGTCGCTCACCAACGGCACGGTCACCTCGATCGGCGTGCAGGTGGGCATCCACAACACGGCGAACGACCAGATCGGCGTGACGCTGGGCGACCTCTCGGCCACCACGCTCGGGGTCGACACGACCACCATCAGCATGGCCACGTCGAGCGGCGCCTCCGACGCGCTCACCGACATCGACGCCGCCATCGACACGGTGAACGGCTACCGCGCCGACTACGGCGCCGTCGAGAACCGCCTCGGCAGCGCGCTCAACAACCTCGAGACCTTCGGGCAGACCACGCTCGAGGCCGAAAGCCGCGTGCGGGACGTCGACTTCGGGAAGGAGACGGCGAACATGTCCCAGAACCAGATCCTCCAGCAGGCGGGCGTGTCGGTCCTCTCCCAGGCCAAGGGCATCGGCCAGGCGGCGCTCGGCTTGCTGAACTAGCGCCCGTTCTTCCTCGCGACGCGCCCGGTCACCACCGGGCGCGTCGTTCTTTTTGGCCTTTGCCGATCGCTTTTCCCTCAACTTCCCCCACAGGCGACCGAACAGTCTCCTGCACGGGGCGTGGCCCGTGTCCCCACACCCTCGAACGGGAGACCGACAATGGCCATCAACGTACGGACCAACACGGCGAGCTTGAACGCCCTGAAGGACCTCAATCGCACCACCCGTGCGCTGTCGCGCTCCTTCGAGCGCATCTCCTCCGGCCAGCGCATCTCGCGGGCCGCCGACGACGCCGCGGGCGTGGGCGTCGCGGAGAACCTCCGCGCCGCCCACACCTCCGCGGCCGTCGCCGCGCGCAACGCGAACGACGGCGTGAGCATCATCGCCATCGCGGAAGGGGCGAGCGCCGAGGTCGGCAACATCCTCGTCCGCATGCGCGAGCTCGCGGTCCAGGGCGCCTCGGAGACCCTGGACGACGACGAGCGCGCCTACGTGCAGCAGGAGTACACCGCGCTGGCGAGCGAAGTCGACCGCATCGCGTCGGTGACCGAGTTCAACGGCAAGTCGCTCACCGATGGGTCGATCACGACCATCGGCGTGCAGGTCGGCATCCACAACACGGCGAACGACCAAGTCGACATCACCGTCGGTGATCTGACCGCGACGACGCTCGGCGTGGACCCCGGCGTGATCGACATGTCGACCGCCGCCGGGGGCGCCGCCGCCCTCGACGTGATCGACGCGGCGATCTCCACCGTGAGCAGCTACCGCGCCGGCTACGGCGCGGTGGAGAACCGGCTCGGCAACGCGCTGAACAACCTCGAGACCTTCGAGCAGACCACGCTCGAGGCCGAGAGCCGCATCCGCGACGCCGACTTCGGCAAGGAGACCGCGGCGCTCGCCCAGCACCAGGTGCTGCAGCAGGCCGGCGTGTCGGTGCTGACGCAGGCCAAGGGCATCAACCAGTCCGCGCTCTCGCTCCTCCAGGGCTAGTCCGCGGACCCCTTGGCCGCGCCCGCGCGGCCGCTCACCTGAGGCATCCCAATGGCAACCTCCGTCGGTGGACTCGTCTCCGGCATCGACACCGGGGCGCTGGTCGACAACCTCGTCGCCGCGAGCGGACGGACGAAGGTCCTGATGCAAGCGCAACAGGACACGTTGGACACGCGCAAGGAGGCCTACGCCACGCTCGGAGCGCGGCTGACCTCCCTCCAGGACGCCCTCGGCGCGATCGACGATCCGTCCGAGCTGCGCGCCGTCACCGGGCGCTCCGGAGACGAAGACGCGGTCGGCGTGACCGTGGATGGCGACGCCGTCGTCGGCCGCTTCGAGGTCGCCGTGAACCGGCTCGCCCGCGCCTCGATGGACGTGTCCGACGGGTTCGCGACCCGGGCCACCGCCGGCACCCTCGCCACGGGCACGCTCGGCGTCACCGTCGGCGGCACGACCACCCCCATCTCGGTGAGCGCAGACGCCACCCTCGACGACCTCGTGGCCGCCATCAACGACCAGGTCGAAGGCGTCACCGCCTACGTCATGGACACCGGCGACGCGACGGCGCCCTACCGCCTCGTGATCGGCGGGGACGACACCGGCGCCGCGAACGCGGTCACGCTCGACACCTCGGGGCTCGACGGGGCCACCGGGCAGGTTCCGTCCTTCACCACGGTGACGACGGCGGTGGACGCCGAGGTCGTCATCAACGGGGTGACCGTCACCGACGCGGACAACGAGATCGACGGCGCGGTCCAGGGCCTCCACCTGCACCTCTACGCGACGACCCCCGCCGCGGTGGACGTGAGCGTCGCCCGCGATCCGGACACGATGGTCGAGCGGGTCCAGACCGTCGTGGACAGCTGGAACGCCGTGATGAGCCAGATCCGCTCGCAGCGGACGTGGAACCCCGACGAGGGCATCAAGGGCGCGTTCGTCGGCGAGAGCGAGCCGCGCGCGGTGATGCAGCGCCTCCAGACCGCGCTCGCGGCGACCTACGGCACGGGCGAGCTCAACTCGCTCGGCGCCATCGGCCTGACCACCGCGCAGAACGGCGACCTCGAGCTCGACACCGACGTGCTCCGCGAGGCGCTCGACGCCGACTTCGAAGGCGTGGTGGGCCTCGCGACGGGAGAGACCGGCGCGCTCGCGACCATCGCCGGCGTCATCGACCGCTTCGTCGACGAGGACACCGGCACGATCACCGCGCGCGGCGACTCGCTCGACGGCCAGATCGAGACGCTGGAGAAGCGGATCACCGACTTCCAGGACCACCTCGACGCCTACCGCTCGCGGCTCCAGAAACAATTCACGTCGATGGAGCTCGCCATGGCGCGCTTCCAGACCGCCGGCTCCGCGCTCTCCGCGCTCATGCCCGCCACCTCCGAGGACTGACCCATGCGCGCCATCGCCTCGTACCGACGGACGAACATCGAGAGCGCCCCCAACGAGGAGCTCATCGTGATGCTGGTGGAGGCCGCCCTGCGCCGCGAGGAGGCCGCCGACGCCGCCATGGCGCGCGGGGAGCGTCTCGCGTGGCTCACGGAGGTCCACGGCGCGCGCAGCGTGTTCGTGGAGCTGCTCCTGGCGCTCGACCCGAACGAGAAGTCCGCGCTCGTCACGTCGCTGCGCGACACCTACAAGTGGCTCCTCCACCACCTCACCGAGGCCGGGCGCACGGGCGACCGCGCGCGGCTGGACGAGGTGCGCGGCGTGACCGACTCGGTCCGCGTGATGTGGACGGAGGCGCTCCGCATCCACCGGGACGGGCCCGACTTCGACGCTTCCGGGGACGGCTCCGGCGACGGCGCCCTCGAGGTGGCCTCGTGACCCGTGACCCGATCGAGCCGGTCCTCGCCCGCCTGGACGGGCTCGCGTTCCGCCTGGAGCGCGGCGAGTGCCCCGCGACCGACGAGATGGACGCGCTCGCGGACGTTGCGACCGCGGCCGGCGTCGGCGCGCGGCGGGAGGACCGCGAGCGGCTCGCCGAGGCCGTGGCCCGCGTGTCGGACGCGTTGGCGCGGAGCTGCGCCCGCCTCGACGCGCGCATCGCGACCACCGCGGTCGGGAAGCGCGCCGTGCGCGCCTACTCGGCGAGCGCGCCGTGACCGCGGCCCTCGCCCTGCACCTGGTGGGCGAGGCCCTCCACGACGACGCGATCGGCCGTGTGTACGGCGACACGTCGCTCTCCGCCGAGGCGGTGGCGCGCGTGTCGCTCCCGTACCGGCTCGAGGCGCAGGTCGCCGTCGGCTACCGTCGCCTCGGCGGCGTGCCCGTCGACGCAGAGGGCGCCCCCGGCGACGCCGCGACGTGGCTCTGGTACGTCCCGCTGTCCGCCGTGGTGGGGCCCCGCCTCGCCGTCGGCCCGCTCGAGCTCGTCGCCGCCGCCGGCCCGACCGCGGTCGTGTGGGCCGAGCAGGCCGGCAACACGCCGGACGTCGGATACCGCGGCGCCAAGTTCGGCTTGCTCACCCAGGGCGAGGCGCGGCTCGACGTGGCCGCGCTCACGCCGTCGCTGCGCGGGCCCGATCCCGATCGGCTCGTCGTCCAGATCGTCGGCGGGGTCGGCGGGCGGTGGACGTGGAGACCCTCCGGCGAGGCCTGCGGCGGCGAGCCGTGCGGCCTCGACTTCGGGGCCGTCCGCCTCTCCCTCGGCGTCGCGATGGTGCTGCCGTGATGGGGCTTCTGTGGGCCCTGCACGCGCTGCTCGTCCCCGACGTGGCGGCCGCGCCCCTGCGCCTCGCCGCGCCGCCCGACGCCACCGCCGAGGTGCTCCCCATGATCGAGCCCGGCCGGGTCGAGATCCTCGTGCACGGCGCGGTCGATCTGCGCGCCCTGTTCCGCGGCGAGCCCGCCGACGGCGTGCGCACCGGCCGGGTCACCGACATGGGCGGCCACCAGGTGGTGACCGTGTGGATGCGGGACCCGACGAAGACGCTCGCGCTCACGCGGGAAGGGGAGCTGTGGGAGGCCACGCCGGTGGCCCTCGTCGCGTCCTCCACGCACCCGGTGGCGGTGGCGGCGTCCTTCGATCGCGTGCTCGCCGGCACCGCCGCCGAGGGGTGCACCGTCGCGCCTGGAACGCCGCTCGTGCCGCTCCACGGGGCGGACATGGTCCACGCGCTCCCGCCCGACCTGTTCGTGCTCCCGTTGCCGCGCTGGGCTGAGGCCGAGCCGCTCCCGTACACGACGGACACGGTGGCCTGGGACCGCGTGACCACCGTGCGCGCGGCGCTGTTCGGCGGGGTCGTGGATGCGTCCGGCGACCGCGCCGCCGCGCTCTACGAGCTCGGCGCCCTGCACCGCGACCTCGGGCATGCCCGCGAGGCCGCGTACTACTTCACCACCGCCGCCGAGGCCGGGGCGCCCGCGGGGCTCGCCCACCTCCAGCGCGCCGGGGCGCTCCTCGACGTGCGGGCGTGGTCCGACGCGCAGGCGGCCGCCGCGCTCGCC
>JAKFCH010000299.1:0-36097 GCA_036676765.1 Deltaproteobacteria bacterium
CCCTCCGGCCCCCGCGCCGCAGTAGCCCCGGGATGGCATCCATGGCCCCGCCGCGAGCATGCTCGCAGCGGGGCTTCTGGTTTTTGGGCGGGCGTGTACGCCCGCCGCGCCGCGGGCCGAAAGTCACCCGACTCGACCCGCATGGCACCCCGGGATGCCCGCATGGACGCCCCTCTTCCGAGCGAACCCTGGCTTCCTCCGACCCCGTGGTGGAAGAACCGCTAGACAGAAGTTTGACCGGAACCCCGGCAACACCCTATTGTCCTATGCTTCCGGGCACGCGAGAATGTGCCCGCAGCGCCCAACCCATCGGGAGCCTCTCATGACCCGCACTCTCCTCTCTCGTCTCCTCCTCGCCGGCGCCATCGCCGGTGCCTTCT
Source organism: Deltaproteobacteria bacterium (assembly GCA_036676765.1). GTDB lineage: Bacteria > Myxococcota_A > UBA796 > UBA796 > SXON01 > CAJBVW01. Next base: position 381 of record JAKFCH010000299.1, read on the forward strand.
CCGGTACCGCCTTCGCGCAGGACGAAGAAGTCGAGGGCCGCAAGGTCTCCTACAAGCAGAAGACCGAGATCGACTTCGAAGGGCTCGACGTGAACGGCGAGCTCGTGAAGCCCCAGAGCGCGTTGGTGCTCGACCGCAAGAAGGCGAGCTTCAACCCCCTCATCAAGCTGCGCGAGGACTTCAACGCCGAGATGGAGCAGTCCGTCGACGAAGTGAAGTAGCCCTCCCGTCCCCATTCGCGGGGCTCCCGCCCCGTCCAGCGCCCGCTCCGTCCTCAGAGAGGGTGCGCAAACCTCAGGGGCCGCAATCGCGGCCACAAGGGATTCCCATGGCCGGTTCGTCCCCCGGTTCGCTCGTGCTCACCTTCGAGATCTTCAACGGTGGTGACTTCGTCCGTCGCGAGGAGCTCTCCGCCGAGAGCGTGACCATCGGCAAGGGCCCCGCTGCGATGCTTCGCATCGAGGACCCCTCGCTGCAGGACCTGCACGCCGTGCTCAACGTCAACGAGGACGGCACGGTACAGCTCCTCGACCTCGTGGGCGATCAGAGCACCCAGGTCAACGGCGCCGCCGTGAGCAACGTGGTCCTCGCCAACGGGGACACCCTGGGGTTCGGCGCGGTGCGCGTGGTCGTGCGGATCACCGACTCCGCCGCCTTCGCGGATGACGAGGCCACGCGCGTCGACGCGCCCGCCATCTCGTCCGATGCCGGCTCCGACGCCGCCCTCGACGCCCCCGAGGCCCAGACCTTCGGGGATGACGACGAGCCCGCCGAGGACGTGATGGCGTTCGTCATGCGCGCCAGCGCCTCGGCGACCGACGCGGCCTCCGACCGGTCCCGCGGCCGCCACCTCGAGGTGGCCCAGGTCTTCGGGGACGCCGTGCTCGACATCAAGCACTTCGGCGCGGGCGGCAGCGTGTTGGTGGGCTCCGTGACCCTCCCCGTCGTCGGCCTCGACGAGCGTGCGTCGGCCAACAAGGGCTTCTTCGTCCCCGTCGAGTTCCTCCCGAGCGACAACTACGTCCTCTTCCAGAACCTCGGCGGCCAGTGGGTCTGCAACGCCAGCGACAAGTGGGCCGGCTTCGTCGACATCGGCGAGACCCGCCGCACCTTCGCCGAGCTCGTCGCGGACGGCAAGGCCAAGAAGTCCGGCGGCACCATCACGGTGCAGATCCCGGAGGACGCCCGCCTCGTCGTCGACCTCGGGAACACGATCTTCGTCGCCCACCAGGCCTACCCCGGCAAGAAGGCGATCACGAAGTTCGGCACGGACATCGACTACCCCTTCCTCGGCATCATCGCCTTCATGACGTTCATGACGTTCATGTTCGGCGTCGCGATCGCCGTCATGCCGCCGCCGCCCGACAGCTCCAACATGGAGCTCGACGACCACATGGTGGAGCTCCTCCTCGAGAAGAAGGAGGAGATCAAGGACGAGAAGAAGCGCGACGACAACCCCGACGCCGGCGAGGGCGCCAAGGCCAAGAAGGAAGAGGGCAAGGTCGGCAAGAAAGACGCGAAGATGGACAAGGCGAAGGGCGACAAGGTCCAGATGCAGAAGCAGCAGCTGGACAAGGAGATCGCGGAGAACGCCGGCGTCCTCGGCGCCCTTCGTGACGACTCCGCGCTCGACAGCGTCCTCGGCTCGACCGGCCTCAACGCCGACATGATGAACGGCATCGGCGGTCTCATCGGCAACAAGGGCACCCAGATCGGCTCCGGTGGTCTCGGCGCGCGCGGCTCCGGCCTCGGCGGCGGCGGCACGGCCGAGGGCCTCGGCGGCCTCGGTACGAAGGGCCGTGGGTCCGGCGCCTCGGGCTACGGCTCGGGCGGCGGCAACTTCGGCTCCAAGGGAGATGGTGGCATCGGCACCGTCGGTGGCGACCCCATCATCCTCGGCGCGCTCGACAAGTCGCTCATCGACGCCGTCATCAAGCGCAACATGAGCCAGATCCGGTACTGCTACCAGCGCGAGCTGACCAAGAACCCCTCGTTGGGTGGCAAGATCACGGTGAAGTTCGTCATCGCCAAGGATGGCACGGTGTCCTCCGCGACCACCAAGACCACCACGATGAACAACCCCGCCGTCGAGTCCTGCATCAACGGCCGGTTCATGCGGTTCCAGTTCCCGGAGCCGAAGGGCGGCGGTATCGTCATCGTGTCCTACCCCTTCATCTTCTCGCCGGGGTAGCGAGCGCCTCCGTCCCAGCCGTACCAACGGCGGGGACGGTGGATCCAAACGAGCGGCGCCTTCGGGCGCCGTTCGTCGTTTTTGGCACGGGCGCCCCACCGACGTCAGATGTCAGGTCCTGACCACGGCTTGACGTTGGGATTGCGAGTCGTTGACGAACCTCCCACCGGGGGCGATGTCAGAAAAGGAAGAGACGCCGGTTTCCACGGAAAGTCTCCCTTCGACCGCAATCCTGCGGGTTCGACGTCACCGCCACCGTACCGGTGGATGGAGCCCTCATGTCCGAAACAACCCTGCACGCCGCCGGCTTCGGCGACGACACCCTCGCCACGCACGTCCTGGACATGCTCCTCCAGGGGGGGCCCGATCCCAGCGCCGATCGCGGCCAGGAGAAGGTGCTGGAGGTCGCGCAAGTCTTCGGCGACGCGGTGGTCGATCTGAAGCACTTCGCCCCCGGGCGCGCCGTGCAGCTCGGTGCCACCCTCGTTCGTACGCTCGGGGGCACCCGGATGCGCGAGGACTTCTTCGTGCCGACCTCCCTGCTCCCGGCGCCCACCCACCCGCTGTTCGAGGCCGAAGGGCGCGGATGGACCTGCGTGGTCCACCCCGATTGGGACGGCTTCGTGGAGGGCCCCGCCGGTCGCCGCGCGCTGCCCGCGCTGGCCGCGATCGTCGGCCCGGGTCCGGACGGCCTGGTCCGGGTGCCCATCGGCCTCGAGGACCGCGCCGTCGTGATCGTCGGGGGCACCACCTTCGTCGCCCACCCGGTGCACCCGAGCAAGCGGGTCCCCATCTACGGGGGCGACGGGATCGACTACCCGCTCCTCGGGATCGCGGGCTTCGTGGGCTTCGCCGCGATGCTCCTCGGGATGGCGCTCTCGATCGTCCCGTCGACGCCCCGCGCCTCGGGCATGGACGACCCCGACCACCTCGTGCGTGCGCTGCTCGAGTTGCCGATGCTCCCCCCGCCGATCCCCTCCCCCGAGTCCACCGAGGAGGCCGCCGCCAAGGCCGCGCCGAAGGGCCCCGAGGGCGAGCAGGGGCGCCCCGACTCCCAGGCGAAGCAGGACCGTTCGCCGCACGACAAGGTCGCGCGCGACCGGCACGCCGCGGAGCAGGCCGGCGTCCTCGGCGCGCTTCGCGACAACGATGCGCTCCGGTCGATGCTCGGGGACGCGGGGCTCCCCGGAGACGTGTCCAACGGCGTCGGCGCCCTCATCGGGCCACGCGCCACCCAGATGGGCGCCGGGGGCCTCGGCAACCGCGCCGGGGGCTTCGGGGGCGGGGGCACCGCCGAGGACCTCGGCGGCTTTGCGCCGCGCGGCCGCGGGCCCGGCGGCAAGGGGTTCGCACCCACCGGCGGCACCAAGGCCATCGGTGACATCTCCACCCCCGAAGGCGGGATCGTGATCGGGGCGCTCGACCGCTCCCAGATCGACGAGGTGGTGAAGCGCAACATGAGTCAGATCAAGTACTGCTACCAGCGCGAGCTCACCAAGGATCGCACGCTCACCGGCAAGGTGACCGTGAAATTCACCATCGCGGGTGACGGCTCGGTCTCCTCCGCTGTCACCAAGAGCTCCACGCTCGGCAACCCGGTGGTGGAGTCGTGCATCAACGGCCGCTTCCTTCGCTTCGGCTTTCCCGCGCCGAGGGGCAACGGGCTCGTGATCGTGTCCTACCCGTTCCTGTTCTCGCCCGGCTGACAACGCCCACGGGCCCGGTTCTCGCCGGGCCCGTTTTCGTTTTGCCGTGCCTCGTGCTACTGTGGTGCGCCCCTCTGCCGGAGTCGTTGATGATGGTCCTGGCGCTTTCCGCCTCCCTGCTCTCCTCGCCGATCCTCGTCTCCTCGGCGCACGCCCAGGACGAGGACGAGGACTTCCTCGAGGAAGACGGCGACAAGAAGAAGAAGCCGAGCCGTGCCGCCCGCGCCGCCCAGGACGACGCCAGCGCGATCCGCGAGATCAACCGTGGCTTCTACGCCAAGGCCTCCGCCGGCGTCAGCTCCTACCTGCTGAACTTCAGCCGCGCGGTCAACGCCGGCACGAACGTGACCCTCGCCGTCGGCCAGGACTTCGTCGACACCGAGAAGCAGTCGATGGCCTGGGAGATCGGCATCGGCCAGGGCGTGCACAACGGCGCCGCCTGGTACGATCAGGCGGCCTACGGTTGCTACACGACGACCGGCGGCACCGAGCCCTGCACCGAAGGGGACCTGCGTACCTACACGATCCAGGCCAACTACGAGATCTCGTTCTACCCGGTGCGCCGCCTCGGCATCGGCGCCCGCGTCGGCGGCGGGGTGCTCTACAGCCCCCTCCTCCTCGAGCCCGGGGCCTACGCGGAGGACGTGGTCGGCGAGTTCGAAGGCGAGCCCGGCCTCCACAACTCCCCGAAGCCCATCGTCTTCGCGGGGCCGACGTTCGAGTACTACACGAAGCTGTCCCACTTCTCGATCGGCGTCGACGTCGACGTGGTGTACGGCATCGGGTGGGACCTCGGGCTCAACGCCACGGGGTCGCTCAAGTACACCTTCTGATCGGAGGCGAGCATGTCCGCGTCCCTCCTGATGCTCCTCGGCTGTTTCGGCCTGGACTCACTCCCCATGAGGGACAAAGGACTGTCCGAGGACGACACCGGGGGCACCGCCACGGTCGGCGGCCTGGAGATCGACGCGAGCGCGATCGACTTCGGGGCGGTGGCGCTGGGTGACACCCTCGATCGCAGCCTCGTCCTGACGAACACGGGCACCTCCCCGCTGGCGGTCGACCTCACCTTGAGCGGGGATGCCTTCGAGGTCTCCACCGCCGCGGTGCAGGTCGAGACGGACGCCGTCGTCACCCTCACCTTCGCGCCGGCCACCGAGGGCCCCTACGACGGGATCCTCACCGTCGTCGTGGATGACGGGGACACCCTGGACATCCCCCTCTCCGGATACGGCGGCGAGGGCGGCGACACAGATACCGACACGGACACCGACACGGACACCGACGAGCCCGACGGCCCGGTCGGCCACCTGAGCGTCAGCCCCACCCGCTACGACTTCGGCCGCGTCGATATCGACGGCGCGTCGGTCACCACGTTCACCGTGACCAACACGGGGGATGAGCCCCTGCTCATCAGTGACGTGCGCACCAGCGCCGGCGTGTGGACCACGGGCGGCACGATCTCGCTCCCACAGGTGCTCGCGCCGGACTCGAACAAGCTCCTCGAGGTCACCTTCGCGCCGACCGCGGAAACCACCTACAGTGGCACCGTCACGATGATCCTGGAGGACGCCGACGCGTCCGAGGTCGAGATCGTCGTCGAGGGGGAGGGTGTCGATCTCTGCGACATCTGCAGCCCCATCATCGACGTGGACGTCGGGTATGCGATCACCGACTTCTCCTCCTGGTTCGGCCTCACCGACGAGCGCACGATCACGATCGACAACATCGGCGACATGGATCTCACCGTGTCGACGGTCCGCGCCTTCAACGACACCCTCGCCACCTGCGGCACCTTCACGGTCTCGGGGTTCTCCGGCCCCCGCACCATCGCCCCGTATGGGGGGACCAGCTTCAGCCTCTCCTACCGCGCCACGGAGAGCTGCCTGGACTTCTCCATCCCCGACTTCGACTCCAACGTGCTGAAGATCCTCTCGGACGATCCGAGCCAGCCCGAGTGGGAGATCCAGCTCCAGGGTACCGGGGTCTTCCTCTAGTTCGGCTAGATCGACGGCGTGTGGCCGCCCGCCTTGCCCGGCGCGCACCCCTGGGATAGTCGCGTGGGCCCTCGCTGCACCTACGCCGCGAGGGATTCACAACCGTACGACGTCCGCCCGCCCGCCCTCCGAGGTCGGCGTCCGTCCTATGCGAGGTACTCAATGGCGAACGAGCAGATCGGCCTCCTGGGCCGCAAGCTGGGCATGACCCAGATCTTCGACGAAGCGGGCATCGTGTCCGCCGTCACCGTGCTGGAAGTCCAGCCCAACACCGTGATCCAGGTCAAGACGGCCGCGAGCAAGGACGGCTACTCGGCCATCCAGCTCGGCTACGGCTCCCGCAAGGAGTCCCGCGTCACCAAGGCCGAGATCGGCCACGCCGCCAAGGCTGGGGCCCGCCCCTTCCGCGTCGTGCGCGAGATCCGCCTCGCGGACTCCGTCGCCGCCACCCACACGGCCGGCTCCCAGCTCACCGTCGACACGGTGTTCGCGGTCAAGCAGAAGGTCGACGTGACCGGCAACTCGAAGGGCCGCGGCTTCGCGGGCGTCTTCAAGCGCCACAACTTCTCCGGCTTCAAGCGCAGCCACGGTGTGCACGAGTACTACCGCCACGGCGGTTCGATCGGCACGCGCCTCACCCCCGGTATGACGTTCAAGGGCGTCAAGATGCCGGGTCGCATGGGCGGCTGCCAGACCACCGTGCAGAACCTCGTCGTCGTCCGCATCGACGCCGAGCGCAACCTGCTCTACGTGCGTGGCGGCGTGCCGGGCCCCGACGGCTCGTACATGGTCGTCCGCGCCGCGGTCAAGGGCAAGACCCCCCGCCGTCGCAAGTAGGGCCGTCGCAAGTAGGCTACCGCCCGGGCGCTCCCGCGCCCCAGCGAAGAAGCCCCGCCGGTATGTCCGACGGGGCTTCTCTCGTTTTGCCGACCGTCGTCGTTCAGACCGGGAGGCGCACCAGGTCGTCCGCGACGCGGAACCGCGCGCCCGTGGCGACCTTCACCTGCTCGACGCTCAGGTCCTCCGCGATCTCGCGGAGCACGAGGCCCCCCTCGAACGAGAACACCCCGTAGTCGGTGATGAGCAGGTGCACGCAGCCCACGCCCGTGAGCGGCAGCGTGCACTGCTCCAGCAGCTTGGGCTCGCCCTTGGCGACGTGCTCCATCGTGACGACGACGCGCTTCGCGCCGCTCACGAGGTCCATCGCGCCACCCATGCCCTTCACCATCTTGCCGGGGATCATCCAGTTGGCGAGATCGCCCGTGGCGCTCACCTGCATGGCGCCGAGGATGGTGAGGTCGATGTGGCCGCCGCGGATCATCGCGAAGCTGTCGGCGCTCGAGAAGTAGCTGGCGCCCGGCAGCGCGGTGACCGTCTGCTTGCCCGCGTTGATGAGGTCGGGATCGACCTCCGCTTCCGTGGGAAACGGCCCCATGCCGAGCAGCCCGTTCTCGCTGTGGAGCACGATGTCGATGCCCGCGGGGATGTGGTTGGCCACGAGCGTCGGGATGCCGATCCCGAGGTTCACGTAGTAGCCGTCGCGGAGCTCGCGGGCGGCCCGCTTGACGATGGCGTCGCGAGTCAAGGGCATGGTCAGGCCTCCCGGATGGTGCGGCGCTCGATCCGCTTCTCGTAGTGTGCCCCGACGAGGACGCGTTGGACGAAGATCCCCGGCACGTGGACCGCGTCGGGGTCGATGTCGCCGGGCTCGACGAGCTCCTCCACCTCCGCGATGGTCACCCGGGCGGCGGTCGCCATCATGGCGTTGAAGTTGCGCGCGGTCTTGTCGAAGACGAGGTTGCCGAGCCGATCGGCCTTCTGCGCCTTCACGATGGCGTAGTCCGCGAGCAGCGCCCGCTCCATCACGTACGCGCGCCCGTCGAACCAGCGGATGTCCTTTCCCTGGGCGGCGAGGGTCCCGTACCCGGTGGGCGTGTAGAAGGCGGGGATGCCCGCGCCCCCGGCCCGGATCCGCTCGGCGAGGGTACCCTGGGGGCAGAGCTCCACCTCGAGCTCCCCCGAGAGGTATTGCCGTTCGAACTCCTTGTTCTCCCCGACGTAGCTCGAGATCATCTTCTTGATCTGGCGCGTCTGCAGGAGGATGCCGAGCCCGAAGTCGTCGACTCCGCAATTGTTCGAGATCACCGTCAGCCCGTCGACGCCGCGGTCGCGTACGGCCAGGATGAGGTTCTCGGGGATGCCGCAGAGCCCGAATCCGCCTGCCATGAGCGTCGCGCCGCTCGGCATGTCGGCGACGGCCTCGGCCGCCGACACGAACACCTTGTTCATTTCACCTCCGGAGGGGAACCTCCTATTCCACCGTCGCGTGTTCTGGCTCCCGAGGAACGCCCTCCCCCGCCGGGTTCGGTCGATTCAGGGTGGACACCGCCCCATACCCGGGCCTACGCTTGGCTGGTCACCGTCTCCTTCGCATGCCCGAATCGAGGTCTCATGTTGCGCGCCGGCCTCCTGCTCGTCGTCCTCGCCCCTACAGGCTGCGCGGTGGACAACGAGGTGAAGACGAAGCGCGACCGCTACGACGACATCCCGGTGATGGTCGTCGAGCCCGGCCACCTCGACTTCGGGGGCCTCTCCAGCGGCGAGTCGGCCGTCCAGAGCTTCACCATCCGCAATGACGGGGGGGTTCCCCTCGACATCACCGAGGTGCGCGTCGAGGGCTCCGCCGGGTTCACCCTCCTCACTACCGCCACGGGGGACATTCCGCCCGACGGCTCGATCACCGTCGACGTGTCGTACGAGCCCACGAACCTCACCGATGCCGCCACCGTGCGGATCTTCGGGGACGACGGCGGCAACCCCGAGGCCCAGGTCAGCCTCACGGGCCAGTGGCTCCTCCCCGTCCTCGCGATCGAGCCCGATCCCTACGAGTTCGGGGCGGTCCCCTTCGGCTGCCTCACGGGCAAGACCCTCCTCCTCTCGAACATCGGCACCGACACCCTCGTCGTGGACAGCATCATCTCGATGGACGAGGCCTTCACGTTGCCCGCCATCCCCGACCTGCCGTTCGAGATCGCCCCGGGCGAGAACGTGCCGCTCCAGCTCCTCTACGAGGCCACGAGCGAGTCGCTGCAGTCCAACCAGGTGTGGGTCACCAGCAACGATCCTTCCGGAGCGAAGGTCGCCACGCAGTCCGGTTGGGGCGTCGTGGGTGACTGCGTGGAGATCGAGGTCCCCGACGGTGCGTCCGTGTCGCTCGACCTCGCGTTCACCGTGGAGGCCGGGCTCGCCGACATCGCCTTCGCGCTCGACACCACGAGCTCGATGTCCTCGCTCGCGCTCGCGATGGCGACCGAGTTCGGCAACATCGTCGCGGACCTCGACGACCTCTTCTCCGACGCCACCTACGGCGTCGCCACCTACGACGACTACGCCCAGTCCCCCTACGGCGCCCGCGGCACCGACCTCCCGTTCATCCTCCGCCAGCAGCAGACCGAGGACATCGGCGTCGTCCAGCGCGCGCTCTCCTCCGAGGTCTCCATCCACTACGGGGACGACACCCCCGAGAGCACGATGGAGGCGCTCTACCAGGGCCTCACGGGCGTCGGCTACGACCAGAACTGCAACGGCATCTACAACAACGACACCGACGTGAAACCCTTCGTGGCCGCGGCGACCGACCTCTTCGGCGGCACCGGCGGGGAGAGCGTGGACGCCTCCACCCTCGGCGGCGGCACCATCGGCGGCTTCGGCTTCCGGGAGAACATGCTCCCGATCATCGTCTACGCGACGGACGCACCCCTGCGCGACGCCGACAGCCGCGACTTCTCGACCCCCTCGACCGCGTGCCACACCGCCGGCCACCGCGACGTCGTCAACGCCGCCAACGCGCTGAACGCCAAGCTGATCGGCATCGGCGTGAACGTCATGAGCTACGAGAGCACGTTCTCCCAGATGGAGGCCCTCGCCATGGAGACCGGCTCCTACGCCGACCTCGACGGGAACGGCTCGGCCGAGCCCGCGGTCGTCACGTGGTCCGGCACCAGCGCCCAGTTCCGCGAGGACGTCGTGGGCGCGATCACCCAGCTCGTCGCCGCCATGAACTACGAGAAGATCGAGCTCGTCGCGGCGGACGACACCGTGGGGTTCGTCACCGGGATCGCCCCCGAGGCCTTCTACGACGTGCAGAGCGGCGATACCGTCACGTTCACCGTCACGCTCGAGGGCGTGCTCCCCTCCGCGGACTTCGAGCAGGCCAACCAGCTCACGTTCTACCTGATCGGCGACGAGACGACGCTCCTCCACACCTACACCGTCACGATCATCACGCCGACGAACTGACGGGCTCTCGCCTGGATCTTCCTGGGGCGGGGGTGCCCCCCGCAACGCCCCCCGCGGCCACGAGGCCGTTTGGGCCTCGTCACGCCTCGACCATCACTCCATCCGGTAGTTCGGGCTCTCCCGCGTGATGATCACGTCGTGCACGTGGCTCTCGCGCAGCCCGGAGGCGGTCATCCGCACGAAGCGCGCGTTGGCCTTCATCGCGGCGATCGTCGCGTTGCCGGTGTACCCCATCGAGGCCTTGAGGCCGCCGACGAGCTGGTAGACGGTGTCGCCCACCGGGCCCTTGTAGGGCACGCGGCCCACGATGCCCTCGGGGACGAGCTTGCGGGTCTCGGCTTCGGGATCGCCGGCGTCGTCCTGGAAGTAGCGATCGGAGCTACCGGCCTTCATCGCCTCGACCGAGCCCATGCCGCGGTAGTTCTTGTAGGAGCGGCCCTGGTACAGCACGAGGTCACCGGGGGCCTCGTCCGTGCCCGCGAACAGCGAGCCGATCATGACGGCGTCCGCGCCGGCGGCAAAGGCCTTCGCGACGTCCCCGCTGTACTTGATGCCGCCGTCCGCGATGAGGGGGATGCCCCGCTTCGCGGCGACCTTGGCGCACTCCGCGATGGCGGTGAGCTGCGGGACGCCCACGCCGGCGACCACGCGGGTGGTGCAGATGGAGCCGGGCCCGATGCCGACCTTGATGGCGTCCGCGCCGGTGGCGATGACGGCCTCGGCGGCCTCGGCGGTGGCGATGTTGCCGACGACGATGGCCAGGTTGGGCCAGGTCGACCGGACGGCGCGGGCGGCGCGGAGCACGCCCTCGGACTGGCCGTGCGCGGTGTCGATGACGATGAGATCGACGCCCGCCTCGACGAGGGCGGCGATGCGCTCGTCGCGATCGGCGCCGACGCCGACGGCCGCGCCGCAGCGGAGGCGCCCCCGGTCGTCACGTGCCGCGAGCGGGTGGCGGATGTGCGCCTCGAGGTCCTTGAAGGTGATGAGCCCGCAAAGGGTTCCGGCGGCGTCGACCACGAGGAGCTTCTCGACCCGGTGCTCCTGCATCAGGTCGCGCGCGGTCTCGAGATCGGTGCCCGGCGGGCAGGTGACGAGGCCCTCCTTCGTCATCGCGTCGGCCACGGGGCGATCGAGGTTGCGCTCGTAGCGCAGGTCGCGATTGGTGAGGATGCCCACGACCCGTGGCCCCTCCACGATGGGCAGGCCGTTGATGCCGTGCTCGCGCATCACCGCGCGCGCCTCGCGCAATGAATGCGCGGGCCCGAGCGTGACCGGATCGAGGATCACCCCGGTCATGGCCTTCTTGACCTTCCGCACCTCGCGGGCCTGCGCGACGGGCGAGAGGTTCTTGTGCAGGATTCCGATCGCGCCGAGCCGCGCCATCGCGATGCCCATGGGCGCCTCGGTCACCGTGTCCATCGCCGAGGACAGCAGCGGCACGTTGAGCGTGATGTCGCGGCAGAGCCGGGTGCGCACGTCGGCGTCGCGTGGCAGGAGGGTGCTGTGCCCGGGAAGGAGGAGCACGTCGTCGAAGGTCAACGCCAGGGGGGTTTCGTCGAGCAGCATGGCGGCGTCTAACCGTGATCGGGTGTCCGCGGGAGGGGCAAGGCGTGTGCGTGGTGACGCCGACCGTTGACATTCCCACCCGTTGTCCGTAAAACCGGGCCGTTTCGAATCCTCCCGGAGCTTCCGATGCGCCTCCTCCCCGTCCTCCTCCTCCTCGCCTGCGGCAAGCAGATCGGCTCCTACCAGGTCGAGGCCCCCGCCGCCGACGTAGCGACCGGCGACCAGAAGACCGCCCTGAAGGCCGAGGCCGACGCCCTCTGGAACGAACGCGGCGACAAGGCGAAGCTCCAGGTCGCCCTCGCGAAGTACGAGCAGGCCTACGCGTTGGACGCGACCGATCGCGAGGTCGCCGGCCGGCTCCTCCGCGGCTGGTACTTCCTCGGGGATGGTCACGAGACCGAGAAGGAAGCCAAGCTCTCGGCGTGGTCGACCTCCATCGAGTGGGGCAAGAAGTGCCTCGCCATCAACACCGAGTTCACCGCGCTGCTCACGAAGGGCGACGAGGACGAGGCCTCCGCGGCGCGCGCCTTCACGAAGGACGACGTCCCCTGCCTCTACTGGACCTCGTCGGCGCTCGGCAAGTGGGCCAAGCTCACCGGCCTCACGACCACGCTGAAGCACCTCCCGACCGTCAAGGCCTACATGACGCGCACCGGCGAGCTCGAGCCCACCTACTACTACAGCGGCCCGGATCGCTACTGGGGCGCGTACTACTCGGTCCTCCCGAGCTTCGCCGGGCAGGACCTGGTGAAGTCCAAGGAGTACTTCGACAAGGCCATCGCCGCGGAGCCGAACCACCTCGGCAACCACGTGCTGCTCGCCGAGAACTGGGCCACCAAGACCCAGAACAAGGCCGCCTTCGAGAAGGAGCTCGCCTGGGTGCTCGCGCAGCCGGCGAACATCATCCCCGAGCTCGAGCCCGAGTCCCAGGCGGAGCAGCGCAAGGCGAAGCAGCTCCTCGACAACGTCGGGAACTACTTTGCGGACTAGCTTCGTCACCAGCGCCGACGGCACGCGCCTCCGCCTCGCCCACTGGGGTGACGGCGCGCGCGACATGCTGATCGTCCACGGCCTCGCGGAGCACGCGGGCCGGTACGAGCACGTCGGCGCCGCGCTCGCGGCCGCGGGGTGGACCGCAACGCTCGTCGAGCTCCGCGGGCACGGCCATTCGGGCGGCAAGCGGGGCCACGTCGACCGCTGGTCCGACTACGTGCACGACCTGCGCGCGGCCGCCGCGGGCCTCCGGCCCGGCTGGTCGATGCTCGCCCACTCGATGGGCGGCCTCGTCGCGCTCGACGCGCTGCAGGACGGCGGGGTGATGCCGAGCCGGCTCGCCCTCACGAACCCGCTGCTCGGCGTGGCGGTGGCGCTGCCCGGCTGGAAGATTGGCGCGGCGAAGCTACTCTCTTCCATCCTACCGTCCCTGCCCATGAAGAACGAGATCGACCCGTCGGCCCTCTCGCGCGATCCCGCGATCGGCGCGGCCTACCTCGTGGATCCGCTCGTGTTCCAGACGGGCACCCCCCGCTGGTACACGGAGATGGTGGCGGCGCTCGCCCGGGTGCATGCCGCGGGCTCCTGGAATACGCGGATGGCGGTGTACGTCGGCGGCGAGGACCACATCACCGATCCGCTGGCCAACAAGGCCTTCGCTGAGCGTACGCACGCGAAGCTGACGGTCTACCCCGAGCTCCGCCACGAGCTCTTCAACGAGATCGGAAAGGCCGAGATCATCGCCGAGGTGCTCGGCTGGCTCGGCGAGGAGGCCACGTGCGCGACCGGCTGATCCAGCTCCTCAAGGAGCGGTCCTATCGTCGGATGCGGGTCGTGCTCGCGTCGGGCCGCGAGAGCGACTTCTACGTCGACGGCAAGCAGACCACCCTGCATGCCGAGGGCGCCTGGCTCATCGGAAACCTCGTGCTCGACGCCCTCCTTCCGGAGGTCCTCGGCGTCGGCGGCCTGGTGATCGGGGCCGACCCCATCGCGTCCGCCACCGCCGCCGTCTCCTGGCCGCGCGGCCGACCGGTCCACGCCTTCCTGGTGCGCAAGGAGCCGAAGGGCCACGGCACGGGCAAGTACGTGGAGGGCCGCGGCAACCTGCCCGACGGCACCCCCGTGTGCGTGGTGGAGGACACCACCACGACCGGCATGTCGATGCTCCAGGCGGTCGACCGCGTGGAGGCCGAGGGGCTCCGGGTCGTGCAGTGCCTCACCATCGTCGACCGCGAGGAGGGCGCCGAGGAGGCGCTCGCCGCGCGCGGCCTGACCCTCACCCGACTCATCCGGCGGCACGAGCTCGAGGCGTGATCCTCGCCCTCCTGGTCGCCTGCCAGGCCCGGGTGGCGGTGGGTGACCACGTGACCGCCGATGTGCCCCCGCCGGACGACTTCGACGCCGCCGCGCGGAACGCCACGCGCGAGCTCCGCCTCTACACCGACGGGCTCACGACGGCGCTCTTGCTCCGCGCCGCCTGGCTCGACGCCGACTACCGCGGCGCGATCGAGGCCGAGCGCGCCCACCGGCTGCTCCTCGAGCCCGCCCTCCGCGCGGAGCGGCTCGCGGCCTCGCTCGCCGAGGAGCAGACCACCTACACGTTCGTGTTCTCGGCGGACTCCCAATTCCGTGACGACCTGAGCTTCGGCTTCGGCGAGGAAACCCCCTGGCGGCTTCGCCTCTTCGCCGACGGGCGCCCGTGCACGCCCATGGCCATCGAGCCCTTCGAGCCCACCGCGCTCGACCTTCGCCTCTACCCCTTCCACACCCGCTGGAGTACGCTCTGGAATGCGCGATTCGCCAGGGACTGCGGCACGGGCCCGCTGGTCCTCCAGGTGACAGGCCCCCGCGGAACCGGCGAGCTGGGGTGGCGCACGCGGGCCGCCGAGTGAAAACCACGCGGTCGGGATCCGCAACTTCATCAGGAGCTGCGTCGTGAGCCTCTTTCTCCTCCTCCCCCTCGCCCACGCCCTCACCCTCGACGAGACCGTTCGCCGCGCCGCCGAGGTGGATCCGCTCGCCGTCGTGGCCGAGCTGGAGTGGCGGCAGGCGCGGCTCGACGCCGCGGAAGCCTGGACCGCGCTGGGCCCCACGCCCAGCGTGTCGTTGTCACGGCGCTACTCGGGCGGCGCGGTGGCCGACCAGGACAACCTGAAGGTGAGCTTCGAGATCCTCGATCCGCCCGCGTGGTTCGACGCCGGGGCCAGCTCCGCCCTGGCCCGCTCGCAACGCCACACCGCCACCGCGACATCGCTCGACGCCCAGTACGCCGCGGCCACGCTGTTCTACACGGTGCTCGCCGCCGAAGCGGCGCTCGAAGCCGCACGCGAGGGCGAGCGGTTCGCCGAGGCCACCACGCAGGCGACCTCCGCCCGCGTCACCGCCGGCCTGGAGAGCGAGCTCTCGGGGCGATCGGCGCGGCTCGGGCTCCTCGAGGCGCAGGCCACGACCGCCCAGGCGGAGGCCGACGTCAGCATCGCGCGCGCGAGCCTCGCCCGCGCCCTCCAGCAGGACATCGACGCGGTCGAGGCCCCCACGGGGGCGCTCGCGATCCCCGAGGCCGTCACGGAGTCCCCGTGGATCCACGCCGCCGAGGCACAGCTCGACGAGGCGAAGTGGGAGCACGCGTCGGCCATCGCCGGGATATTCCCCACGGGCTCGATCGAGGCGGACTCGTCCATCGGCACGATCGACGACTGGGCCCTCACCCTCGGCGTCACCTGGGAGTTCGACGGGCTCGCCGGCCCCTTCCTCCGCGCGCGCCGCGCCGCCCTGGAGCAGCGCATCGAGGGCGTCCAGCTCGACGCGGTGGAGCGTGATCTCGCGCTCCTGCTGACCACCGCGCGGGAGCAGGCCCGCGCGTCCGATCGGGTCGCCGAGGCCGCGCGGGCGCGGGTGGAGCTGGCGGACGAGTCCCTGCAGGTCGGTCAGACCCGCCTCTCGGTCGGCCTCGCGAGCTCGCTGGAGGTCCTTCGCCTCCAGGACGACGCCGCGAAGGCGCGCGCCGACCACGTGCGGTCCGAGCTCGACGCGGCGACCGCCCGCCTCGAGGCGCGTCGTGTCGCAGGAATGTCCTGGTAGCCGAGGTGACCGTCAGGCTCCCGATGCGGGTTTTGCGCGGGCCTCCCGGTGCCGTCGCCTACGGCTGTGCTTAGGCTTCCCGTTCACCCGACGAAGGAGCCTTCCATGAGCACCGTCACGACGCTGTCCCTCCCCCCCCTCCCCTACGCCGACACCGCGCTCGCCCCGGTGATCTCGGCGAACACGATCTCGTTCCACTACGGCAAGCACCACAAGGCCTACGTCGACAACGGCAACAAGCTCCTCGCCGGCACCGAGCTCGAGGGCCGGCCGATGTCGGACATCATCAAGGCCACCCACGGCAAGGCCGACAAGGCCGGCATCTTCAACAACGTGGCCCAGGTGTGGAACCACGACTTCTACTGGCAGTCCATGCGCGGGAACGGCGGCGGCGCCCCCTCCGGCCGGATGGCGGACCTCATCAACACCGCCTTCGGCGGCTACGACGGCTTCCGCACCGCGCTGACCACGGCGGCCACCACGCAGTTCGGCAGCGGCTGGGCGTGGCTCGTCTCCGAGGGCGGCACGCTCAAGGTCACCAAGACCCCGAACGCCGAGAACCCGCTCGTCCACGGCCAGACCCCGCTCCTCACCATCGACGTGTGGGAGCACGCCTACTACCTCGACTTCCAGAACCGCCGCCCCGACTACGTGACCGCGTGGCTCGACAAGCTGGTCAACTGGGAGTTCGCCGAGAAGAACCTCGGGTAGTCGTCCTCGTGGGGGCGCGGCGCCGCTCGTCGTGCCCCACCGTGAGCTTGCCTCTCGGGAAAAAGGTCGGACGAGCCAGGGGTTCGTCCGGCGACCACATTGGAGTGCACGTGTCCGACCTCCGCCCCTCCCGCCGTGACCTGCTCGCCGGTACGATCGCCGGTGTCGCGGTCGGCGCGCTCGCCTCCCGGTCCTTCTCCGCCCTGGCCGCCGATCCCGCGCCGCCACCCAAGGGCCCGCTCACCCTCGCGCCGCTCCCCTACGCGGACACCGCGCTGGCGCCCGCGATCTCGCAGAACACGCTGTCGTTCCACTACGGCAAGCACCACAAGGCCTACGTCGACAACGGCAACAAGGCGATCGCAGGCTCTCCCCTCGCCTCGCGGCCGATCCCCGAGATCCTGGCGGCGACCTTCGGCAAGGCGGACCAGGCCGCCATCTACAACAACGTCGGCCAGGCCTGGAACCACGACTTCTACTGGAAGAGCATGCGTCCGGGCGGCGGCGGCGCCCCCTCCGGCCGCCTCGCCGACAAGCTGAAGTCGGACCTCGGCGGGTACGATGCCTTCAAGGGCGCGTTCTCGAAGGTGGCGACCGGACGGTTCGGAAGTGGCTGGGCGTGGCTGGTGTCCGACGCGAAGGGCAAGCTCCAGGTGATCGACACCCCGAACGCCGACTCGCCCCTCACCCTCGGCCTGAAGCCCCTCGTCGTGCTCGACGTGTGGGAGCACGCCTACTACCTCGACTACCAGAACCGCCGCGCGGACTACGTGACCGCGTGGCTCGACAAGCTCGTCAACTGGGAGTTCGCGGAGAAGAACCTCGGGTAGGCGCTTCCGAGGCTCGTCGACCAGGGTGGTCCCCGGCGCCCGCGGTGTCCAGATTCCCTCCTCATCCGAGGGGACCCTGCATGCCCGATCGTGACCGCCGCGGAAGCCGCCCGGGCTCCGCGCCCCCCGAGCCCGAGCCGCCGATCAAGCGGGAGGCGCCGTGGCTCAAGGACCGCCCGGACCTCCATCGCACCGAGGAGGAGTCGGATCTCCTCCCCCGCGACGTGGAGCCCGAGCCCCCGCAAGATCAGCGCGTGCCCCGCGCCGGTGATCGGCCGACCCCCTCGCAGTCGGGCGAGCCCGCCGTGCAGGGGGACGCCACGAAGGCCCGCCGCCGCCCCTCGTAGGACCACGACCCCACGATCTGACCGCGGTCGTTGATGTCGCTGGCGCCCGCGCTCGCCTCCGGAGGCGTAGGAAGCTCCATCATCGTGTCCTCGCGCCACACGAAGGCCCGGGGCCGCCCGTCGATCGCCCGCGCGCTCGACCCGACCACGTGCCCGCTCGCGTTGATGTCGACCGCGGAGGCGTGCGCGCCCCCGAGCGTGCCGAGATCGATCACCGCGCCGTCCCGGTAGACGAACGCGTGAACCTCCACCTCGGGCGCCTCCTCGCCCTCCGACACGAGCTCGGCCCGGAAGTCGGGCGCCCTGTCGGGTCGGAGCCCGGCCTCGATCACGCCGGGCCGCTCCGACGTGAGCGTCCCGTACCCGGCGGCCTCGCCCGCCTCGTTGATCGCCGCCACGATGACGATGTCGCCCCCCAGACCGAAGGTCTCCACCTCGCTCCCGTCGGACGACCAGCGGAAGCCCGTCATCCGCGCCTCGTCCGCCATGGGGGCGCTCCCGACCACCTGACCGCGGTCGTTGATGTCGAACGCGGACGACCACACCGAGCCCTCGGGGCCGACCTCGGTGCGCTGCCCGTCCTGCCACACGAACGCCCGATGCCCGGTCGACGTGGTGGACATCGCGAGGACCTGCCCGCTCTCGTTCACGTCGATCGCGTAGCTGAACCCGCCCCCGAGCGTGCCGAGGTCGATCACCCGCCCCCCGTCCCACAACACGGCGTGGGTCTCGCCGTCGACCGTCTGGGAGAAGCCGGCCACCTGCCCGCGCTCGTTCACGGCGATCGCGAAGCTCGCGTTGCCCCCTTCGAGCACCCCGAGGTCCTGCACCTGACCGCCCGACCACATCACGGCCCGGGTGCGCCCCTCCTCGTCCTGGGCGCCGCCGACCACCTGGCCCTTGTCGTTGATGTCCCAGGCGAAACTGTGGCGGCCCCCGAGCGTCCCGAGGTCACGCATCTTGCCGTCTTCCCACACGAACGCGTGCTGCTCGGGCCCCGCTGTGCTGGACACGCCCGTGACCTGCCCGCGCTCGTTGACCGCCGCCGCCGCCGCCGAGCTGCCCCCCAACGTCCCGAGGTCGATCACCTCGTAGTCGGCCGCCAAAGCGGCGAGGATCCAGAGAAACATCGCTCCTCCCCGGATCCCCACGGATCCACCTCGGAGAAGCTAGGCACCGGTCCGGCGGCAACCTCGGTCGCGACACATCGCGGCCACCGGATCGTGGGTCACAAGCGCCGCCGGAGCACCGTGTCGCGGATCCACCGCGGGTCCGAATTCGGGTAGTCGAGCGTGTAGTGCAGGCCGCGGCTCTCCCGCCGCCGGAGCGCGCTGTCGATCACGAGGTCCGCGACCGTGGCGAGGTTGCGCAGCTCGAGCAGGGGGGCGGTCAGGGTGAAGTCCCAGTAGTAGTCGTTGATCTCCTCCTGGACCGCCTCCACGCGGGCCCGGGCGCGCAGCAGGCGGCGCGTGGTCCGGACGATCCCGACGTAGTTCCACATGAAGCGCCGGATCTCGTCCCACGTCTGGGTGATGACCACCTGCTCGTCGCTGTCGACGGCGCGGCCGGGATCCCAGGGGGGGATGTCGGTGTCGGACGGCGCGTCGGGGAGGCGCTCCACGGCGGCGGCCACGGCGTGCCGCGCGAAGACGAGCGCCTCGAGGAGCGAGTTGGAGGCGAGGCGGTTGGCGCCGTGGAGGCCGGTGCACGCGCATTCGCCGATGGCGAACAAGTTGCGGACGCTCGTCTCCGCGGAGAGGTCCGTCTGGACGCCGCCGCAGAAGTAGTGGGCGGCCGGCACCACGGGGATCGGGTGGGTGGCCATGTCGATGCCGAGCTCGAGGCAGCGCCCGTAGATATTCGGGAACTTTTGCTGGAGCTCCGCCCGATCGAGGTGGGTCATGTCGAGGTAGACACAGTCGTCCCCCCGCCGCTTGAGCTCGGCGTCGATGGCGCGCGCCACGATGTCGCGCGGCGCGAGCTCCCCGCGCTCGTCGTAGCGGGGCATGAAACGCTCCCCGGTCCGGAGCACGAGCTTGCCGCCCTCCCCGCGGAGCGCCTCCGAGATGAGGAAGCCCTTGGCGTGCGGGTGGTAGAGGATCGTCGGGTGGAATTGGACGAACTCCATGTTCGCGATGCGCGCGCCCGCGCGCCATGCCATCGCGACGCCGTCCCCCGAGGCGATGTCGGGGTTGGACGTGTAGAGGTAGACCTTGCCCGCGCCGCCGGTGCAGAGCGCCACGATCCGCGCCGCCACGGCACGCACCCCCCCGCTACCCGCGTCGAGGAGATAGGCGCCGACCACCCGATCGGGCTCCTCGGGCACGTCTCCGTGCCGCCGGGCGAGCGAATTGTGGGTCACGAGATCGACCGCGTGGTGGTGCTCGAGGATCTCGATGTTCGGCTCGGCGTCCGCCGCCGCGAGCAGCGCCCGCACGATCTCCGCGCCGGTGAGATCGTCGGTGTGCAGGATGCGGCGCTTGCTGTGCCCGCCCTCGCGGTGGAGATCGTACTCCTCGGGGTTCTGCTCCCGGCGCGAGAACTTCACGCCGAGCTCGATCAGATCGCGGATGCGCGCGGGCGCCTCGCGGACGGTCTGCTCCACGGCGTCCCGCCGGCAGAGCCCCGCCCCGGCCACCAGCGTGTCGTCCACGTGGGCCTCGACCCGGTCCTCGGGGCTCCACACGGCGGCGATGCCGCCCTGCGCGTACCGGGTGTTGGACTCCTCCCGGTCGGTCTTGCTCACGACGAGCACGCGGCCGTGTCGCGCCGCCTCGAGCGCGAACATCAGTCCGGCGACGCCGGCGCCGAGCACGAGGAAATCGGTGTGGAGGGAGGAAGCTTCCATCCCGTTGATCTACCCTGCCGGCATGTCCTACACCCCTCGCTCCGTACGTGCGCCCCGGCTCGCCGGGCTTCAGCTCCGCGCGTTCTCCGCGCTCGTCGACCTCCCCGGGGTGGGCGCGCTCGTGGTCGCGCAGCTGCTCGACCAGGTGGGCATCCCCAAGCTCCGGGCCACCAACGTCGGAGACGCCCCGCCGGCCCGCCCCACGTGGCTCGACGCCGGCGCGCCCTCCGTGGACGAGCCCCCCGAGGCGCCGGGGCGCCCCACCACCGCCGGATACGCGCACCCGAGCATCGCCGACTACGCCGAGGCCTACGCGGCGGGGCGGGCCGACCCGGTCACGGTCGCGCGGGCGGTGCTCGCGGCGCGCGCGCGCCTCGACGACGGGGCCGAGCCGCTGCGGGCGTTCATCAACATGGACGAGGCCGATCTGCTCGCCCAGGCCGAGGCCTCCGCGGCCCGCCTGCGCGCCGGCACCCCGCGGAGCTGGCTCGAGGGCGTTCCCGTCGCCGTGAAGGACGAGCTCGACCAGGCGCCCTACCCCACCACCGTCGGCACCTCGTTCCTCGGCAAGACCGCGGCCGCCGCCGACGCGTCGGTCGTCGCCCGTCTGCGTGCCGCCGGCGCCCTGCTCATCGGCAAGACGAACATGCACGAGCTCGGCATCGGGGTCACCGGGATCAACCCCCACCACGGCGCCGCACGGAACCCCTACGACACCGGGCGCGCCACGGGCGGCTCGTCGAGCGGGTCGGCGGCGGCCGCCGCGGCCGGCTTCTGCCCGGTGGCCATCGGCGCCGACGGCGGCGGCTCGATCCGCATCCCGGCCGCGTTGTGCGGCATGGTCGGGCTCAAGGCCACCTTCGGCCGGGTGAGCGAGCACGGCGCCGCGCCGCTCTGCTGGAGCGTCGCCCACGTCGGCCCGATCGGGGCCCACGCGGTCGACGTCGCCGCCGTCTACGGCCTCATCGCGGGGGCGGATCCGGGCGATCCGGGGAGCCTCGGCCACCCGGGGGTCCGGCTCCCCGGCGCGGGGACCCGCCTCGACGGCCTCCGCGTCGGCGTACTGGACGCGTGGTTCGAGCACGCCGACCCCGCGGTGATCGAGGCGTGCCGCGTCCTGCTCGACAACCTCGGCGTCACCCTCGTGCGCGTCGACCTCCCGGATCCCGACGTCGTCCGCCTCGCCCACCTCGTGGTGATCGTCGGCGAGATGGCGGCCGCGCAGCTCCCCCACGCCGCGCCCAGCTACGGGCCCGACACCTCGGTGAACTTCGCCCTCGGGCGCGGGTTGAGCGCCTCCGACTACGCCCACGCCCTGCGGGTCCGCGGCCACCTCGCGGCGGGGTGGCGCCGCGTGTTCGACGAGGTCGACTTCGTCGCCACCCCCACCACCGCCTGCACCGCGCCTCCGATTCTTCCGGACGCGCTCGGCGGCGAATCCGACCTCGTGCTCCTCGACCGCATCATGCGGTTCGCGCACGCGCCCAACCTGTTCGGCTTCCCGGCAATCAGCATCCCGGCCGGCTACGATGCCGCCGGCCTCCCGATCGGCCTGCAGCTCATCGGCCGGCCCTGGTCCGAGGACCAGCTCCTCGGCGCCGCGATCCGCGCGGCCCCCCACGTCGAGCGGCGCCGCCCCACGGTGCTCGCGGGCCTGCTCGGGTAGGCCACGTCGGTAGCGCTCGATTCCGGCTCGGCCCCCGTGGGCCTCACCTTTCCCTTGACGTTGCGACGATTCCGAGCGACGGGGCCGCTCATGACCGGGCCCGTTCGTTTCGAGACCACCCTCCGCGCGGAAGCCCGCGTGGTCTGGGGGCTCGCCTGGCCGGTGAGCATCGGCATGCTCGGCCTCATGGGGATGTCGGTCGTCGACACCCTGATGATGGGCCACGTCGGCGCCGTTCCCATGGCCTCGGTGGCGCTCGGCACGTCGTGGTACTTCGGCCTCTGCGTGGTGGGGATGGGCGCGCTCCGGGCGCTCGATCCCGTCATCGCCCAGGCCTACGGCGCGCGGGACAAGGGCGCGGTCGGGCGGGGCATCGTGCGGGGCATCGTGATGGCGCTCGCGATGGCGCCCGTCCTCATGGGCCTGCAATACCTCGCCGAGCCGGGCCTCCGGCTGCTCGGCCAGCCCGAGTCGCTGCTGGAGGGCGCCGGCACGTGGTGCCGCACCGCCGCCTGGGGCGTGCCCGGGATGTTGCTCTTCAGCGCGGTCCGGCAGGCGCTCCAGGGCATCGGGTCGATGCGCCCGATCACCGTGGCCATCGTGATCGCGAACCTCGTCAACCTCGTCGCCGACGCCGTGCTCATCTACGGCTTCGACCTCGGCCCGTTCGGGGCCGCGCTCGCGACGGCCGCGAGCCAGTACGTGCTCGCGGGGCTGACCATCTGGCTCGCCCGCGACACGCTCGCGCCCTACCTCGTGGGGTGGCGCGGCGCGTTGTCGGGGCGCGCGCTCCTGGGGCTGTTCGCGCTCGGGCTCCCCCTCGGCTTCCAGATGGCGATGGAGGCCTGGGCGTTCCACCTCGCCGGGCTGATGATGGGGTGGCTCGGCCCCACCGCCGTCGCCGCCAACGCGGTGGTGCTCAACCTCGCCACGCTCTCGTTCATGGTGCCGATGGGCGTGTCGGCGGCCGCGGCCACGCGCGTCGGAAACCTCGTCGGCGCCGGGCTCCCCTGGGTCCTCGCCGCGCGCACCTCGCTCGTGCTCGGCGGCGGGGTCATGGGCGGCTCCGCGCTCGCGTTCGCCGTGTTCCCGGGCCTGCTCGCCCGCCTCTACACCGGCGATCCCGACGTGATCGCCGTCGTGATCACCCTGCTCCCCATCGCCGCCGCGTTCCAGCTCTTCGACGGGCTCCAGGTCGTCGCGTTCGGCGTGCTCCGCGGCGCGGGCGATCTGCGCCTCCCCACGCTCGCCAACCTGCTCGGGTACTGGGCCCTGGGCATCCCGCTCGGGTGGTGGCTCGCGTTCCGGGCCGGCTGGGGCGCGCCCGGCATCTTCGCGGGCCTCGCCCTCGGGCTCTTCTCGGTGGCGATGCTCCTGCTCGCGCGCGTCGCCTGGATGGCGCGGCAGGGCACCGAGCGGCTCCAGATCACGTAGGAATTGGGATCGGCGAACGCCTGATCCGACCGATCACGGTGGATCATTCGAAGATCGCGGTTGACATGCCAAGAGCCCTCGATCACGATGACGGGCATGGCCGACGGTTCAACCTCCCTCCCGCACCCTCGCCCCTTCCTCAAATGGGTCGGCGGCAAGCGGCAGCTCCTCCCCTCGCTGCTCCCCCACACGCCCGGGCGCTTCGGGCGCTACCACGAGCCCTTCCTCGGCGGCGGCGCGTTGTTCTTCCACCTGCGCCCGGCGCGCGCGGTGCTGGCGGACACCAACGCGCGGCTCATCCGGACGTGGCGGGGCGTGCGCGACCAGGTCGAGGAGGTCATCGCGCTCCTCCGCGAGTACCCCCACGATCGCGCCTTCTTCGAGCGCCTGCGCGCGGACGCCGTGGACGAGCGGAGCGACGCCGAGGTCGCCGCCTGGTTCATCTACCTCAACCGCACGGGCTTCAACGGCTTGTACCGGGTGAACCGCAGCAACCGCTTCAACGTGCCGTTCGGGTCCTACACCAACCCCACGATCTGCGACGCCGACCTGCTCCGGGTCACCTCCGCCGCGCTCGCCGACACGGCGCTCGAGGTGGAGGACTTCGGCGCCGTGCTCACCCGCGCCGAGCCCGGCGACTTCGTCTACTTCGACCCGCCGTACGTGCCCCTCACCGCCACGTCGAGCTTCACCGCGTACACCGCGGGCGGCTTCGGGATGGCCGAACAGGCGCGCCTGCGCGACACCGCGCGCGCCCTGAAGGAGCGTGGCGTGCACGTCCTGCTCTCCAACTCGTCGGCACCGGCGGTGCACGAGCTCTATGCCGAGGGGTTCCGGCGCATGCCCGTGGCCGCCGCGCGCGCCATCAACTGCGACTCGACGAAGCGCGGCGCGGTCACCGAGCTGATCCTCGCCTGACGGGCCCGAAACCAGGAGAGGCGCGGAATTGACGCCGGGATCCGCGCGCACACGACGAGAAGCAGGGCGGCCCGCATCGCGGTGGTGCTATCCTCCCGCGATGGAAGACCGTCGCGCCTTTCTCCGTCTCGCCGCGTTCGGGCTGGCGTCCACCACGCTCGGCACCGGCGCCGCCGTCGCCGCCACGTCGTCGGCCGGCCCGGCCCTGCCCTCCGCGTTCGCGCCCACCGCGTCCTCCCCCGGCGAGGGCCCGTGGTGGCTCGTCGATCCGCTCCGGGCAGGCAGCTCGCTCGGCCTCGGCTGGCACGTGGCGCGGCTGTTCCCGGCCGTCCAGGGCGCGGTGACCCTCAACCTCCTCCACGAGAGCGGGCGCGCCGCGCGCATCGATCTCTCCTTGCGGGAGGGCGCCCCGCGCGGCCCCGCGTCGAGCGCCTACGTCGACTTCATCGTGATGGACGGGGGCGATGGCCAGGCCCCGATGGACGAGTCGCTCGGTCGCGTCGTTCGCCGCCTCGCCGCCATCGTGGCGGAGAACGAGGAGCGCGATCTCGACGCCCTCGCCGCCCTCCAACCGCACGACGAGCGGGTGTGGCGCCACGCCGACGCGCTCGCGCAGGCCTCCACGCGCCTGGTGCCGGGATGACCATGGAGCCGCAATCCGCGCCCAACGGGCTCGCCACCGACCTCGGCGCGCGCCGCGCCAGCTTCGTGGTCGACGAGTCGTTGTACCCGCTCGACACGATCCAGGGCGCCGCCTACCTGTTCCTCGACCGCTGCTACGTCTTCCTCGATCGCCCCGCGGATCAGCGCGTCGCCGTGGTGCTCAAGACCAAGGGCGAGGCGGACGAGGCCGCCCTCGAGGCGCTCGCCGGCGAGTTCGCCAACGAGCTCCTGAACCAGGCGCTCCGCAAGGCCGTGGGCGCGTCGAACGCCAAGATCCGCGAGTTCATCCTCGCCAAGGCCTTCTTCTCGGTAGATGCCCCCTCCTCGATCGACAAGCTCCTCGCGGAGCTCGACGCCGAGGAGATGGAGCCGCTCGAGATCCCCGTCCCGTGGGAGAAGTCGGATGGCTGAGCCCGTGCCCGCCCAGGACGCGAGCCCGGCCGTCGTGACCGTGCGCTTCCACCGTTCGCTCTACGCGACCGGCGCCGTCACGCGCGCGGCCGAGCGGTTCGCCGCCTTCGGGCCCGCGGTGATCGAGGCCGAGGCCGACGTGCTCGTGACCTTCTCCACCGTGCCCGACCGCCTCCGCGACCGCCTCCCCGACGAGTTCGCGAACCACGCCTTGTTCCAGACCATCGTCGACGCCCGCGCCGAGGGGGCCCGATGAGCAGCGAGCCGAGCACCGAGTCGAGCACCAGCGCCCCCGCGAGCGTGGCCCCGCGCCCCTCGCCGAGCACGAGCCTGCTGACCCCGCTCCGGGTCGACCCCACGGCCCTCGCGCCCGAGGTCGGCTTCTTCCGCTACGGCGTGGTCGGCGGCAAGGTGCTGCTGACCAACGAGGGCGGCGAGTTCCACTTCCTGCCGAAGGAGCGCTTCGACACGTTCCTGCGCGGCCACATCGAGGGCGAGGAGCGCACCGAGCTCGAGCGCAAGGGCTTCATGAAGACCGGGCTCGACGTCGACCGCATGGCGGCGCGCATCCGGCGCAAGCGCGGTTTTCTCGGCGGCGGCCCGCACCTGCACATCGTGGTCACGACGCTCCGCTGCAACCACGCCTGCAAGTACTGCCACGCTTCCCGCACCGACATGGACCGCGTCGACACCGACATGTCGCTGGCCACCGCCCGCGAGGTGGTCGAGTTCGCGTTCAGCACCCCGTCGCGGGTGCTCAACTTCGAGTTCCAGGGCGGCGAGCCCACCGCGAACTTCGCCGCGCTCCGCTTCGTGGTCGAGCACGCGCTCGAGAAGAACCGCTACGAGAACCGCGAGCTGCTGTTCTCGCTGGTCACGAACCTCACCCTGATGGACGACGAGAAGATGCGCTTCCTCGTCGACAAGGGCGTGATGGTCTGCACCTCGCTCGACGGCCCCGAGGATCTCCACAACAAGAACCGCGGCTGGATCGGCAAGGGCTCCTCCTACCAGGTCGTCAGCGGCTGGATGGAGAGGTTCAACCAGGCCTGGATCGACAAGGGCCTCGACCCGAACCTCTTCCACGTCGACGCGCTGATGACCTGCACGCGGGACTCCCTCTCCCGCGGCCGCGAGATCGTCGACGAGTACGTGAAGCGCGGCATCAAGAGCATCCACCTCCGCCCGCTCAACCCCTTCGGCTTCGCGGTCAACACGTGGAAGCAGATCGGGTACACGATGGAGGAGTTCCTGGTCTTCTACCGGGACACCCTCGACTACATCCTCGAGCTCAACCAGCAGGGGACCTTCATCCAGGAGCGCCAGGCGGCGATGTTCCTGACGAAGATGCTCACGCCGGACGATCCCAACTACACGGATTGCCGCTCCCCCTGCGGTTCGGGCAGCGCGCAGCTCGCCTACAACTTCGACGGGTCGATCTACACCTGTGACGAGGGGCGCATGGTCGCCCACATGGGGAACGACTTCTTCAAGCTCGGGCACGTGTCCGGGTCGAGCTACGCCGACATCGCCGCCCACCCCACGGTGCGCGCCCTGGCCGTCGCGAGCATCCAGGACGCCCTGCCGGCCTGCGCCGACTGCGTCTACAAGCCCACGTGCGGCATCCAGCCCCTGCACAACTTCATGTTCGACGGCGATCTCTTCGGCCAGCGCCCCCGTTCGCGCAAGTGCCAGGAGTTCTACGGCGAGCAGGCCGACCTCTACCGTCGCCTCGCCGAGGACACCGACGGGCGCGTCGAGAAGATCTTCCGCCGCTGGACCATCCAGCGCTCCCGCCCCGGAACCATCCCCTACCCCAGCGAGGGGCCCCAATGAGCCTCCCCAAAGACGGCCTCCCCAAGAATCCCGGCTTCCCCGGCGTCAAGCCGTCGGCCGCCGCCGACGACTTCCCCGCGCTCCCCAAGGCCGCCGAGCAGCTCCTCCTCCCCGAGGAGGCCCGCGCCGCGCGCCAGGAGGGGGACGACATCGCACAGAGCCTGCTGCTCCTCAACGCCACCGCGGGCGATCTCGAGCTCGATCCGGGCGCCCTCGACCGTCGCGGGCTCGAGCCCATCCGCTACGAGGCGCTCCTCGCGCAGCACTGCTCCCACGGCTCCCACGGGTCGCACGGCTCCCACGGATCGCACGGCTCCCACGGGTCGCACGGCTCCCACGGATCGCACGGGTCGCACGGCTCCCACGGATCGCACGGCTCCCACGGCTCCCACGGCTCTCACGGCCAGTGGTGATCCGGTGGAGCCGACGGATGCCACGGGGCACGGCTCGCTGATCCTGACGATCACGCGGCGCTGCAACCTGCGCTGCGCCTACTGCCCGACGGTCAAGGAGGGGGTGCCCGATCTCACCCCCGACGACGCCCGTCGCGCCATCGACCTGTTCCGGGCCCGCTACGATGGCGGCGTGATCAAGCTCTTCGGCGGCGAGCCGCTCCTGCGCCCCGACATCGTCGAAGCCGTGATTCGCCATGTGTCGGATGTATCGAATGTATCGGTCATGCTCTCGACCAACGGCACCCGCTTCGACGAGGGCATCCTCGACCTGTTGCGGGCGAATCCGCGCGTGATCCTCACCCTGTCGATGGACGGCACCCCGCGCGACCACGACGGGCTCCGCCGCCCCCTCCCCGGAGAGGCCCCTTCCTTCGCGGCCATCGAGGCCTGGCTCCCCGAGCTCCTCCGCCTCCCGCGCTTCGTCGTGACCCAGACCATCGCGCCCTCCACCGCCGCGCGCGCCGCCGCCAACTTCCGCGCGCTCCGAGGGATGGGCGTGTGGCGATTCAACCTGCTCCCCGGGTACTACCTGCCGTGGAACGCCGGCCAGCTCGCGGCGTTGGACGAGAGCTTCGCCGCCATCGGCACGGAGTTCGAGCAGGCGTGGGCCGGCGGCGACCGCCTCTACCTCCGCAACCTCTTCGTCAGCGCGCCCACGCCGTTCTACAACACCGGCTTCGTCGTCGACTCCGACCGCACCATCCACCCGTCCAACCTCGTGCTCGCCGAGGCCGTCGGGGAGCGCACACGGGTCGGCACCCTCGACGATCCACCCACGCCCGAGGCCCTCGCGCTCGCCGCAGCGCGCGTCCCCGCCTTGCTCGCCGAGGTCTACCCTCCCGACGTGCTCGCGAGCACCACCGCCGTGGATCGCGCCCTCACCCGCCTCTGCGACCGCCTGTACCCCGCGTACTTCCGTGCCCGCGCGGCCCGGACGTCCCGCGTGTCGGGCGCCGCATGAGTCACGACGACGGCGCGATCATGGGGCAGGGGGCTCCGCCCCCCGCAACGCCCCCGAAGTCAGTAACGGAGGACACTCCCTGGATCGGGCCCGCCGGCCAGCGCATGCGCCGGCTGGAGCTCCACATCACCTACACCTGCCCGGAGCGGTGCACCTTCTGCTCCGAGGACCACCGGATGAAGGAGTTCAACCCCTTCCCGGTCACGTTCGGGCGCATCACCCGCATCCTCCGCGAGCAGGTGTCCCGCGGCGTGGAGTCGGTGCACTTCACTGGCGGCGAGCCGACGATCCACCCGCGCTTCGTGGACGTGTTGAAGCTCGCCAAGGCCCTCGGGCTGCGCACGAGCATCGGGACGATCGGCACCCGCCTCGCGGACCCGCGCTTCGCCGAGGCGGTGATGCCGTACCTCGACGAGGCCCTGTTCTCCGTGCACGGCCCCGACGCCGCGACCCACGACGCGTGCGCCGGCCGCGTCGGCTCCTTCGACCGCGTCACCCGCGCCATCGCCAACGCGAAGGCCGCGAAGCCGGGCTTCCGCCCCTACGTCAACAGCGTGCTCACCCGCGACAACGTCGACCGGCTGGTCGAGACCGCCGCGCTCGCCCACGACGTCGACGCCGCCTTGCTCATCATCTCCAACCTCACCCCCGAGGGCCTCGGCGCGGACCGCTACGGTGTGCTGCCCGTGCGCCTCGACGAGATCGCCGCGCTCGCGCCCCGTGTCGTGGCCGCGGCCGCCCCCGCCATCGTCCGCTTCTTCGGCGTGCCGATGTGCGCGCTCGGCGATGTGCGGATGACCAGCAACGACCTGTACTGGAACCCCCGCGTGACCGTCGAATGGGTGCGCCACCCCGACTCCGTCTCGCTAGACGGCCTCTACAACTGGGCCCCGGACCGCGGGCGGCGCCAAGCCGATCCGTGCGGGGCGTGCGCCTACAACGGCGTGTGCGCCGGCGTGTTCGGCGCCTACCTCGACCGCTTCGGCTCCCACGAGCTCACCCCCCTGGAGGCCGCATGAACGACGGACCCGCCGCGACCGTCCCGACCCCGGGTTTCTCGACCGAGGGTGTCTCGACCCCCTCGATGTCCCCCGAGCCGTCGGCCGATACGCGCCAGGACGGCGCCGAGCTCTGGCGCGACACCCGTCGCAACGTCGAGATCAACGTCGGCAAGATCTGCAACAACAAGTGTGTCTTCTGCCTGGACGGCCTGCCGGCGACCGAGATGCGCCGCTACATGCCGTGGCCCGACATGCAGGCGGAGATCCTCCGCTGGTACGAGAACGGGAACCGCTCGCTCGGTTTCCTCGGCGGCGAGCCCACCACCTACCCGTGGATCCTCGACGGCATCCGCTACGCGCGGGACCTCGGCTACACCCGCATCGCGCTCGCCACCAACGGGACCAAGTTCTTCCGCCACGACTTCGTGGACAAGGTGCTCGACGCCGGCCTCACCCGCGTGACGATGAGCATGCACGGCCACACGCCCGCGCTGGAGGATGCCCTCACCCGCGTCCCGGGCAACTTCGAGAAGAAGAAGTCGGGCCTGCTCTACCTGTTGAAGAAGCGCGACGAGGGCTTCCTCCGCGACAACGTGTCGGTCAACGTCGTCGTCAACGCGTGGAACTACAAGCACCTGCCCGCGATCCTCAAGTTCTTCTACGAGCTCGGCATGGACGACGTGCGCGCCAACTTCGTGCGCGCCGAGGGCTACGCCGAGACCGAGACCTCGCTGATCCCCACCTACACCGAGGTGGTGCCCTACGTCGTGAAGGCGATCCTGCTCAACGAGTACAAGTACAAGCGCACCTTCACGCTCGGCGGCTTCCCGCTGTGCGTGCTGCCGCTCACGCTCGTCTCGTCCAGGTCGATGGCGCGGCGCTACGTCGGCGAGTTCCGCGATCTCGACACGGACTGCTCGATCCGCACGCTCTCGGCCGAGGGGTTCCCCGAGGGGATCGCCAAGGTGGAGGGTGGGCGCGCCCGGTTCAACTGGCAGGAGCGCAAGCGTCACGACCTGAAGCGCCACGTCAAGGCGTGCGAGCGCTGCGCCTACACCGACGTGTGCGAGGGGACCTGGAAGGAGTACCTGGGCATCCACGGCGAGGGGGAGCTTCGGCCGATCCCGGGGTGAGCCCGTCAGTGGATCGTCCGCGTCAGGCAGGCTGCCCCGCCAGAACCGCAGCCGGGACCCCCGCCGGTTCCCCCCAGAGGGGCCCCACCGGCGGACCCGGCTGCAGGCGGGTCACCCCGCTCCATGCGGGCTCCGATCAACGTCGGGCTCGTAAAAAAGGCAAAGAACCCTAGTCGTTCTCCGCCGCCGTCTTCGCCGCGTCGATTTCGAACGTCCACGGCTCGAGCGCCACGGGCTTGATCGTGGACTCGGCCAGCGCGTCGCGCCAGAGCACCTGGAGCGTGGCGAATTGCATGTCGGCCACGTTTGCGGGGATCTCGAAGATCAGCGTGAACTTGGCGGTGTCCCCGGGGAGCAGCACG
Organism: Deltaproteobacteria bacterium; assembly: GCA_036676765.1. GTDB lineage: Bacteria > Myxococcota_A > UBA796 > UBA796 > SXON01 > CAJBVW01. Next base: position 31,793 of record JAKFCH010000299.1, read on the forward strand.
TCGCGGGGCACCTTGCGGGCCGCGTTGGCGAACTCCTTGCCGCCGGGCTCGCGGACACCGATCCGCTTCGGCTCGACGATGCCGACGCCGGTGCCGTTGTAGGTGCACGCGAAGACGGCGGCGGTCTCCTTCGTCTCCTGCTTGACGTTGTTGAGCTTGCAGGCGAACGGGCCCGCGGTGAAGTCGTTCACCGACGCGGGGAGCGCGAAGTCGGGTGCTTTCACCGGGGTGCCGGTGTTGGAGCCGACGTAGAACCCCTTGGGCTGCAGCGTGATCGTGTCGACGTGGAGGCCCGACTCCGCCTCCACCTTGAAGGTGTGGGAGCGCGTGTCGTTGGGGGGGATCACCATCGGTCCGCCGAAGAGCCCACCGGACTTGACCGGCATCGCGCCCTGCGGAAGCACGAGCGAAGCCTCGTTCTTCTTGAGCAGGATCAGCCGGTCGCTCGTGGTGTTGGTGATCTTGGTGTCGACCAACGCGAACTCGGCCTGCGCGTGCGCGGACACGAGGGCGAAGGACACCACGTCGCTCGTCGGCGTGTTCACGGCCTTGAAGTGGTTTTCGTGCTTCGGATCGTCCGCCTTGCGCGCGCCGACGGCGAAGATCGCGAGGACGGGCAGCGAGAGGGCGAGAATGCGGCGAGTCATGTGGGTCTCCTCCATGTCGGCACGGGAATGCGCGCGCGCCAGCCGAGCCAGCCCGCGGGCGCGCGCGCCCTCGTTAGCACCTCGTGACGCGGCGTGCTTCCCGACCGATACACTAAGCGAATGCGATGCTCCCTGGCCGCCCTCGTCTCGTTGCACCTCTTCGGATGCACCGGCGCTCCCGACGTCGGTCCGGCCTCGGCGCCCGTCCGAAGCGCGACCGGCGCGACGCTCGACTTCGCGTGGGAGGGGCACGGGAGCGTCGCCCTGACCGGCACGGCGAAGGGAGAGGGGACGCTCGACGTCACCGTCGCGGTGTCCGGCGAGGCCTACGAGGTGACGGTGACCGCCGGGCCGGAGGGTGGCGTCCTGGAGGGGGTCGTGTTCGACGGCACGTGGGACCTCGGCGGAGGGGATGCCGTGCTCTGGCGGCAGGGGTACCAATCCTGGTCGTGGGCCGGCGTGACCGCGCTCGGGGAGCCCGACGTGGTCGACGGCGTGCCATCGGTGGCCGGTGACGGCGATGTCGAGACCATCGCCATGGAGACCGCCGCGACCTCCTGGTGGGCGGGGCTCGTGGGCGAGCCCGGCGGCGACTCGCTGCTGGTGGGTGCCACCGGGGCCGCGCGTACCAAGTTCTACGTCGCCTTCTCGGAGGCCGAGGCCTGGGCCGTCTACGGCATGCGCGGGGAGCGCATCCCGCTCGCCGCGGGTGAATCCATCACGCTGGATCCGCTCTGGATCGGCATGGGTGACGACGCCCACGGCCTCTGGAAGGGCTGGGCGGCGGAGGTGCCCGGACGGACGATCACCCGCGGCGCCTGGGTCGGCTGGTCCGATTGGTACCAGTTCTACGGCACCGCCTCGGAGTCGGACCTCCGGGCCAACCTCGAAGCCGCCGCCAACCTCGACGACACCCTCGCGCCCGTCGAGGTGTTCCAGGTCGACGACGGGTGGGAGGTGGCGTGGGGCCAGTGGGAGGCCAACGCGCGGTTCCCCTCCGGAAGCGCCGGCTTCGCCGCGGAGATCGCGGCGAAGGGGATGGTGCCCGGGCTCTGGATGGCCCCGTTCTACGTGGCCCGGTCGACCGCCACCTACGCTGCACACGCCGACTGGTGGGTGCGTGACCGCGACGGGGAGGAGCTCGTCCACGGCCGCCTCTCCGGCAACGACTACGCCATCCTCGACGTCACCCACCCCGATGCCGCGGCGTGGCTGCGCGACCAGATCGCCGCCAAGCTGGCCGATGGATGGACCTACCTCAAGCTCGACTTCCTCTACGCGGGCGCGGTGGAGGGGGTGCGCCGGGACGACGTGACCGGGGCGGAGGCCTACCGCGTCGGGATGACGCTCCTGCGCGAGGCGATGGGCGAGGAGACCTGGTTCCTCGCGTGCGGCGCGCCGATGCTCCCGAGCGTCGGCTTCGCGGACTCCTGGCGCTCCGGGGCCGACATCGCGTTCGTCAACGACCCCGAGCCGCGCCGTCCGTACCTGCGTTGGCAGGCCCGGAGCACCGCGGCGCGCGCGTTCGCCAACGGGACCTGGTGGTGGAACGACGCCGACAACCTCCTGCTCCGGGCGCCGTTCTCGGACACGGAAGCCCGCGGCGCCGTCGCCGCGAACGTGGCGTCCGGCGGGGTGTGGCTCCTCGGGGATGCCTTCGCCGCCCTCGACGCCGAGCGCCTCGCCACCGCCCTCGATCCCGACGTCGTGGGCCTCGCCGGCCTCACCACCACCCCCATCGACCCCCTCGCGTTCGTCTCCGGCTTCGATGCCGGGCCGTTCATGGAGGCGGGGGTGCCCGACGACGAGGTGCCGACCCGCTGGGCGATCGAGGGCGGGGCGACGGTCCTGCTGAACGTCGGTGACTACCCCGTGGAGGTCGACGGCCCCGGCGGAACCGAGCTCCTGTCGGGAACCGCCGCGCCCGCGGGCCCGCGCACCCTCGCGGCGGGCGCCGGCGAAGTATGGGTGCCGTAGATGGCCTGGCTCGACCTCCGTACCGGATACCGCTGCAACAACCGATGCCGCTTCTGCGACCAGGGAGACCGTCGCGACCGCATCGCCGACGCCCCGCTCGCCGCGCTCGTCGCGCTCCTGACCGAGGCGCGTTCCACGCCGGAGGGTGCTCCCCGCGCCGACGGCGTGTGGCTCGCCGGAGGGGAGGTCACGCTCCGGCCCGACCTGCCCGGCCTCGTCGAGGCGGCGCGTGCGCTCGGCTACGCGCGGGTCGGCATCCAGACCAACGGGCGCATCCTCGCGGCGGCCGGGGCGGCGGAGCGCCTTCGCGCCGCGGGCCTCACCGACGCGGTGGTGGCGCTGCACGCGGCGACGCCCGCGCTCCACGATTGGCTCACCCAGGCCGAGGGCGCCTTCAAGCAGGCCTCGGTGGGGCTCCGGCGCCTCGTGGCCGCGGGTGTGGCCACCCGCGTGAACACGGTGCTCACCCGCTCGGGCACGGGCGAGATCGGCGCGCTGGCCTCCCTGGTCCCGCGGCTCGGCGCAGAGGGCCACCGCTGGATCCTCGCGCGGCCCGTCGGCGGTGCGGAGGCTGACTGGCGGATGCTCGTGCCGCGCCTCGCCCTCGTCCGGGGCCCGCTCCAGGCGGCCCTCGCGCTCGCCTGGGGCCTCCGGCGCGAGGCGGAGACCGTCGGCGTGCCGCTGTGCGTGCTCGGCTCGGCGCGCGCGGCCGCGGCCGACCGCCTGGACGCGCCGCCCGTACGCCGGGTGTTTCCCGTCGGGATGGACGAGCCGGCGGTCGCCCACCGCTACGGGCCACCCTGTACCGACTGCAAGCTCCGCGCCGCCTGCCCGGGTGCGCCGGCCGGCTACGTCGATCGGTACGGGTGGGACGAGATCGTGGCCCCCGTCGAGGGGGCCCCTCCCGCCGCCACCCCCCACGAGGGCCCGCCCCCGCCACGCGCCGGCCGCGCCCCGTCGATGAACGTGCCCTGGGTGCGCGCGTGGCGAGGTGGCGACCCCGTGCCGGACCTCCCCCGCGCCACCCCCGATCCGGTGGTGCTGCACGTCGAGGCCCGCTGCCCCCTCGCCTGCCCCGCGTGCGCGACGCGGGCCGCCTACGGCGAGGACTGGCCCACCGAACCGGAGCGCGCGCTACGGCAGCGGCTCGTGCGCGCGGCCTCCGAGGGCGCGCGCGGCATCGTGTTCGCCGGCGCCTCCCCCTGGAGCCACCCGGGCCTCCCCGCGGTGATCCGCGAGGCCCGCCGCCTCGGCTTCGCCACCATCGAGGTGTGGGGCCCCATCGAGCCGCTCGACGGCCTCACCACCGCCGCCGCCGAGCGCCTCGCCGGCCTCACCCGCATCCGGGCGCCCCGCTTGGGCCCCGAGGCAGGCCCAGACGCCCCGGCGCGCTTCGAGCTGGCGTTAGCGCGCCTTCACGATCTGCTTCCCGCCTGCCCGATCGAGGTGTACACCCCGGGTGACACATCCGCGGATGTATCGCTGTATCAGGCGGCGGGACCGCGGGCGGTGTGGGGTTCTTGCCGGCCTTGACCTCCTGGACGAAGGCCGGAATTTTACCACAGAGTTCCCCACCGTCCGGCTGCGCCGGCCGACCCCGAACGATGAAACTCCCCGATCACGTCGCGGGGCTCCGCCCCACACCCGGCTGGGGCCGGGGGCCCCAGACCCCGAGCAGGCA
>JAKFCH010000300.1:0-2482 GCA_036676765.1 Deltaproteobacteria bacterium
AAAGCCACCTTCGGCCCGTGGCCGAAGGTGGATCGTACGGCCTGGAGGCGCCCGACCCCATGCCGGCGCCGGCAGGCGCGGCGTGGGGACGCGCCCGACCGACGTGCGGTCAGTCCTCCCCGCCCGGGATGACCTCGACGGGCACGAGCCGGAGGAGCACCGACCGCAGCGTGGTGAAGTCGACCGGGCGGGCCAGCACGACCCAGCCCTGCGCCACGAGCCGCTCGCGCGTGGCGTGCTTGAGGCCGGGCGGGATCATCACGATGGCGTTGCGGGTGAGCGCGGGGGCGGTCTCGGCGAAGCGGGCGAGCAGGCGGAGACCGAAGTTCTCGGGCCGTGGGAAGCCGAGCACCGCGGCGTCGTAGCCCCCGGTGGCGAGGCCGCCGAGCGCCTCGGCGATGGTGGCGTGGCTGGTGACGACGTGCGCCTCCGCGATGTGACGCTCCAGCGCGCGACGGAGGAGGTCCTCGTCCTCCACGAGGAGGATGCGGCCGCGGAGCTCCGTCGGCTCGCGCGTCAGCTCGACGGGCTGGACGGCGACGGCGGCGTCGGCCGCGGGGAAGCTCACCCGCACGCGCGCGCCGGTGCCCACCGCCGTGCCGATCTCGAGGTTGCCGCCGGCGAGGCGCAGGGCCTCGCGCGCGAGGCCGAGGTAGAGCGCGGCGAAGCCGGGCTGGGAGGCGAGGTAGGGGAGGTCGGTGAGCCGCGACTGGATGTCGACGGAGTAGCCCGCGCCGGTGTCGCGGCAGTCGAGGTAGAGCCAGCCGCCCTGGTGGCGCCCCTCGATGACGACCTGCGGCGCCTCGGCGCCCTGGCAGCTCGCGGCGCTCGCGAGCAGGAGCAGGACGAGGCCGCGCAGCAGCGGGCGTCGGGACGCGCGGGCGGCGGGGAGGTCGTCGAGCACGTACTCGATCTGGATGCGGTTCTCGAAGTGGTGCGCGATGAGCTCGCGCGCGGCGTCGAGCTCGCGGGTGAGCCGCACGGGGCCGGGCGGATCGGCCTCGCCGGCGCCGAAGCGGCCGATGTCGTCGACCAGCGTGCGGAGGCGGTGGACGCCCTCGCCGAGGCGGTACATCACGTCGTCCAGCTCGCCGTCGAGGTCGGCGAGGCGGGAGCGGCGGGTGAACGCCTCGAACTCGTTCATCGACACGCCGGCGCCGACCATGCGGGCGATGGCGCGCAGATCGTGGAGGCGGACGAGGATCTGGCGGTGGTCGGGCTCGAAGTAGGTGCAGGCGTCGACGAGGCGCTTGACCACGCCCTCGACGAACACGCCGTCGAGCGCCTGGGTCTTGGTGGAGAGGGCCTCCTCGGAGAGCGACTGCATCTCCGAGCGGTCGGCGAACACGGCGAGGACGCCGAGCATGGCGCCGTCCGCCCCGCGGAGGGCCTGGGCGTCGAGGTCGGCGGGGGCGCGGGTGCCGTTGGGGCGCTCGATCACGAGCCGCGCCTGGAAGCGGCCGCGACCGGTGAGGCGGGTGGCCAGGGAGTCCCACGACTGGCCCTGGGCGCGCATGACGTCGTCGAAGAGGCGCTTGCCGACGGCCTTGGTGCCGCCCATGCCCCCGAGGCGCTCGGACCCGCGGCCCCAGATGCGCACGAGGCCGGCCCCGTCGGTGAGGACCACGGCGGCCGAGCTGACCTGGCCGAGGGCGCGCTCGAGGGCGGGCTCCTCGCTCTCCAGGGTGCCCACGTACTCCACGGGGCCGACCACGGGGGTCACGACCAGGGCGATGGCGACCATCTGGCCGCGCTCGTTCTGGACGCGCGCGCCCTGGATGCGGCACTCCAGGGTGTCCCCCGCCTCGCGCCGGAGCGCGTGCACCCACTCCACCTGGCCCTGGAGCCGGAGCGCCTCGATCCAGCCGAGCACGACGGCGCGGCCGTTCTCCTCGGCGAGGATGTTGGAGAGCGGGCGCTCCTGCGCGCTCCGCGCGGCGTAGCCGAGGTGGCGCTCGGCGCTGCCGGTCCAGTGGACGATGCGGCCCTCGAGGTCCGCGACGATGACCGCCTCGGGGATCCCCTCCAACAGCGCGTTCTGGAGGCGCACCCACTGCTCGAGCTTGCGACGGTCGGTCACGTCCTCCCCGACGAGCACGAGCACGCGGCGATCGGCATCCCCATGCGCGGCGAATTGCCAGCGGATCTGCCGCTGATCGCCCTGCCGCGAGGTGAGCACCCACTCGACGTCGCGCGCGGGCGCCCCGGTCAAAGCACTCCGGTGCGCGGCGTAGACGGACTCCCGGAAGGCGGGGTCCGGGTAGAGCAGGCGCAGCAGCGAGCGCAGGTCGGCCACGGACGCGAGCTCGTAGTCGAGGCGGGTCCGAAGGGCCTTGTTGATGGAGAGGACGTGCTCGTTCCCATCCACCGCGTAGAGGAGCACGTTCGTGCGCTCGAGCAGCGCCTCCAGGGCCGGCGCGCCGAGATCGGGGAGCTGGAGCCGGGGGGGCGTCGTCATCCCAGGGTGGTTATCGCGGGAGGG
>JAKFCH010000301.1:0-10765 GCA_036676765.1 Deltaproteobacteria bacterium
GCCGCCGCCGCCGTCCCCCCAGGAGCCCCCGCCCGCGGCAGCCGCACCCCCACGCCGCGCGCGGCCCCGCTGTCCTTCATCGGGAGGGCGGTCCGCGGCGCGCCCTCGGCGGCCGTCACCGCGTTCGCGAGCGCGGCGGGCACACACATCACCACGCACTCGGGCACCTCGCGGTGCCCCGCGCCGACGACCACCGGGATGGCATGCAGCGGCGGGCTGCCCTTGGGCTTGAGCATGCCGAGCATGCGGAAGCGCCCCTCGGGGAGGCCATCCACCTCGTCGACCGCCTCGGAGAGTGCGATGCCGACGCCCATGTGCGCCGCGCCCTCCGCGAGCCGCGCCGCGAGCCGCGGATCCTGTCCCTCGCCGATCGCCGTCGCGATCCAGACGCCGCGCACCGCCCCGGCGGCGTCGAGCGCCACGAGGCTGGCGGCCCACCCGGGCGCGCCGCGATCGAGATCCTCGCCGACGAACCGCGCCCCGACGCTGTTGCCGAGCCACCCGCCGACCGCGGCGAGCGCCTCCCCCGCGCGTCGCGCCGCCACGTCGACCGGCGCCGAGCCGAGCGCGCCGGCGCCCACCTCCGCGGAGTCCCCCCACACGAACTCGAACACGTCGGGCGCGAGCCCCGTGGTGGCCACGAGCGCGGCGAGCAGCGTCTCGTCGCGGCCCTGACCGAGCTCGGGCACGTTGCACGCCACCTCGATGGCGCCGGAGCCGATCACGGTGAGCACGACCCGCGCGCCGCCGCTCCCATCCACCCGCGCCACGGCAAGCCCGCGCGCGCCCACCGCCGCCGCGCCATCCTCAGCGCCCTCCGCCCAGACCCCCGCCAACCCCCCGAGCACCGCGGCCCCCTCGCCCTCGAGGTTCGCCGACCGGATGACGAACGGATCGATGCCCGCGCGCGCCGCGAGCGCGTCGAGCGCGCGCTCCACCGCGAACGCGACCGCGATGCCGCCGGCGCCGCGGATCGGGCCCGTGGGGCTCGACCCCGAGCCGACCACGCGCGCCTCGATGGCGAGCGCGACCGTACGGTACGGCACCGCCCCGAGCGCCTGCCCGACGATGCGGTCCGCCGCGAACGCGTGGGCGCCGCCGTCGAAGGCCACCTCCACGTCCAGGACCAGCCCGCCGCCGCGCGCGTCGCAGCCCGCCTGCACCACGACCTCGGCCGCGGGACGGCGCCGGTGGAGCCGCATCCCGAGCTCGAGCCCGACCGCCACGCGCACCGGCCGGCCGGTCGCCACCGCGAGCCGCGCCGCGGCGGGGGCGACCGTCATCGCCTCCTTGCCGCCGTAGGAGCCCCCCGACGGCACGAGCCGCACGCGCACGGGGCGCCGCACGACCTCGCTCAACACGCGCGCCTCGGCCGCGGCGTCGTGACCCTGGCTGTACACGACCAGGCCCGCCGCCCCGTCGGCGCCGACCACGGGCACCGCGAGGGCCGCTTCGGGCTCGAGGTAGATCGGGTCGGTCGCCGCGAGCGAGAACCGCGCCTCGACCGTGTGGGCGCACGCCGCGAGCGCGGCCTGGAGGTCACCGTCCACGGTCCGCCCGCGGGCCAACAGGACGACGTCGCCGCCCGGCTCGGCCTCCACGTGCACGACGACCGCGGCCGCCGCGGCCTTCGCGGCCGCGAGGGTCTCGGCGGCCACGGCCACGACGATCTCGCCGGCGTGGAGGAGCCGATCGTCGACCTTGCGGAGCACCTCGACCGTGGCGCCCAGCGCGCGCGCGGCGTCCACGTCGATGCCCGTGATGCGCCCGCGCGCCACCGGCGCGAGCACCACGGCGCCGTGCAGCATCCCGGGGCGCACGAGGTCGTCGACGTAGGGTCGATCGCCGAGCACGATGGCCTGCCCCTCGGGCCGCGCCACCGTCGGGAGCGGCGACGCCTCCCCCCGCCGCACCGCCGCCGCGGCCTCGATCGCCGCGTGGATCGAGGTGTAGCCGGTGCACCGGCACGCGTGCTGGTTGAGCGCGCGGGTGATCTGCTCCGGCGTCGGCGAGGCCTCGGCCTGGAGCAGCGACCACGCGGAGAGCACGATGCCCGGCGTGCAATAGCCGCACTGGGTCGCGCCCGCGCACACGAAGGCGTCCGCGAGCGTGGCGCGCTCTGCCGCGGGCACCCCGTCGAGCGTGGTGACGGACTTGCCGGCGAGGCTCTTGGTGGGGAGCGTACAGGTGAGGCGCGGCTTCCCGTCGATGAGCACCGTACAGGCCCCGCAGAGCCCCTGCGGCGAGCAGCCGGCCTTGCAGCCGCGCACGTGGAGCTGGTCGCGCAGCACCCCCAGCGCGGGGGCCTTGGGGTCGGCGTCGACGGTGACGGAGGCGCCGTCGAGCAGGAAGGAGAAGCGTTCGGACATGCCGACTGAGCTAACCGACGGGCGGGGCGCTCTCTTGCACGGCGATGACGTGTTTCGCGGCGCCGCGCCGCCACCCGCCTCACCGGCCGACGTCCTACTCCTCGAAGCGGTACACGATGCTGCCGGCGGGGACGAGCAGGAGCTCCTCGGCGGCGGCGCGGCGCACCGTGGTCTCGTCCGTGCGGAGCTGCCGGACCTCGCGCTCGACGCGGGCGTTCTCCGCCTGGACCGACGCGAGCTTGCGGTGGGCCCGCTCGAGGTCCGCGCGCATGGCCTGGCGACGGAACAGCCCGCTGTCACCCATGATGGTCGCGTGGATGAGCCCAAGCACGAGCCCCGCTGGGAGCAGCGTGAACATCAGGCGTCGTGCGAGCAGTTCCATGGCGGGGGCAACAGCGGGGGAAGGGGCGACAGGGGCAGCGGCACACGGGGCAGCGGGGAGAGGCGGCGAAGAGCGGTGCGGGGCGCGGCCCGAAGGCAGGCGAGGCCCCTTCCGGCGGGAAGGCGAAGGCTCGCCGCCGGGTTGTGGACCGCTCGCACTTGCACGGCGACACGTGCGATCCGTCCGGATCAATTCTATCTTGTGGACGGCCGCGCGCCAGGGCTTCAGCTCGTATCCATGCCGAATTTCGGCACACTTCTCGACGGAGGAACTCTTGACGCGACAACACCGACCCGAAATGGATGCATCAGGTCGAATTCGGAGGGGTTGGCGGCTCGGGATCGGGGCCGTCGTCGCGGGCCTGACGAGCACCGCCCTGCTGCCGAGCTGTAGCCTCGGGTACGTCCTGTCGTCCGGCTACTACCAGGCCGAGCTGCTCGCGAGCCGCCGCCCGATCGACAAGGTGCTGGCCGAGGGGGGCCTCGGCGCCGGCGAGGAGCAGCGCCTCCGCATGATCCCCGAGATCAAGTCCTACGGGAAAGGCCTCGGCCTCGCCGCGACCCAGAACTACGACACCCTCGCGCAGGGCTGGGACCGCACGATCTGGAACCTCTCGGCCTGCGATCCCCTCTCCTTCACGCCGGTCACCTGGTGGTTCCCGGTCGTCGGCCGCGTGCCCTACCTCGGCTACTTCGTCGAGGGTGACGCCCGCACCCGCGAGACCGCGCTGCTCGGCGACGGCTACGACGTGCACGTGCGCACCGCCGGCGCCTACTCGACGCTCGGCTGGTTCCGCGACCCCGTGCTCCCCGGCATGCTCCGGTGGAGCGAGACCGAGCTCTCCGAGACCGTCTTCCACGAGCTCGCCCACGCGACCCTCTGGGTGCCCGGCAGCGTGAGCTTCAATGAGTCCTTCGCCAGCTACGTCGGCGAGCGGGCCGTGGAGCACTACCTCGTCGACCGCTACGGCCCCGGGAACGAGGCCCTGAACGCGCTCCAGCGCTCCAACCGCGACTACGCCCGGTTCGAGGTGCTCCTCCACCAGCTGTACGAGGATCTGGACGGGGTGTACCGCGACACGACGATCGCGATCCCGGAGAAGGAGGCGCGGAAGAAGGCGCTCTACGCCTCCCTCGAGTCCCGCGTCCTGACCGCGGGCCTGGAGGACCCGATGCCCTACGTCAACTCGATCCGACGCTCCGGGTGGAACAACGCCCGGCTGATGCAGTTCCAGGTCTACAACACGAACGAGGACGCCTTCGCGACGATCCTCGCGCGCAACGGCGGCGACCTCAAGAAATTCATCGACGACGTGGGAACCATCACCCGTGGGGCGCGTGATCCGTTCGCAGCGCTCGAGGCCGCCGCGACCGGGACTGTACAAAATCCTTGACGGCGTCGCGTTCCTGGGCGTGAGGCGCGAAAACCGCCGCCGCCGTCCGCTCCGGCCCGTTGTCTCGAAACATCACGAAAACGGCGGTGGCACCGGCTCGCAGACGTACTGGCACGGCGATTGACGGGAAGTGACGAGGCGCCTCGGGCGTTGGCATAGCGATTGCTCTTGACCTGGAGCACGCGCCGAACCCCTTCGGCTCCCCCCACGGAGGAACCCCATGTCGTTCGCCTCTCCCTCGCGTCGGTCCGCCGCACCCATCGGAAACGGGAACATCCTCCTCAACAAGTACCTGAAGATGATGGGCGAGATCCCGCTCCTCACCCGGGACGACGAGGTCGAGGTCGCCCGTCGCATCGACGCTGGCGGCCCCGACGCCGAGATCGCCAAGGCCACGCTCGTCAATGCCAACCTCCGGCTCGTGGTCAGCATCGCCAAGCAGTACACCTACCGTGGCATCCCGCTGGCCGACCTCATCCAGGAGGGCAACATCGGCCTCATGAAGGCCACGGAGAAGTTCGACCACACCCGCGGCTTCAAGTTCTCCACCTACGCGTCGTGGTGGATCCGCCAGAGCATCATCCGCGCGGTCGAGAGCCAGTGTCGGACCATCCGCATCCCCATCTACAAGCTCGAGGTGGTCAACAAGGTCCACCACATGCAGAAGGCGCTGTTCCAGGAGTTCGGCCGCGAGCCGACGCTGGAGGAGGTGGCCGTGCGCCTCGAGATGGACATCGACAAGCTCGAGGGCCTCATGCGGCTCACCCGCGAGCCCATCTCGCTCGACGCCCCCGTCAGCGAGGACAGCGAGGCCACCGTCGGCGAGTTCGTGGGCGACCCCGACGCCGTCAAGCCGAGCGACGCCCTGGAGGAGGCCGCCCTCCGCGACGAGATCGAGCAGGTGCTCGCCTCCCTCACGCCCCGCGAGGAGAAGGTCGTCCGCATGCGCTACGGCATCGGCGAGCCCCTCGCCTACTCGCTCGAAGAGATCGGCGCCCAGTTCTGCCTCACCCGCGAGCGCATCCGCCAGATCGAGATCAAGGCGATCCGCAAGCTGCGCCACCACCGCCGTCGCGGTCACCTCGAGACGTTCATCGCGTGATCCGGATCGGGGGGCCCTCGGGTGCCGTGCGTCGCGGGGCTACCGAGCCGCGCCCCCCTTCCGCGAGAGGGTGCGCGCTCGCGTGTCAGGTGACCTCGCGGTAGCGCTGACGGCGAGCCGCCCCCGGGGGCCTCCAACCCTGGCTCCCCTCCTACCCTCCGCTCGCCCCGCGGCCTACCAGAGGTAGACCATCCCCGTGGGGGTCTGCGCCTTGGGATCCGTGAGGTCGCTCTCGGGGTCGGGCGGCAGGAGGCCGTAGCGGACCTTCAGGGACCGCGCGACCTCGGGCGGCGTGGCGTCGGAGGCGAACACGAAGGGGTACACCGCGGTGAGGCGGTCGGGGGTCACGCCCGGGAAGCTCAGGGCGCGCACGGCGTCGAGCACGCAGGCCTCGGCGGCGGCATCTCCCAGCGTGGAGAGGTGGACGCTCGCCTCCTCCACCCGGCCGTCCGCCAGCGCGGTGAAGCGCACCACGACCTCGCCGTAGAGCCGCGGGTCCCGGACGAGCGCCGCCTCGTAGCAGGGGCCGACCACGGCGGTGGCGAGCGTGCGGCGCAGGAGCTCCTTCGGCGAGGCCTTCGCGGCCATGCCGGTCACCTCCACGAGCCCAGCCGCGGGCGCCGGCGGGGGCGGGAGCTCCTCGGGCGGCTTCTTCGGCGCGCACGCCGCGAGCAGGACCCCCAGGAGGGCGGTGGCGACAGGATGGGCGGGACGGCGAAGCGGGAGGGTGGGCATCAGCGCCGACGGCGTAGCCCGAGGAGCGGGGCGAGCGCCAGCCAGAAGGCGGCGCCGGGGCCCGGGGTGGCGGCGGTGTTGCAGCCGCCCATCTCGTCCATGCGGGTCATCTTGCCGGGAACCGCGGGCGGGCCGGGGCGCTCGTCGGTGTCCCCGCCGGGGGTGCCGGGATCCTCGATGTCCTCCTCGGGCTCGTCGGTGTCCTCCTCGGGCACGTCCGTGTCCTCCTCGGGCACGTCCGTGTCCTCCTCCTCTTCCTCCGGGACCTCCGGGTAGAGGGTGATCGAGCACCAGTCCTGGCTCGACGAGGTGGTCTTGGTGCAGGTGCCCTCGGCGAAGCCGGCGGCGCTCGCGTGCATCGTGTAGGTGCCGAAGGGGATGTCGTCGAAGCGGTAGTAGCCGTCGGACTCGACGGTGGTGGACTCCCCCGTCTCGGCGATGCGGACGGTGGCGCCCACGAGGCGATCGCCGTTGTAGATGTCGCTGTCGGCGACCACGCCGATGATCTGGCCGCCGGCGGTGCCGGTCTCGCCGCTGACCAGCTCCATGTAGTAGTCCCAATCCCAGCCGGTGCCGGGATCGGTGTGGCAGCTGGCGCCGCCGCCCGAGCCGCCGTCGCACCCGGGAACCTCGACGTGGCCGATGATGTGGCTGCGATCGAGCGACACGCCCCGGCGGGTGGCGATGTCGACGGTGAGCGCCGCGGAGCGCTCGTACATGGCGTCGGTGTACCAGGTGCCCGGGTCGGACACGTACCCCTCGTGCTCGATGCCGACCGAGCGGGAGTTCGTGCCCCAGTCGCCCGCGTGCCAGCCCACGTCGGCCTCGCTCACCATCTGGGTGATCTGGCCGTCACTCGAGCGCACGACGTAGTGCGCGCTGGCGCTCGCGTCGGGGTTGGCGAACCAGGAATAGCAGCCCGAGTAGCTGCCCTGCACGGTGTGGATGACGACCATGTCGATGTCACCGCCACCGCGCGAGTCGTTCGAGTAGTTGCCGCTGTCCGCCGCGTAGAATTGGTAGGCGAGCGACGAGTCCGTGGCGGTCGGCGGGGGCACGAAGAACCGGTCGGACAGGTCGATGTCCTGCGGGTCGAGGAAAACGGCGCCCCAGCGCGTGTCCTTCACGACGCCCTGGTGGGCGGTCGCGAAGATGTAGGACGTGTACTGCTCCTGGAGGACCGGCTCCTCGCGGCCGGAGAAGGCGCGCACGGCATCCCACCAGGCGAGCAGGTCCGCCCGCGGCGGGAGCACCCCGGCGTTGGCGAGGCGGCCCTGGTCGGCGAGGACCGCGGCGGCGCCGCGCACCTGGAGGCGCCAGTCGGCCACCATCGCGTTCGGATCGACCTCGAGGAGCGCGGACGCGTGCTCGAGCGAAGGATCCTGCGCGCCCTCGCGCAGATCGAACATGCCGTAGCCGCCCCAGGCCGACTGGACGTCGGGGTCGAAGTGGCTCGCCTCCCAGGCGATGGCCATCAGCAGCGGCTTGGGGACACCGTACTCGTCGGCCGCATCCTCGAACGCGGCCGTGAGCGCGTTGCGACGTACCGGGGGAGCGAACCCCTCGGCGGAGGGGTGGGCGAACGCCAGGGACGCGAGGAGGAGCATGGGCACCCGGTACTCGCGCGACCTCTAACACGGCGTTCGCGGCGGCGAGGCGCGATCGCGCCACCTTCGCCCTTTCGCGGCCCTTCACGCCCCTGCCCGTCGCGCCCCGCCGCGTTAACGGGGCCCCCGCTCAGGAAGGACCATGCTCGGCACCCTCGACGACCTCTTCCCCGCCACCGACACGTTCGCCCGCCGCCACATCGGGCCGACCGACGCCGAGATCGCCACCATGCTCGGCGAGCTCGGGTATGCCTCCCTCGACGCGCTCATCGACGCCACGGTGCCGCCCGCCATCCGGGCCTCCTCCCCGCTCTCCCTCGCCCCCGCGCGTGGCGAGCGGGACGTGCTGGCCGATCTCGCCGGCATGGTGAACAAGAACCGGGTCCTCCGCTCCTTCATCGGCATGGGCTACTCGGACACCATCACCCCCCCGGTGATCCTCCGGAACGTCCTCGAGAACCCGGGTTGGTACACCCAGTACACGCCCTACCAGGCCGAGATCTCCCAGGGCCGCCTCGAGGCGCTGCTCAACTACCAGACGCTCATCAGCGATCTCACCGGGCTCCCCGTCGCCAACGCGTCGTTGCTCGACGAGGGTACGGCGGCCGCTGAGGCGATGGCGATGAGCATGAACGTCTCGACGACCGAGGCGGCCTCGGCGTTCTTCGTGGCCGACAACTGCCACCCCCAGACCATCGCGGTGGTTCAGACCCGGGCCGCGCCGCTCGGCATCCAGGTCATCGTGGGCGATCCGGCCGACTTCGACTTCGCGACCCCGATCTTCGGCGCGCTGCTCCAGTACCCCGCCACCGACGGCCGGATCTGGGACGATCGCGCCTTCGTCGCCCGCGTGCGCGAGGCCGGCGGCCTCGTCACCGTCGCGTGCGATCTCCTTGCGCTCACGCTCCTCCGCTCCCCCGGCGAGATCGGCGCGGACATCGCCGTCGGCAACTCCCAGCGCTTCGGCGTCCCGATGGGCTACGGCGGCCCCCACGCCGCTTTCTTCGCCACGCGCGACGAGCACAAGCGCCACATGCCGGGCCGCCTCATCGGCGTGTCGATCGACGCGAACGGCCGCCCCGCCATGCGCCTGACGCTCCAGACCCGCGAGCAGCACATCCGCCGCGAGAAGGCCACCTCGAACATCTGCACCGCGCAGGTGCTCCTCGCCATCATCGCGTCGATGTACGCCGTCTACCACGGGCCCTCCGGGCTGAAGCGCATCGCCCAGCGCGTCAACGGCCTCGCGTCGCTGCTCGCCTCCGGCCTCCGCAAGCTCGGCAAGGACGTGGCGCCCGAGCCCTTCTTCGACACCGTGCTGGTGCGGGGCGTCGACGCCGACGCCGTGCTCGCGGCCGCGGAGGCCAAGGGCATCAACCTCCGCAAGCTCGACGCCACCACGGTGACCGTCGCCCTCGACGAGACCGTCACCGTCGACGAGGTCGGCACCCTCCTCGACGTGTTCGCGGGCGGTCGCGCCGGCCTCGACCTCGACACGCTCGAGTTCGCCCGCGGCGTCGACGCCTCGCTCACCCGAACCACGCCGTGGCTCACGCACCCCACGTTCTCGAAGTACCACTCCGAGACGGAGATGTTGCGCTACATCACGCGCCTCCAGAACCGCGACCTGTCGCTCGCGTTCTCGATGATCCCGCTCGGCTCCTGCACGATGAAGCTCAACGCGACGACCGAGATGCTCCCGGTCACGTGGCCGGGCATCGGCAAGCTCCACCCCTTCGTGCCCGCCGCCCAGGCCCAGGGCTACCGCGAGATGTTCAAGCAGCTCGAGGCGATGCTCGCCACCATCACCGGCTTCGCCGCCACGTCGCTCCAGCCCAACGCGGGCTCCCAGGGCGAGTACGCGGGCCTGCTCGTCATCCGCCGCTACCACGAGGAGCGCGGGGATTCGCACCGCGACATCTGCCTCATCCCCTCGAGCGCGCACGGGACCAACCCCGCGTCCGCGGCGATGGCCGGCATGAAGGTGGTAGTCGTCAAGTGTGACGCCAACGGCAACATCGACGTGGCCGACCTCCGCGCCCGTGCCACCCAACACCGCGACAACCTCGCGTGCCTCATGGTCACCTACCCGAGCACCCACGGCGTGTTCGAGGCGGCGATCAAGGACATCACGGCGATCATCCACGACAACGGCGGCCAGGTCTACATGGACGGCGCCAACATGAACGCCCTCGTCGGCCTCGTCCGCCCCGCCGAGTTGGGCGCCGACGTGTGTCACATCAACCTCCACAAGACCTTCTGCATCCCCCACGGCGGCGGCGGCCCCGGCATGGGCCCCATCTGCGTCGCCGCGCACCTCGCACCGCTGCTCCCCGGCCACCCCGTCGTCCAAACCGGCGGCGAGCGCGCGATCGGCCCGGTGTCGGCGGCCCCGTGGGGCTCGGCGTCCATCCTCCCCATCTCGTGGGCCTACATCGCGATGATGGGCGGCGAGGGCCTCACGCGCGCCACCAAGGTCGCCATCCTCTCGGCCAACTACATCGCCCTCCGCCTCGCGCCCCACTTCCCGGTGCTCTACACCGGGCAGAACGGCCGTGTCGCCCACGAGTGCATCGTGGACGTGCGCCAGCTCAAGGCGGGCTCCGGCGTCGAGGTGGTGGACATCGCCAAGCGCCTCATGGACTACGGCTTCCACGCCCCCACCGTGTCGTTCCCCGTCGCGGGCACCATGATGATCGAGCCCACCGAGAGCGAGTCCCTCGAGGAGGTCAACCGCTTCATCGACGCCCTCATCGCCATCCGCGGCGAGATCGCGGCCGTCGAGCGCGGCGAGTACCCCCGCACCGACAACCCGCTCAAGAACGCCCCCCACACGGCCGAGACCGTCATGGCCGACGCCTGGACCCGCCCCTACAGCCGCACCGTGGCGGCCTTCCCGACGGCCTGGACCAAGGTGTCCAAGTTCTGGCCCGCCGTGTCGCGCATCAACGACGTGCACGGGGACCGCAACGTGATCTGTACGTGTCCGCCTATCGAGGCGTACGCGGCGAAGTAGGGGCGGCGGGACGAGCGGGCGACCGCTCGTTCTGTCGGATGAAGGGCGGACCTTGTCCGTGTCGCTTCGACCGGGGCCCGGCGGCTGCGTGCGTCCGTGCGATGCGCGCGGGCGGCGCGGGCGGCGCGGGCGATGCGCGCGGGCGGGCGGCTGATGCGTGC
>JAKFCH010000302.1:0-20446 GCA_036676765.1 Deltaproteobacteria bacterium
CCCGGCGCCGCGAGGCGTCGGGACCCGCCAGCCGAGCGCGAAGCGCGAGCCCGTAGGGGGCCGCAGGCGGCTCCGCCGCCGGGCCGCCCGATCCTCGATCGGCCCGATCCGCTGGCCCTACCCGAGCGGCTCCAGCTCTTTTTCGCGCACCCCGGCCGCCTCGGCCATCGCCTCGGCCTCGGCCATGTCACCCTTCGCGGGCGCGGGACGCTCCTGGCGCTCCGTGGCGTCGGGCTCGAGCGCGAACTCCACGAGCACCGGGAAGTGGTCCGAGCCGCCGGCGGGCAGGCGCGTGAGCTCCACGAGCGTGAAGCGCGACGACGCGAACACGTGGTCGACCGGGAAGCGGACGAGGCGACTACGGGCGTCGAACGTGTGGAAGAAGCCGCGGCCCCGGCGGGGGTCGAGCAGGCCCGAGAGCCGCAGGAACAGCCGCGTGGTGTGGGACCACGCCACGTCGTTCAGGTCGCCGGCGACGATGGTGGGCCACCGGTCGGTGCGCGCCGTGCGGCCGACCGCCACGAGCTCGGCGTCGCGGCCGACGGTGTCGGTGGACTCCTCCGGCACGGGGGGGCGCGGGTGCAGCCCGTGGAACGCCACGCGTTGGCCCGACGGGAGCACGAGGGTCGCGTGCACGGACGGCACGGTCGGGTCCACGACGTGCTCCACGCGGGCCTCCTGGAGGGGCAGACGCGACCAGAGGGCGATGCCGTAGCCGTTCTCCCGCGGCTCGTACACGCGGTGGGGGAAGGCCTCGGCGAGCGGGGCGAGCGCGGTGAACCACGCCCGGTTGACCTCGACGGCGAGCACGACATCGGGGCGGGCGCGGGCCACGAGGTCCAGGAAGGTCCCGTACTCCCGGTTGGTGTCGAGCACGTTGGCCACCAGGAGGCGCACCGTGGCCCCCCTGGTCGGGCGCCGGGCACCCACCATCTGGCGCGGCCAGAGCGGGGTGTACGGCACGATGCGCACGAGCTGGACCCCCATGGCGCCGCCCGTCGCGAGGAGGAGCGCGCGGTCGAGCCGCCCCGTCGGCGCCGCGGCGATGCCCGTGCCGAGGGCGAGGAGCCCGAGGAAGGCGACCTGGAGGCGGGGGTAGTCGAAGACCCGCACCCACCACTTCGTGAACCGGGTGGCCGGGAGGATCGTGGCGATCACCGCGAGCGGCGCGAGGATGCGGAACGAAACGAGGGCCGTGTCCAGTGGCCACCTCTACTCGTGATCTCAACCCGCGGATGGGCTCCTTCCGCCCCCTTGCGCGCGGATTCGGCGCGACGCGTAGCCGTTCGAGAGGGGGAACGCCGGCCTTCCGGCGCCCCCGGTCCCGGACCGCCCCTACGGCGAAGGATCCAGGCAGGCCACGAACCACAGCGGCTGGTTCGCGCTCTCCGAGGTGATCCAGATCCCGCCGGACACGGGATCGTAGGCCGCGGCCTCGCCCTGGGGCTCGTCGGGCGCGGGGAGGGACACGGGATCGCCGGGAACCCCGTCCTCGAGCGGGTACTCGAGCAGGTAGTCGTACGTGCGGATCAGCAGGCGCGTGCCGTCGGGGGACACGTCGGCGGCGGTGGCCTCGGCGGGGTGCTCGTCCCGGGGGTCGCCGGTGTCGACACGCCCGACGTGGTCGAGCGTGACGCGCGCGGAGTCGTCCATCCGGGGGAAGCGGTACACGTCGGCGGTCCCGTCGACGCGCTTGCTCACGAGCACCGGGAGGCCGTCGAGGCCCACGCCCATGCCCTCGACGTTGCCGCGCCCGTCGGGGAAGTCGTACCGCCAGGCGGTCGGCGTCTCGGTGATGGCGAAGTCGCCGTCGATGGTCGGCTCGGGGACGGTGTAGATGGCCACGTCGTCGCGGGTGAGGCCGTTGTCGCCGGTGTCGCCGACCCACAGGCAGTCGCCGGGGCCGTCGGGGCAGGGGGCCACGGCGAGGTCCTCCCAGTCGCGGTTGCTCACGCCGTCGAGCGTCACGGTGCCGAGGGTGTCGCCGGTGGCGGCCTCGAGGGCGTAGACGACCGGATCGCCGCCCGAGTCCTCGTGCACCCACAGGACCCCGGGGTTCGTGGTGGAGGGCACCACGTCCGAGATCTCGTCGAGGGCGCGGTCGGTCACGGTGGAGATCTCGACGAGATCGTCCCAGGCGTCGCAGTGGCCGACCTCGACGGGGTCTCCGGAGCCCGAATCGCCGGTGTCGGTATCGGTGTCGGTGTCGGTGTCGGTATCGGTGTCGGTATCGGTATCGGTGTCAGTATCAGTGTCGGTGTCGGAGTCGGTGTCGGTGTCGGTGTCGGTGTCGGTGTCGGTATCAGTGTCGGTGTCGGTGTCCGAATCGGTGTCGGTATCAGTGTCGGTATCGGTGTCCGCGTCGCCCGCGCCGGCGTCGCCCGACTCGTCGGTGTCGCCCGTCTCGCCGGTGTCGGTCTCGCCGGTGTCGGTGCCGGTGTCGGTGTCGGTGCCGGAGTCGGTCTCCCCGGAGTCGGTCTCCCCGGAGTCGGCCCCGAGGGGTTCGTCCTTCTCGTCGTCGGGCTGACAGCCGGGGAGGACGAGCGCGAGCATGAGCAGGCTGACGGGGGCGCGGAGCGCGGAGGGGAGCCAGGGCGTCAAGATGGGCACGGGATGGACCTCGTAGAGGGGGTGATGCCCTCGACGCCCAGGCGGGTGGTCCTATTCCGCGTGTATTCGACAGGGTCGCGACGCCGGGCGCGCGCGCCCCGTGGATGGCCTCGTGCGGGTCACGCCTCGCCGCCCGGGAGCCCTACCGGCTCACCACCAGGGGATCCAGTCCTCGGGCATCGCCATGCGCGCGGCGTAGAAGTAGCTGGGGTGGATGCGCGAGCCGGTCGAGCCGAAAAATTCTTCGTTGTAGCCGATGCCGCCGGTGCTCCCCTGGGTGGACCAGTAGCGGACGCCGATGATGGCGTCGTCCGCGGGGTCGCGCTCCCAGTCGACGAAGATCGCGTTGTGGCCGCTGCCGGAGTGGCGCCAGAACTGGATGAAGTCGCCCGGGCGCACGTCCGCCGGGTCGGTCACGCGCTCGCCGAGGCCGTAGCCCTCGAGCGCGGGGCCCGGACCATCCCCCCAGAGGTCGCGCACGAACCAGTCGATGCGGAAGTCCGTGAGGTCGTCGACGGTGATGCCGTTGAGCGAACCATCCCCCCCCGACGCCTCGTCGAGCGCGAGGAAGCTCAGCATCAGGACCTCGAAGGTGAGGCCGACGCAATAGGAGCGGTGCTCGGGATCGCCGTAGGCCACGAGCTCGTCGAGGTAGTAGATGTCCTGGGTGGTGCCGTACCAGTCGGTGTCCTCGGGCCACCAGAAAGCGTAGCTGCCGTCCGTCGGGTAGGCCTCGAGCCGATCGGACACGTGCGTGTTGAACGCGGACGCGACCGGATCGGTGCCGGGGAGGGCGGTGAACGTCACCTCGTCGGTGGCGACGAGCGCGCCGTCGGCGTCGTACGCGCGGGCCTCGGCGTAGCGGAGGTCGAGCGAGCCCGTGAGCGGCACGGTGAGGAGGCGGTCGGGGTCGGTGGCGCCAACGTCCTCGCCGTCGACGAGGAGCGAGACGGTCGCGACCTCGTCGGAGGCCTCGAAGCCGAACACGAGGGGGGAGGGGAACGCGCCGCCGTCCGTCGGGCTGGTGATCGTGACGAACGGCTCCTCCACGTCCATGAGCACGCGGATCGAGAGCTCGTGCCGGGAGAGCTCGGCGCCGTCGGGGTCCTCGCCGACGAGGGCGAGGGCGATCCGCCCGTGCGGGAGGTCGACGACGAATTCGCCGGCGCCGTCCTCCACGGGGGTGAGGGCCACGACGGTCTCGCCGTCGCTCCCGCCCTCGAGGCGCACGCCGGCCACGTCGGCCCCGGCCTCGAACGCGAGCACGAAGGGCGACTGGACCGACTCGCCGTTGGTGGGGGAGAGCACGCGGACCGAGGCGGGGCCCTGGAAGTCCTCGCGCGGGGCGTCCGCACGATCGGGGCCGTCCGCGCAGCCGAAGACGAGGGCGAGGAGCAGCGTCATGCCCCCAAGGTATCGCCCGCCACCCGCGGAGACGAACGCGGCGAGGTCCACCCGCCGACATGCGGGCCGGACGAGCGCCGGTCGGGTTAGGGCCACGCCCCCGCCGAAGGCCCCCATGAACCGTACGAAATTCCTCCTCCTCCCGCTCGCGCTCCTCGGGGCGTGCACCCAGACTCCCGGCGATTCCAAGGAGGTCGATCCCGACGACACGGCCACCGGCGACACCGACGACACGGCCACCGCCGACACCGACGACACCGACGACACCGACGACACCGACGACACCGACGTCGAGTTGGACGGTGACGGCGACGGGTTCCTGCCGAGCGAGGGCGACTGTGACGACGCGGACGCCGCCGTTCGCCCCGACGCGCTCGAGGCGTGTGACACGATCGACAACGACTGCGACGGCGCGGTGGACGAGGGCGCGACCACCACGTGGTTCGCCGACGCCGACGGGGACGGCCACGGCGATGCCGGCGCGCCCACCGAGGCGTGCACGCCGCCCGAGCACCACGTCGCCTCCGGCACCGACTGCGACGACACGACCGCCTCGGCGTTCCCCGGCAACGTCGAGCTGTGCGACGAGCTCGACAACAACTGCGACGGCGTGGTGGACGAGGGCGTGACCGCGACCTGGTACGCCGACGCGGACGGTGACGGCTACGGTGACGACGCGCTCACCGAGGCCGCCTGCGACCTGCCGGCCGGGTACGCGGACGACGCCGAGGACTGCGACGACGGCGATGCCGAGGTGCACCCGGCCGCGGACGAGCTGTGCGACGAGGTCGACAACAACTGCGACGGCGTGGTGGACGAGGGCGTGACCGCGACCTGGTACGCCGACGCGGACGGTGACGGCTACGGTGACGACGCGCTCACCACCGAGGCGTGCGCGCTGAAGGACGGCTACGCGGACGACGCCGACGATTGCGACGACACCGACGGGAGCGTGTTCCCCGGCGCGCCCGAGGTCTGGTACGACGGCGTCGACCAGGACTGCGACGGCGCCTCCGACTACGACGCCGACGGCGACGGCGACCTCGCCGAGGACTACGGCGGCACCGACTGCGACGACACCGACCCCGCGCGGTGGGGCGGCGTCGACTGCCGGCCCGACGCCGCGTGTGTCCACCCCGACGTCGCCACGCTGGCGTCGGCCGATCCGAGCGGCGTGTCCGACCTCGCGTTCGCCGCGGACTGCGGCGCCTGGGTGTCCACGCTCATCTCCGGCACCGACTACGTCTACGGCATCGACGCGGACGGCGGCACCACCGTGCTCACCGGCGCGAGCAACCACAACATCAACGCGCTCGCGCTCGACCCGCTGACCGGCACCGTGGCGGTGTCCTACAACAACGTCGGTTACCTCGGCGTGCAGTCGGGCACGACGATCCCCGTGGTCGCCACCGGCGGCTACGCGGTCGGCTCCGCCTGGGCAAGCAGCTACCTCAACGAGAGCGCGAGCTCCATCGCCTTCGACAGCGCCGGGTGCATCTGGGTGCCGAACTGGGACGTGGCGGGCACGGTGGATTGCCTCACCATCGCCGGCGTCGCCACCACGGTCGCGACGATGGGCGCCTACGTGGAGTCGGTCGCGCTCGACGCCGACGAGGCCCTCTACGTCTCGGTGGGCGCCACGGTGTACGCCGTCGACGGGGCGACCGGTGCGTCCTCGGAGGTCTACACCTTCGCCGCCACCGTGCTCGACATGGTGTTCGACTACCAGGGCGATCTCTACGTCGAGACCACCGGAAACGAGCTCCGGCTGCTCGAAGCCGGCGCGGCGAGCGACACGCTGTTCACGACGGTTACCGGCGACGGCAAGCTCGCCATCTCGCCCGACGGCGCCCTCGTGCGCGTCTCGCCGGTGCCGGCGGGAGTGTCGACGTATGGGGAGTGGGCGCTCGGGGACTGAAGGGGGTGGTCGGGCGACCGACGCGGGCGGCGGTGGCTGGGCGACCGACGCGGGCGGCGGTCCCCGGCGCCCGCGGCACCGCCTGATCGTCCGAGCTCCCCGCCGGCGCCGACCGCCGCGCCGGGGCGCTCCCGGCCGGGGTGCGCCTTGGGGCAGGGTGGAGGGTGGGGGGGGGCGCTGGGATAACGAGGCGCCAACCGGACAGGACCAACCCCTGGGAGAACGGCCGGTATTTCCGGCCGTTCGTCGAGGATGCTGCTTTACCCCAGGCGAACGGCCGGTATTTCCGGCCGTTCGTCGAGGATGCCGCCTTACCCCAGGCGAACGGCCGGTATTTCCGGCCGTTCGTCGAGGATGCTGCCTTACCCCGGGCGAACGGCCGGTATTTCCGCCGGTTGGGGGGCGACAAACCGGACAATTGACCCGCGCTCATGTCGAGACCGCGACGATTGTCCGGTCGCCCGCGACGCCCCGGCGCTACGCCTCCCACCCCGAAGCCCCGGCGCGGCGGTCGGCGCCCGCGGGAGTGTCCGACGATCGGGCGGGGGCCACCGGGCGACGGGCACCGCCGCGCGCGCCGGTCGCCCGCACGAAACCTCCGATGTGACGCGCCCTGTGCCGCGCGAAACGCCCGGTTAGAGCCCCGTGTGCTCCTCTTCGCGCCCCTCCTCTCGCCGGCGTTCGCCGCGGTGCCCCCCGGCGCGCCGGTCGACGGCCCCGGTGCCCACGCCGCGCACGCGCGGCTCGCGAACACCCCGGGCGGCCTGCCGCCCTTCACCGCCGCGCCGTCGACGGCACCGTCGCCCGCGCCCCCGCCCGCACACGGCCCCCCCGACAAGGTCGTCTACGGCTACCTGCCCTACTGGACCGTCGGTCCCGACGAGGTGCCCTGGGCGCACCTCACCCACCTCGCGGTGTTCGACGTGGGGCTCGCGTCGGACGGCTCGCTCACGGGCACCTCGCGGTGGACGGGCGTCGCGGCCGAGGCGGTCGCGCTCGGGCACGCCGCGGGGGTGAAGGTGCACCTGTGCGTCACCTCCTTCGACGGGGACGTGATGGACGCGGTGCTCGCGTCGCCCACGCGCCGCGCGGCGGCGGTCGACGCGCTGGGCGCGCTCGTGGAGGCCTACGGCGCGGACGGCGTCAACGTCGACTTCGAGGGCCTGCCGGCGGCGCGTCGCGACGATCTCGTGACGTTCGTGCGCGAGCTGCGCACCCGCGTCGGCGAGGTCTGGCTGGCCACCCCGGCGGTCGACTGGAACGACGCGTGGGACTATCCGGCGTTGGCCGACGCGAGCGACGGCCTGTTCATCATGGGCTACGCCTACCACTACACCGGGGGCGGCGCCGGACCCAACTCGCCGCTGACGGGTGGGAGCACGTGGAGCCGGTGGGCGCTCGACTGGACCGTGGGCGACTACCTGGACAGCGGCGCCCCCGCCGACAAGATCGTGCTCGGGCTGCCGACGTACGGCCAGGAGTGGCCGGTGGCCGACGCGACCGAGGTGCCCGCCGACACGACCGACGGGGGGTGGAGCGTGTTCTACGCGGAGGCCGTGGCCGACGCCGCGACGCACGGCCGCGCCTACGACGCGGTGAGTGACACACCCTGGTATGCGTCGTCCGCCACGCACCAGGCCTGGTACGACGACGCCGCGTCGCTCGCCGTGAAGATGGACTGGGCGGTGAACGACGTGGGCCTCGCCGGGTTCGGCTTCTGGGCCATCGGCTACGACGGCGACGATCCCGCCCTCTGGGCCGCCGTGGACGCGGCGAGCCACACGCCCGGAGACACCGGCGATCCGGGCTCCACCGACACCGGGGACGACACACCCGACCCCTCGGACACCGATACATCCGATACACGGCAACACATGCCGCGGGGCCGAATCATCGAGGCGGAAGGGTGTGGGTGTGACGCCGGCGGGGGCCCCGGGTGGGCGTGGGTGGTGGCGCTGGCGGCGCTCCGGCGGCGCCGCGGACCGGAGCGGGCGCCGGCCGGGTCGCGCTCCCCGTAGATCAGCGCTCGTCCGCCACGTGTTTCTCCGACTCCGCGAGGTCCCACACCACCGCCCGATCCGTGACCACGACGGGCTCGCCGAGGTGGCTCTCGATCGTGTCGACACACCCGGTCTTCGCGTAGGGCGGGTGCGCGACGACGTAGGCCACGCCGAGGTCGCGGAGGGTGTGCAGGTCCTCGGCGAGGGTGAGCGGGACCGGACGCGGCGCGGCGCGCGCGCAGGCGCGTTGCCAGTCGGCGACGGTCGCGTTGGCGTGGAGCAGGGCGTCGAGGCCCTCGTAGTGCTCGGCGATCGAGCGCCCGTGGAACACCTGCCACTGGTCGTACACCCGGCGGCTCGCGATGCCGTCGAGGCCACGCCCCTCGTCGAAGGGGAGCTGGAGCAGCGCCCCGGCGCGCGGCAGGTCGAGCAGCGCCGGCGGCGGGTCGGGGACGTAGGTGACGCGGGGCCAGGGGGTGGGGGCGAGCGCGATGGCGTCGGTCAGGACGAGCCCGGCGAGCAGGGCCCCGAAGGCGACGATCGCCCGGGGCCCCCACCCAAAGCGGCGCCGGAGGGAGTCGAGCACCACCGACGTGCCGACGGCCGCGGCCGCGCCGACGAACACCGTCGCGGGGCCCGCGGCCCGGAACCAGTGGGAGAGGCCGCGCGCCGCCTCGAACGTGCCGACGAGCCACCCGGCCGGCAGCGGCCCGAGGTCGTAGACGGGCACGCCGCCGACGCGGAGCCAGTGCCCGAGGGCGAGCACCCAGAGCGGCACCGCGAGTGCCCAGAGCGCCCACCCGGAGCGGCGACGGAGCGCGACGAGGGCGAGCGCGAGCACGACGACGCCGACGTAGACGGTGCGGGCGGTGGGGATCTCGTCGGGACGCGGCAGGACGAGGTTGAGCAGATCGGTGCCGAAGCGCGGGTTGCCGTCCCAGTCGGCGTAGGCCTGGGGGCGGGTGAGCCCGGAGAGGCGCGGGGCCCAGATGGCGGCGAGGGCGCGGGTCTCCGCGAGGCGCGGCCACGACGGGAGGGTCGCGACGATGCCCTGGGCGAGGAGGACGCCGATCGTCGCGAGCCTGGATGCGCCGGCGGGGCGGCGGGCGAGCACCCAGAGGCCGAGCCCGAGCTCGGCGGGGAGCGCGAACGCTGCGTGGTACCACCCCGAGAGGAGGAGCGCGCCGAGGGTGGCGGCGGCGCCGAGGGCGTCGCGGAGGGCGCCGGTGCGGGCGTAGCGGAGCAGCAGCGCGGCGTGCAGCGCGAGCCAGCCGACGGGCCAGGCCTCGGAGAGGCCGAACTCGATCACGCCCCCGAGGAAGGGCGAGAACGCGGTCGCGACCATCCCCACGAGCGCGGCGGCGCGGGAGCCGGTGAGCTCCCGGGCGAGGACCCAGCCGCCGAGCGCGGCGAGGGCGAGGTTGCCGACGATGGCGAGGTTGTAGGCGAACACCGGCCCGAGGAGCGCGCCGGGGGCCCACCAGAGGAGGTTCACCGGGTCCATGAGCGGGAGGTCGAAGCCGACGGGGAGGTCACGCGCGGGGGCGTCGGCGTGGCCGCCGAACCACGCCATCCAGAGGTGGTTGTCGACCTCGGCGAAGGGGTGGCCGAGCAGCGCGGTGGCGAGCGTGGGGAGCGCGGGCCACGTGAAGAGGGCGATGCCGAGCGCCGCGATGCCGACGGCGAGGCCGGTGATGGGGGGCTCGGCGGATTTGGGCGGCTCGGCGGGCACGCCACCCTCGGGCTCCGTCATCAGATCCCGACCGCGCGCAGCGCGCTCCAGACCCTGCGCGCCATGTCGCGGGCGGACCGGTCGCTCGCCAGCAGATCCTGGCGCACCTCGATCTCGAGGTAGGGCAGGTCGTGCCGGGTGCCGTGGCGGTTGGCGCTGTAGATGAGCCCGGCCTTGCCCGAGTAGGGCTCGTTCGCCTCGGCGCGGACGCCCTGGGCGCGGAGGGCGCGGAGGAGATCCTCGGCGAGGTCGTCGTGCTGGTCGAACAGGACCCCGGCCTCCATGGCCCGCGCGCTGCTGCGGAACACCGGGGTGAAGCTGTGGATCGAGCAGAGGAAGCGCGGCTTGCGGAAGCGGATGGTGCGGTCGAGGCGGTCGTGGAACGGGGCGTGGAAGCGACGCACCCGCTCCGCGTGGTCGGCGGCGCGGTTGAAGGTCGGCGCGCCGTCGTCACAGGAGAGGAGCACGGCCGACACGTCTTCGGGGTCGCGGTTCGGATCGATCAGGAGGCGCGAGAACCGGGAGAGCGCGGCGGTGCCGCCAGCGAGGCGGGCGAGCTCGAGGGTGAGCGGCCGGGCGCCGATGTCGTAGCCCCAGTGGGTCGCGAGCAGGGCGCGGTCGGACGGGCGCAGGCGCCAGGGGCGGGGCACGCGGTTGGACGCGTGCTCGCAGGTGAACAGCAGCGCGCCGGGTGGGGGGGCGCCGTGGATCTCGGTAGCGTCGTCGCGCACGGCGGAGGGCTAACCTGCAGCGCCGGAGGACGCGCACCGGAGACGGCCGCGGTACCGCCGCGGTGCTACCCTGGAGGTCCATGATCTGGCCCCTCCTGCTGACCCTCGCCTGCTTCGGCACGCCCGACCCCGACGCGCTCCTGCGCACGGGGGATCTCGACGGCGCCGCCGCGGCCTGGAAGGTCGTGCACGGTACGCCGCTCGACACGGACCACCCGGTCGCCCACGTGCTCGCGATGCGCGCCCCGCGCGATCCGGCGATCACGGTCGCCACGATCGCGGACACCGTGGGGGCCGTGCGCTTCCTGGAGCAGGCGCCGCTCAAGCGCACCGAGGCCCTCGACCTCACCATCGACCGGCTCGCCGACCTCGGCGCCGCGCTCGACGCCCTCGCCGAGCCGCCGGCCCTCGTGGTCGTGGGCCGCTCCGAGAACCTCGCCGACCGCGATCCCTACACGACGAACGCGCCGCTCCCGTGGAAGGGCGGGCGGATCCTCGGGATCGTCCGGAGCCCCTCGACCGCAGCCGACCCGTTCGCGCGCATGGGCGCCGGGCTCGATGCCGATCCGCCGCCGAAGCTCGTGGTCATCGGTGTGTCCGACGCCACCGGCGTCGTGTACCTGAACCTGGAGCGGCAGGACGGCGTGTGGGCCGTGCTCGCCGCCTCCGACGCGGACGCGGGCGCTCGCCTGGTGCTGGCCGCGGACGCCGTGCGGGACTACGGAGCCCCGACCCTACGCGAACGCCAGGGCCGAGGATTCGTCCGCCGATGAGCCCCCCGCAAGCCCCGCTTCCGTCCCGCCCGGCCTCGCCCCGCATCGCCCACTGCGCGCTGGCGGCGGGGCTTACCGCGTTCGTGCCCATCCCGTTCCTCGACGAGTGGCTCCAGCGCCGCGCGCACCGGGCGATGTACGCGGCGATCGCCGCCGAGGCCGGGCAGCCGCTCGACGAGCCGGCGCTCGACCTGCTCACGGAGGACCGCTCGAGCCTCCTCATCGGATGCCTCGGCGTCGCCGTGTTCTGGCCGATCAAGAAGCTCTTCCGCACGCTGCTGTACTTCCTGACCGTGAAGGACGTGGTCGACGGCGCCGCCGAGGCCACCCTCCGCGCCGCCATGGTCCGCGCCGCGCTCTCGCGCCTGCCGCACGACGCGCGCGCCATCCGCGCCGAGATGGAAGTGTCGCTCGCCCGCGCCCAGTACTCCCCCCTGAGCCGCGCCTTCTTCCGCGGCGCGCGCCCCGCCGCCCCGTGGGTGGCCGACGCCGACGGCACGGACCGCTCGCTCGCGTGGCTCTACCAGAAGGCCGGCGGCGGCGTGATCCTCGCCGACTTCCTCCACCGCCTCGAGGGGCGGGCGCACCGGCGCGAGGCCGGGCAGCTCCGGCTCGAGGGCGAGGTTCCCCCGACCGAGAGCGGCACCCCGGGCGCCGAGGACGACCGTACATGACCCTCCTTCTCCTGTTCGCGTGCGTCGGGGATCCGCCTGGCTCCGAGAAGCCCGACGCCGTCGACGCCGGCGCCCTCGGCGCGGGCCCGCTCAACCCGTTCCCCAGCGTCGAGCTCGTCGGGAGTGACGGCAAGCTCGCCATCCCCGACGGGCTCCTCCCGCAGGTGCCCGACGGCACGGGGATGGACGTGCGGCGGCTCAACTGGCGCGACGGCTTCTCCCGCGTGCAGACCTCCGTCGCGATGCTGCCCGTCCCGGTCGACGCCGCCTCGCTCCCCGGGCCGGGCGCCATCGGCATCGGCGGCAGCGTCCGCATGTACGATCTCGACGCCGGCGCCGAGATCCCGGTGTTCGCCGAGCTCGACGCGCACCCGGACGCCGTCGCGAGCGGCCAGCGCGCCCTGCTCGTGCGGCCGATGCTCGCGATGACGCCCGGCCACCGCGTGGCGGTCGTCGTGACTGGCGGCGTGACCTCCGGCGGCGCCCCGCTCGTCGTGCCCGCGTGGGCCGAGGCGAAGGAGGCGGATCCGCACTACGCCGAGCTGGAGGACACCCTCGTCGGGCTGGGCGTCTCGGACATCGCGCTCGCCTGGGACTTCCCGGTGGGGGACGGCACCGCCGTCGTCCGCGCGCTCGCCGCCGCGGTCACGACCCCGCCCGCCTACACCTTCGACCGCGTGATGGACGCCGACCTCGAGCCCGAGGGCTACCTCCCGCCCGGGGTGTGGAAGAAGATCGAGGGCAGCTTCACCACCGACAACTGGCTCGTGGACGATCTCCTCTTCGACGTCGACGACAACGGGCTCCCCGTCGCCCAGGCGCCCACCGAGGCCACGCTCTACGTGCACGTGCCCGAGGCCGTGCGCGACATGGCCCCCGGCACCGCGCCGGTGGTCGTCTTCGGCCACGGCATCCTGTCGCAGCCGGGTAACTACCTCGACCAGGACGACGATCCGAGCGCGGTCATCGAGCTCGCCTCCCGCCTCGGCGCCATCGTCGTCGCGACCACGTGGCGCGGCCTCACGAGCGACGACCAGGTCGACACCGTGCAGATGGCCGCCGACTTCGGGCGGTTCCCCGAGCTGACGGACCGCCTCTCCCAGGCGGTCGCCAACAACCTCGCGCTCGTCCGGCTCCTCGACGAGGGCGGCCTGCTCGACGATCCCGAGCTCGGCGGCGTGGCCGACCGGTCGCGCCTGTATTGGTACGGCATCTCGCTCGGCTCGATCGAGGGCGTGGTCACGCTCGCGAACCAGGACCGCATCGAGCACGCCGTGTTCCACGTCGGCGGCAGCGCGTGGTCGACCATGCTCGAGCGCTCGTCCAACTGGCCCACGTTCGAGCTGCTCGTCGAGCGTGGCATCGTGGATCCGTGGGAGCGCCAGGTCCTCTACGCCACCTCCCAACTCTTGTGGGATCCGGTCGATCCCGCCTCGTACGTCGAGGATCTCGCCGGCCGGTCGTTCTTGTGGCAGGAGGCCATCGGCGATGACCAGGTGCCGAACCTCACCACCGAGCTCCTGATGCGGAGCGCCGGCATCTCGCTCGCCACCCCCGGGGCCACCACCCCCTACGACATCGACGTCGTCGCGCTCCCCGCGCGGGCACCGCTGATGACGCAGTTCGATCCCGGCCTGGAGCCGCCCGCCGACTCCAACCGCCCCTCCGAGGTCACCGGCGCCCACGGCGCGCCGCGGCTCTGGGAGGGCACCAAGGCCCAGACCCTCGCGTTCTTCGCGGCGGGGGCCGAGGGCACGGTCACGCACTTCTGTGGGAGCGGGCCGTGCTCGAACGACAACACGGGCGAGTGAGCCTCGTCGAGCGGCTCGCGCAGCGGTTCGCGGGGGTGCTCGGGATCGAGCGCGCGTCGCTCGGGCGTGTCGTGGGCATCGAGGTCGCCGCGGCCGCGCTCCTGGCGCTCGTGCCCGCCCGGCTGTTCGTGGGCCCGGTCGGCCCGTTCCGCGCGCCGGGCCTCGAAGGGGAGGGGCTCTACGGCCAGCTCTTCGCGGGCGCGATGGTGCGGCGGTGGCTCACGGGGGCGGCGGCGCCGGGGGTGGCGGACATCACGGACGAGGGCGTCTGGTGGCCCGTCTCCCCGTTGGGCGCGGGGCTCCAGGCGGTCCTGCCCATCGATCCCGCGTGGGCGCTCGGCCTCGTCGTCGCCTTCGGCGTGTGGCTCGCGGGCTACGGGCCGTGGCGGCTCGCCCGCCGGGTCCTCCCGACAGCACCGCTCTGGGGCGCCCTGTTCGCGGGCCTCGCCGCTCAGACCTCCCCGGTGGTGCTCCGCGCCCTCCCCGGCGTCGACCTCGCCGCGCTCGCCGTCGGCGCCATCGCGCTCGGCCTCGCCCACCCCCGCCTCGCCTGGATCGGCGGCCTCTGGAGCGCGCCGGGCGCGCTGGTGTTCGCGGTGGCGGGCGTCCTCGGGCGGCGCGTGCCCTGGCTCGTGGCCTCCCTGCCGGCGCTCGCGCTGCTGCTGCCGGTGTCGTCGCTCCCCGGGGCGCTCCGCCCCGCGGCGGCCACGGTGTCGTCGTCGCCGGCGTACGTGTCGGCGAACGGCGCGTCGTTCCCGCTCCCGCCGCCGGAGCAGGCCCCGTTGGTCGCGGTGGCCGATCGCACGCGCACCGGCCTGTGGCTCCCGTCCGAGGTGAGCCCGCAGGTGCACGGCACCATGTTCGGCATGCCGCCCCCCATGCCGGGCGGCGGGCGGCCCGGTGGCGACGGGAAGCCCATGACGCCGGGGGGTGGGGCACCGGGCGCGATGCCTCCGGGAGCGGAAGGTGGGCCTCCGAGCGCCGAAGGTGGGCCCCCGGGCGCCGAAGGTGGGCCCCCGGGAAGTGGCGCAGGATCGGCTTCATGGGGCGGGGCTCTGCCCCGCAACGCCCCGCCAGGGGGGCAGGCCCCCCTGGACCCCCCGGCGGCGGGGCAGGCTCCGACGTTCGGGGCGGGCGGGGCTCCCGGTGTGGTCCCGGGGGGCGTGCCGTCCGGGGAGGCGCCTGCGGACGGGCCGACCGGCGCCGAGCCCGGCATGGTGCCGCCCGGCGGGATGACCGGCGGCGGCGCCGGCGCGGTGCCACCCGAGGGTTCGGTGCCGCCCGAGGGTTCGGTGCCGCCCGAGGGGGTGGCCGGCGGCGCCGGCGGGCCCGGCACCGGTGCCGGACCGAAGTTCAAGGACGGGCCGTGGTGGGGGCGGCTGGTCATGCCGCTCCAGCGCGTGCACGGCGGTGCCGTCGCCGCGCTCGGGCTCCTCGCCGCCCTGGCCCTCGGCCGCGGCGCCCCGCGGCATCCGATCTCCCTGCGGAGCGCGGCGGCGGGCGGCCTCGTCGGGCTCGTCGGCCTGACGCTCGCGTTCGGGTGGCAGGCCGTACCGGGCGAGGCCGAGCGGGATGCCAGCATCGTCGAGGGGCTCCGCATCCTGCTCTCCTCCGAGCAGATCGCGGCGATCCCGGGCGGCGGCGTGCTCGCGTGGGGCGCCCTCCTGCCGGCGCTCGGCGGCCTGGGCATCGCGGCGTTCGCGAGCGTCTCGCGGATCCCGACGGCGGCGCGCGTCGTAATCTGCGCCCTGCTCGTCGGCCTCGGCGCGATGCTCGAGAACCCGCGCCTCGTCGCGCCGGTGTCGACCGTGCCGCCCGACCCGGTCCGCGACACCCTTCGGAGCCTGCCGGGCGATCGCCTCGTGAACTTCCCGTCGCCCGTGTGGCCGTACCTGCAGGGGCAGCGGCCCGCGGCGTCGATGTTCTGGGAGGCCGCCGCCACCGGTCAGAAGGTGGAGAGCCGCGGCGAGGACCCCGGCGCCGCCGCGCTCATCGGGACGCTGACCGCGCTCACCTCGGTGCCCGTCGACATCCAGGCGGCGAGCACGCTCTGGTCGGCCCACAGCGACGAGCCGCTGCGCGCCGCCCGCGCCGCAGGCTGGCGCTACCTGCTCGTGGACCTCGAGGCGATCCCCCCGTTGAGCCGCCACCGCATCGACGGTTGGCTCGCGGAGCGCGCCGGCATGCCCATCGCCCGCGACGGCTCGCGGCTGCTCTACGACCTGTCGGCGGGCCCCGGGGGGATGACGCCTCGGTAGCTTGGACGCTCGCGTGGCGGCGCGGCCTTCATAGCCGGTCGACCTCCCCGAACTCCGCGTACACGCACGCGCTCTCCTCGCCCACGGGGATCCGCAGCCCGAGGCTGTCGACCTCGTAGACGAGGTCGACGGCGCCGTTCCAACACTGGCTCCACCGTTCGACGTAGGGGCCAAGCGAGCCGCCGGTCACGATGGCGTCCGAGCGGCCGCCGACCCCCTCGATCCAGCGCGTGCGGATGCTGTAGTCCTCGGCGAGGCCGTCCCCGTCGGTGTCGCCGGAGAAGGTGTACTGGAAGTCGCCCTCGCCCTCCACGAGCCGGAAGGCGTAGCGCGCGGTCAGCGGCGGCTCGACGCCGGCGGTCACGCCGTCGATGTCCACGAGAAGGTCGATGCCGGCGCGGTTGTCGTAGTCGACCGCGAGGGTGCCGCGGGCGGGGCCCCCCGCCACGATCGCCAGCTCGTCGAAGCTCCAGGTGAACGCGCCGTCCCCGGCGGCGACGGTGTCGCCCGCGTAGTGCGTGCCGGCCATGTACGGGACCGTGGTGGCGGACGACGAGGCGTCCACGCCCCAATCGAAGCGGCCGGCGCCGGTGCGGTCCATCCGGACCTCGAGATCCACGCCGTCCTGCCACGCCCACGGGCCCCAGCGCCGGCCGTCCGGCAGCCGTTGCGTGGGGCGGAGCGTCCGTACGTGGTCGATGGCCTCGAGCACGTCGAGGAGGGTGCCGTTCACCGTGTCGGAGACCTGGGCGGTCAGGAGCAGGAGCTCGGGCGCGTGGTCGCGCCAGCCCTCCGCCCCGTCGGAGGTCGCGGTGGGCTCGATCGAGACGGTGTGGCGCTCCTGCGAGGGGAGCGCGTCGAGGTACTCGGCGTCCTCGAGCAGGAAAGCGTTGGAGATGTCGCCGCAGCCGACCAGGAGGAAGAGGGGGAGCGCGCGCATGGGGGCCGCCGGGGAGGGGAGGGGGGCCGCGAGCCGGGCGAGGAGCGTGGACATCCTAGAACCTGTAGCCGATGGCGAGCACGAGCTCGGAGTAGGCCATGCCCTGGTCGCGGCCGTCGACGACGTAGGGGAGGTAGTGCGTGCGGAGCGCCAGCTCCAGCTCGAAGCGCCGCGGGTACCAGCCGGTCCAGCCGGCGAGCCCGGGCGCGACGGTGAACAGCTCCTGGGCGTCGATGTCCTCGCCGGGAAAGCTCCGGTTCAGGTAGATGCCCTGGAGGTGGATGCCGCCGCCGATGCGGAACGGCGCCTCGCGGGTCGCGTAGCCGGCGCCGAGGCCGAAGCCGACGGTGTCGAGGCGCACGGGTACGTCGTAGGGGAGCTCCACGAGCGAGAGCTCGCCCACGCCGGAGCCGGCGAGCAGATCGAGCGACGCCCACTTTCCGTCCCGCCAGTTGAAGCGCGCCTCCGCGCCCGCCGCCGGGGTGCCCGGGAAGTAGCGCGCCTGCACGTCCGCATCCGAGAATCCCCGCCCGCCGAGCAGCGTCCGCACGGAGAGGCGGGGGAGGTTCCCCTGGCGGATGAGCTTCTGGACGGAGCCCTTCGCCACGTCGTCCTCGTACTCGAGGGCGCGGAACGCGGGCGCGTCGAGGCGGACGCTGGCCCCCCGCGCGAGTGATACATCGGCGACCGCGAGATGTGTCGGGTATCGCCGCTGCACGAGGTATCGCCCCGGCCGGAGCGAGAGCCGGCGGTCGTCCGCCGTCACGTCGACCTCGGCCAGGAACATGCGCCGCTCGACGTCGAAGACCGCGAACGTACCGGCGTTATCCGCGGGGAACACCAGGGACGCGCCGGTGCGGTCGAGCTGGGTGAGGACGAAGTCGCCGGTGCCCGAGATGCTCCAGTCGTAGGAGGGGTGCTGGGGGCCGCCCCGGGTGCCGGCCGTCCGATACAACGTCTCGTGATACACGTGTTGATACATCTCGAGGAGGGTGACGCGGCCGTCGCCGTCGGCGTCTCCCGCCCCGGAGAGCGCGCTCGCGAGGAAGTGGGTGAAGTAGGAGCCGCCGATCTCGTCGCTCTCCTGGCTCGCCTCGTCGCCCGTGGAGGACGTGATGATGAACGAGCCCGTGCTGTCGAGCCGCTCCGACACGTCGACGAGGAACGGCGGCGCCTTCGTGCCGCCCTTCGTCCGCGTCAGCGCGCCGCTCTGGCACGCGTCCACGAAGGCCACGCGCACGTCCGCGCCGCTGCGCTCGAGCAGCTCCTCCAGCTCGGGGTAGGTGAGCCACGTCCGGCCGAGCTGCAGCTGATCGGCGTCGCCGTGGCCCGAGTAGTAGAAGTAGAGGACCGTCTCGTCGCCCCGCAGCTTCGCCTCGGAGATGGGCCCGCGGAGCGCGCCGAGGGCGCCGAGCAGCTCGTTCCGGTTCCGGCCGAGGAGCAGGCGCACGTCCCCCTCCTCGACATCCCCGAGGGTGGTGAGGATGGACCGCATCTTCTTCCCGTCCTGCTCGGCGAAGTAGAGCGGGTGGGTGTTGGCGAAGCCCTCGTTGTTCCCGACGATCACCGCCCACCGCTGCACCTCGGCGAACGCGACCGACGCGAGGAGGATCAGCGGCATTCCTTCTCCAGCACGAGCGTGGTGATGGAGGGATCGTCCTCGGCGAGGGCGAGCAGCGCGTCGGCGCCCCCGTCCGCGTAGGCGCGCTCCGCGATGGCGCGCGCGCGGCGGGCGCCCCACCCGTCCCCGAAGAAGCCGACGAACACCTCCGGCCCGGGCGCGTCGTCGAGGATGACGGAGCTGTCGAGCACGCCGCGATTCCCGGGGACGATGGCGACGCCCTGCTCCCCGGCCTCCGGGTAGTACTGGGTAAGCAGGCCCTCGCCGTCGATCGAGAGCAGGACGAGGCGATCGTGGACCGCCCGGTAGGTGAACTGGAGGCGGTCGCCCTCGCGGAACACGGCGTCGGGGTGCCCGAGTGAGATCTGGCCGTCGCGCAGGATGTAGAAGCCGAGGTCGGAGGTGCCCTTCACGCGGGTGCCGGTGGACGGGGGCCCGGTCTGCACCACGAGGAGCAGCGCCGCGACGACGGCGAGCACCGGAACGGCGAACAGGAGGCGCCGCCACCAGGGGGACCGGACGGGGACCGGTCGCGACGGCGTGTCCACGAGGCGCTCGGACCGGGCGCGGATGGCCTCGAAGTCGAAGGGCTCGACCCGGGCACGCTCGGCGTCGAGGCCCGCGAGCCAGGCCGCGCGTGACACATCCGACACATCGGCCGGGTCGGGCGGGAGCTCGCCGGTGGCGCGGCGGGCGAGGGTGAGGCGGGAGGGGCGGGTGCCGTCGTTCCCCGGGGGCGGCGTCATGCGAGCACCCGATCGAGCGCGAGGAAGACGAGCCACGCGGCGATGGCGGCGGGGAGGGCCACGCCGAGGGTGCGGCGCGCGCGCTTGAAGAAGGCGTCGAGGCGCTTGCGGAGCGTCGGCACGGAGATCCCGACGTGTACGGCGGCCTCCTCGCGGGTCATGTCGTCGAAGTAGACGTGCAGGACGATGGCGCGGGTCTCGTCGTCGGTGTCGGCGAGCAGGGCGCGCACGGTGTCGGCGTCCAGCTCGTCACCCGCGGGGGCGGGCACGTAGCCCTCGCCCACGATGGCCTCCCGCCGATCGACGTGCTTCTTCGCGTGCCCCTTCCGGTCACGCAGGCGGTTGAGGCAGTAGTGGGTGGAGATCTGGTACATCCAGGTCAACGGCGACGCCTGTCGTTCGTAGTGGTCCCACCCGCGCAGGACGCGCGCGAAGGTCTCCTGGACGGCGTCGGCGGCGTCCTCGTCGGAGCCGAGGATGGAGCGCGCGCGGTGGTGCAGGACGTGGGCATACCGCTCGTACAGCTCCCGGATCTCGGCCTCGGTTGCGGGCATCGTGCTCTTCGTTCCCTTGGACCCCCGACCGGCGCGGCGTCGAAAACAATTCTACACGGCTCG
Organism: Deltaproteobacteria bacterium; assembly: GCA_036676765.1. Classification (GTDB taxonomy): domain Bacteria; phylum Myxococcota_A; class UBA796; order UBA796; family SXON01; genus CAJBVW01. Next base: position 19,836 of record JAKFCH010000302.1, read on the forward strand.
GTTCGTGGTACCTTCCGAGGCCGCACGAGTGACAGGATGTCGCTGCTGAACGCACGGTGGTGGGGTTCGTTCGTAGCCGGGCTCCGCTCGCGTCCGCTCGCAGACTGGAGCGCGCGCCTCGGCGAGCCCGAGGATGTGTTGATCGACGCGTTGATCGAGGCCGATCCGGGGGGCCCCGCGCAGGACGCCCCGTGGTGGCCCGAGGCGCTCCGCGCCCGCGCCGACACGTCCATCCGGACGATCGCGCGTCGCTTCGGTACCACGCCGCGGCGGTTGCGCCGTGCATTGGCGCGCGAGGGGCTGCGGTCGGGCGGGGTCGAGCTGGATCGGCGCGGCGATCCCGCGCTCGCCGGGTTTCGCGCGCGCCTCGGTCAGGAGCCCGACGCCGCGATCGCGCGCGCCTCGGGGGCCGCCGTGGAGGCCGTGCAGGGCGAGCGCCGCCGCCTCGGCATCGCGCCGTTCCGCGTCGGCGGCGGCCCCATCCAGCTCACGGCGGACGAGCAGGCCTGGATCCGGGGGCCGGAGCCCATGCGTCGGATCCGCCACCGGGCGGACGCCGAGCGGTTGGAGGTGGTGCGGCGCCCCCGGTCCGGCGTCGACGCCGGCCGTCC
>JAKFCH010000303.1:0-1924 GCA_036676765.1 Deltaproteobacteria bacterium
ACCCGCCGTCGCGCCCGTTGCGCTACGGCGAGTGGAGGCGGGACCATTATAACACATTGAAATCACTATGTTAGTTTGGTGTCGGCGTTCAAGGCCGGATAGCTGGATCCGCATCCCGTGGGCAGAGCGGCCATGGTGCGGGGACCTGCTCGTCAGGGGTGGGCTCGGTGGCCGCGGCGCAGCCATGGAGCGGGGACCTGCTCGTCAGGGGTGGGCTCGGTGGCCGCGCAGCGGCCATGGAGCGGGGACCTGCTCGTCAGGGGTGGGCTCGGTGGCCGCGGAGCGGCTGGCGGGCGACCGATCGACAGGTCGACGGATCGACAGGTCGATTCTGAAGTTCAATGCCGACTTCGATATCGACTTCGATATCGACTCCGATTCCGATTCCGATGTCGACTCCGCCCCCGCCCTACCCCGAGACATCCCCCGGATCGATCCCCGACGCCCGCGCCCGCCGCCCGTACTCCGCGCGCGTCTCGGCGTGGAGCCAGCGGTCGAAGAAGGCGGCCTGCTCCTCGGCGGAGAGGTCCGGCCCGGTGAGCGCGCGGCGGCGGTCGGTGATCGTGCGGAGGAGGATCGCCGCGGACACCGAGACGTTCAGCGAGCCCGTGAGGCCCACCATCGGGATCATCACCGCACCGTCGGCGAGGGCGCGCGCCTCGTCGCTCACGCCTCGCACCTCGCTGCCGAACACGATCGCGACCGGACCGTCGACGGGCACCGTCTCGGGGGTGAGCGCGCCGGGGAGCAGGTCCGCCACGTAGATCTTGAAGCCGCGCGCCTTGAGCTCGGTGAGCGAGGCGGTGGTCGTGTCGAAGCGGCGCCGGTTCACCCAGCGCTCGGCGCCCCGCGCGGCGCCCGGGCTCGGCCGGAAGCCCGCGGTGACGAGGTGCACCTCGTGCACCCCGAACGCCTCGCACGTGCGGAGGATGGCGCTGGCGTTGTGGCGACGCCGCACGCTCTCCGCCACCGCCACCACGGAGCCGAGGCGGCGGGCGAGCATCGCCTCGACGCGGGCGCGCCGGCCGGGGGTCACACGCTCCAGAACTTCGCGATCCAGGGGTTCGTCGGTCACGCCGGCCCGGTAACCCGGCACGCCCCCACGCATCGCCGACGCCGCGCCGGCCCCACCCGTGCCGACGGCGCACCCTCGTGGCGGCCGCGCGGGCCCCCGCGCACCGCCCCAAGCGCACCGCAGCCCGCGCCGCGACGGGATAACGCGGCGCCATGGACCTCACCGGCAAGCAGAAACGCCACCTCCGCGGCCTCGGCCACGCCCTCTCCCCCACCGTGGCCGTCGGCAAGGAGGGCATGACCGAGCCCGTCCTCCGCAAGGCGCGCCTCGAGCTCGAGCACCACGAGCTCATCAAGGTCAAGGTGGGCGACGGCTGCCTCGAGCCCGCCGCCGACGTGGGCGCCTGGCTCGCCACCGAGCTCGACGCCAGCGTGGCGCAGGTCATCGGCCACACGGTGCTCCTCTACAAGCGTCGCAAGCGCGATCCGCTCATCGTGCTCCCCAAGGCCGACAAGCCCGCGAAGGTCGAGGCCCCCGCCAAGGCCCCCCCGAAGGACGAGTAGCCTCCGACGCGCTCCGGACCCGCCGACCACGGCAGCATCCGGGCGCCTCACGGGCCCTTCCGGGGTTCGGCCTTCGGCCTCCGTCCGTCGCTCCGCGCCGGGACCGGCCGCCGCGGACGGCGGCCGCCCTCCAGGCCCCGGGCGCGGGGAACCGTGACCGCCATTCCCGCGTGGCCGCCCCGCGGCCAGGAACGCCGCGTCATCCCCGATGACCGGCCCTCCCTGGCCGCCCCGCGGCCAGGAACGCCGCGTCATCCCCGATGACCGGCCCTCCCTGGCCGCCCCGCGGCCAGGAACGCCGGGTCATCCCCGATGACCGGCCCTCCCTGGCCGCCCCGCGGAAGCG
>JAKFCH010000304.1:0-76410 GCA_036676765.1 Deltaproteobacteria bacterium
CGCTCCCCGAGAGGAGGGAGCCGCCGTCGGTGCCGCCGCCCCCGCCGCCGGCCGCCACGAGGACCAGCGCGCCCGCGCTGTCCCAGACGAAGCTGGCGCCGCCGCCGCCGCCGGGGGTGTGTCCACCCTCGCCGGGGCGGATCGTCAGCTCGTCGCCCGGGGTCACGGCGACGAGGGTGGTGGCGTGGCCCCCACCGCCGCCCGCGCCCGGGTAGGCGCCCCCGTAGTTGCCGGCGCCGCCGCCCGCGCCCCAGGCCTCGACGGTCAGGGTGTAGACGCCGTCCGGCACGATGTACGTCTGGGCGACGCCGGTCCACGTGTACTCGGCGAGCACGACATCGACGTCCGTGTCGGTGTCCGTGTCCGTGTCGGTGTCGGTGTCGGTGTCGGTGTCGGTGTCGGTGTCGGTGTCGGTGTCGGTGTCGGTGTCGGTGTCCGTGTCGGTGTCGGTGTCGGTGTCCGTGTCCGTGTCCGTGTCCGTGTCGGTGTCGGCGTCCTGGCCTTCGAGGGAGACGGGGACGAGGGGGGTCGCCGGGTCGTTGCTCACGATGTCGAGCCAGCCCGCGTCGTCCCCGGTGCCGGGCGCCCAGGTGACCACGAGGTCGACCGAGTCCCCGACGGCGAGGCTCCCGGGGAGCCCGTCGAGGCCGGTGAGCGTGAACGGGCCGTTCTCCCGCAGCGCGACGGACGTGATGTCCAGCGCGACGGCGCCGCTGCTCGTCACCGTCACCGTGCGGCTCCCCGCGGCGTCGAAGACGAGCGCGGTGGGGCTCACCGTGATGGCCGGCGCCTCCGGGTCCTTGCCGTAGGTCAGGAGCTGCTCGCCGCAGCCGACGAGGAGGGGGAGGACCAGGCAGACGAGCGTAGAGGTGGGACGCATGCGGTCCTCCGTCAGGCCGCTCTCCTAATGCGCCGGTGACGAACCGGTGGCGACGTGGACGGCGACGCGCCCCCGCCGCTAGCCCCCGCGCTCCACCCGCAGCTCCGCCATCGTGCCGCCGAGCGCGTCGAGCATCGCGCGCGTGGCGGGGGTGACGACGACCGGGAGGTCCGGGAGGGCCACCTCGGGGGGCGCCTGGAGGAGCGACACGCCGGCGGCGCGGTCACCGGCGACGGCCTCGATGGCGACGAGCCCGTTCTTGCGCCCCGCCGTGTAGTAGACCTGCGCGATCCCCGAGGCGTTCGTCCGCGTGGTGGCGGGCAGAGCACCGTCACCGGTGAGGACGCGGAGGTCGACGTCCACGTCGGCGACGGGGTAGCCGAGCTCGTCCACGGTCGCGATGGTCAGCGCGGTGCTCGAGAGCCCGTCCGGCGGGAGGCGCACGCGGGTGGGGAGGACGAGGACGTGGGCGAGCGGGTTGGCGGTGGCGGCGGTGGCGACGGTCGCGCTCACCTCCACCGGCCCCTTGCCGGTGGTCGTGAACGTGGCGCGGTAGTCGCCGTTCTTGAGGTCCTTCACCTCGGCGAGCTTCGCGCCGTTGGCGGAGAACGCGAGCGTACGGCCCGCGAGGCCCGCGCCGTCGGGCCCCGCCACCTTGGCGACGAGGACGAGGCTCGTGGCGTCGGTGGGGAGGACCACGGGCTCGGCCGCGAGCGAGAGCCGACGGGCGCGCGTGGGGACGAGCCCGACCACGCGGCTGTCCGTCTGGATGGGGGCGCGGTCCACGAGCTTCGCGCTCAGGGTGGCCTTCACCGGCGCGTTGCCGAGGGGCGGCGTGTAGGTGGCGACGTAGACGCCGCCGCCCTCGTGGCGCGCGGCGGAGAAGGCCCCTACCGAGCCCGTGAACTCGACCTGGGCGCTCTCGTCGGGGCGGCCCTCGGGGGTCACGACGAGGGCGCGCACGGGCACCGGGAGCTGCCCGTCGGCGGGCAGGGCCGTGGCCGTCGGGAACAGCGCGATCCGCCGCGCCTCCGGGACCGAGAGCGCGATCGACTCCTCGGAGACGGCCCCCGCGGCGTCCACCTGGACGCGCGTGGCGGTGGTGATGCCCGGCGGGACCACGACCGGGACCTTGGCGCGGCCCTTCGAGTCCGCGGTGACCGGCCCGAACTCGCGGCCCCCGACCTTCAGGATCACCTGCGCGCGCGGGAGGACGGTCACGGCCTGGTCGAACTTGGCCCCGAGCGTGATGGCCACGCTGGCGTAGCCGCGCGTGGGGTCGGCGAGATCGACCGCCGTCACGAGCGCGACTTGCGGCACGTTCCCCGTGGGGGCGGTGTAGAGCCCGTTGAACTGCCCGCCGCCGAGGTGGGTGACGTTGGTGATCGTGCCGACGGAGGCACTGTAGGCGAGCTGGACGCGGGCGAGCGCCGCGGGATCGCCCCCGGTGACGGCGAACGCGACGTTGGCGGTCTTGTCGGTGCCGAGGGTCAGGGCGGCGGGGTTCGCGGTCGCCGCGATGGCGTGGGTGCGCGAGGGCGCGACGCGCACGGTCCAGGAGCGGGTGAGCGTGTCCTTGTTCGGGAGCTTGCTCTTGAGGTTGATGCTCGCGTTCGTGGCGGCCTCCACGCGCCCCGGCGTGAACGTGAACGTGTAGAGGCCGCCGCCGGCGTCCACGAGCTCCGTGGCGGTGCCGCCCGTGACGTCGAGCTTCGACTTGCTCAAGACGAGCGGCCGCCCCGCCGCGTCGACCGCGAGGACGTGGAGGTCGATCGGCGTGGCGCCGTTCCCCACGACGTCCGACGGCTGGAGGAGCTCGACGACGTGCCCCTCGAACACCGAGGCCGTGGCCGCCAGGGCGGAGGTCGGGCCGATCGGCGCGCCGGCGCCGCCCACCGAGAGGGTGGCGACGAGGACACCGGCGAGGCCGAGGCGGGACACGAGCCGGAGCCCGCAACGAGGGGAGGACATGGGGAGCTCCGGGGTCGGACGACGTAGTGAGCGTGCGCCCGCGCGTCAACGTACGCGCTCCCGCGGCGATTCAGAACCCGAGCAGCTTCCGACCGAGCGTGCGTTCGATCCCGCGCAGGAACGTGAGCTCCTCCTTCGCGCAGAGCGTGATCGCCTCGCCCGCGGCCCCGGCGCGCGCCGTCCGCCCGATGCGGTGCACGTAGGTCTCGGGAACGCTGGGGACGTCGTAGTTCACGACATGGGACACGCCGTCGACGTGCAGCCCGCGCGCGGCGATGTCGGTGGCGACGAGCACCCGCGTGGCGCCGCTCTCGAAGTCGGCGAGGGCCCGCTCGCGCTCGAACTGGGGCTTGTCCCCGTGGATGGCCTCGGCCCGGATGCCGGCGGCCACGAGCGCGGCGGTGAGCCGGTCCACGCCGTGCTTCGTGCGGATGAACACGAGCGCGCGGGTCACCTCCGGGCCCGCGAGGATCCGCAGGAGCGCCACCCGCTTGTCCGGCTTCTCCACGAGCAGCACGACCTGGGGGATGTGCTCGCCGGCGTGCGCCACCGGCGCCACGGTGACCTGGGCGGGGTCGCGGAGGATGCGCTTGGCGAGGTCCACGATGTCGCGCGGCAGGGTGGCGGAGAACAACACCGTCTGGCGGTCGGTCGGGAGCTTCTTCACCACCGCGCGCACGTCGGTGACGAAGCCGAGGTCCAGCATGCGGTCCGCCTCGTCGAGGACGAAGCACCCGACCGCGTCGAGGCGCACCACGCCCTGCGCGCAGAGGTCGATGAGACGCCCCGGCGTGGCCACCAGCACGTCCACGCCGCCCTCGAGCGCGCGGCGCTGGGCGCGCGGCTTCATGCCGCCGTAGACGACGGCGTGGTGGATATCGGGGAGGTGGGCCCCGTAGGCGCCGAAGGCCTCGTCGATCTGGATGGCGAGCTCCCGGGTCGGCGCGAGCACGAGCGCGCGGATCCGGCCGGTGGCGGCCGCCAGCTCGGCCGTCGGGAGGGCCGCGAGCCGCTGGAGGATCGGGAGGGCGAACGCGGCGGTCTTGCCCGAGCCGGTCGGGGCGGTGCCGCAGAGATCCCGCCCCGCGAGGAGCAGGGGCAGCGCCTCGGCCTGGATGGGGGTGGGGGCGGTGTGGCCGAGCGCGTCCAGGGCGGTGCGAAGGGGCGGGACGAGCCCGAAGGTGTCGAAGGTCACGGGCGCGCGGCCAGGGTCGAGCGGGTCATGCGGCGCCTCCTACCACGACGGTCCGGGATAGCGTGGCAGTCCTCGCCGGCCCGCTCCCCCTTTCCTCGGAACCTCGGATGAACCCTCTCCTGCGGTTCGCGCCCGTCGCGCTCCTCGCGCTCGCGGTCCTCGTGCTCCCCTCCCCCGCGCGCGCCGTCGACGAGCAGTCCGACGTGGCCGTGCAGAGCCAGAAGTCCCTCACCGACTACCTCACCGACCTGGAGAGCGACTCGGATCCGGACCGCCTCTACGCCGCGCGCGTCCTCCGGGGCGAGCTGAAGCGGGTGCTGCGGACGGAGGCCAAGGCGCGCGCGGGCTCCCTCGCCTCGCTCGACGCCCGGGCCACCCTGATCGAGCTCGAGGAGCGCCTCCCGCGCGGGTGCCGCGTGGCGCTGCAGAAGGTCAACAGCGTGGCGCCGTGCGCCGACATCCTCGCCCTCCTCGACGTGAAGGCGGCCGTTCCGGAGCTCCAGGGCGTGCTCGCCGTGGAGAAGCGCAAGTGGGTGCGCCGCCACCTCGAGGCCGCCCTCGAACGCCTCGCCGGTGGGCAGGAAGGCGGCTGACGTGCGCACGGTCGGGCTCACCGGGGGCATCGCGTGCGGAAAGAGCACGGTGGCGAACCTGTTGCGCGCCCGGGGCGTGCCGGTGCTCGACCTCGACCAGGTCGCGCGGGAGGTCGTCGCGCCCGGCGAGCCCGGCCTCGACGAGATCGCGGCGCGCTGGCCCGCGGTCGTCGTCACCGACGCACAGGGGCGCCGGTCGCTCGACCGCAAGGCGCTCGGCGCGGTGGTCGTGGCGGACCCCGAGGCGAAGCGCGCCCTCGAGGCGATCACCCACCCGCGCATCTGGCAGCGGATGGACGCGTGGCTCGCAGAGCGGGCGCGGGAGGGGGCGCCCGTCGCGGTCGTCGAGGCGGCGCTGATGGTCGAGACCGGGAGCTACCGGCGCTACGACACGCTGCTGGTCGTGTCGTGCTCCCCCGCCGTCCAGCGGGCGCGCCTCGCCGCGCGCGAGGGCTACGACGCCGAGACGGTCGAGCGGTGGCTCGCCGCGCAGATGCCGTTGGCCGCCAAGGAGGCCGTGGCCGATGCGGTGATACACAATGATACATCCGAGGATGCGTTGGCGGTCGAGGTCGACCGGGTGTGGTCGGAGATCCTCGCGAATCGGTGACACATCCGGGCGCCCACGGCGTGCGTCACGCTCGGGTCGCCGGTTGGCAAGCCCCACCACGTGGCTACCAGCGGTCCGAGGAAGGCGCAAATGGCGACGAAGAGGACCGGAGGCACGCGGACCTACATCCCCGGCAGCCCCGTCGAGGCCGGATCACACGCCGACGCGGAGGGGCTGGACGGACTCCAGTACGTCACCGGCGACGTGCCCTACCAGACGCAGGAGGAGATGCTCCTCGACCAGGAGCGCACCGACGTGCGGATGGAGGACGATCGCGACCAGGAGGCCCCCGAGGAGGTGGTCGCCGACCGCGTCGCCTTCGACGAGCGGGACGACGTCAACACAAACGACGACGTCGACCGTCAGGGGCGCGCCGGCCAGGAGGAGCGCGACTGGTCGGGGAACATGTACGCCGACAGCGGGCGCGACCGGCCGAACGACGGGAGCCGAAGGCGCCGGTGACACATCGCGAAACAGCGATACATCGCTGATACACCGGTGATACATCCGGCCTGCGCCGGACGGCTCACCCGATGCCCATCGCCCCGTCGGCCACGTACATGCCGAGCGCCATGATGGTGTGTTGCGGGTTGACCCCGATGTTGTCGGGCATCAACGAGGCGTCCGCGACGTAGAGGCCCTCGTGCCCGTGGACGCGCCCGCGCCCGTCACACACGGAGCGGGTCTCGTCCGTTCCCATCATGCAGCCGCCGAACAGGTGCGAGAGCACGGCGACGTAGCGCCGCGGATCGAGCGGGGCCTCGCGGAGCACGTCGAGCTGGTCGGGGCCGAGGCTGTGGGGCAGCCCGTGGATGCCCGGGATGACCTCGCGCGCCCCCGCTGCGAAATGCATCTCCGCCACGCGCACCATGCCGCCGCGGAACCGCGCCATGTCGTGATCGTCGAAGCTGTAGCGCACGACCGGCTTGCCGCCGAAGCCCGCGCGCACGGTGCCGACGCTCCGGGCCCGGAGCGCGTGCACCCACATCGCGAGGTGGCGATACCCGACGAGGCGCTCCATGAACGCGCGGCCGCCGCCCGAGAGCCGGGAGATCGCCATCTCCATGGGGATCGAGAGGGTCTCGAGCTTCAGCCCGTCGTCCCGGAACCGGGTCGAGGCCCACCCCTGGGTGACCCCGACGTTCTGGTCGACCGGCTCGTCGTAGACGCCGAACACGCCGGTGCCCGGGTGCGCGCGGAACCCGGTGCCGACCGCCGCGTGCTTGATGCCCGACCGCAGGAGGAGGACCGGGCTGTGGGTCACCGAGGCGGCCACGAGCACGCCCTTGCGCGCACGCGCCGTGAACCGCGCGCCCCAGGCCCGGGTCTGCGGGTGTACGAACCGGCCGCTCACGCCGACGGCCCGCCGCCCCTCGAACAGGATGCGCTCCGCCGGCGCAGAGGAGAGGAGCTGGCCGCCGCGGCGGAGCACCTCGGGCACGAAGTTGAGGTTCGTGCTCTGCTTGCGCAACGAGCGGCAGCCCTGGAGGCACTGCCCCGAGCCGAGGCACCCCTTCGCGTAGCGCTTGATGACGTGCCCGTCGTAGCCCGCGGCGGCATCCCCCCGGAGCGCGAGCTCGTTCGAGCGGCCCATGGATCCGGGCGCGGTCTCCTCGACGCAGAGCTCGTCCTCGAGCTGGTCCTGGTAGCGCCACATCCGCTCGGAGAACGCGGGGCCGCCGATGCCGTGGTCCCGATGCCACGCCTCGAAGATGTCGGCGGGGGTGCGGACGCAGATGGCCGAGTTGATGGTGGTGGTGCCCCCGACGACCCGGGCCTGCACGACCGGCCAGAAGGCGCGCCCCATCGTGATGGTGGAGCCCCAGTCGTCCATCATGTCGCGCATCGCGCCGTAGGTCGTGTGCGGGTAGTCGTGCGGCTCGCGCCAGGGGCCCGCCTCGACGAGCAGCACGCTGGCGCCTGCGCGCGCGAGGGTCACCGCGGCGGCCGCGCCGCCCGCGCCGGTGCCGACGACGACGTAGTCGGCCTCTACCGACACATCCCCCTTCGCCTGGAACGGGACGTGGGTGGAGGCCGCGCCGCTCACGGGGTCCGGCCGGCTCACGTGGTACGAAACGTGCCCGGATCGACCGGGTACGGGGCCACGTGGAGGACGCGCCGCACGGCGGCGTCCTGGCCCCAGCACATGCAGGCGTACATCTTCAGCAGGAAGACGGCCTGGCGGAGCAGGTAGAACCGGGTGGTGCAGATGCGGTCGGCGTGGAGGTCGCGCAGGCGGCGGGGCAGGAGCACCGACGGGAGCGGCACGTACACGGTCACCACCGGGGAGATCGTGTACACCAGCGCGCCCAGCACGAGGCCGGTCCAGACCATCGGGGTGGTCTCCCGGCGCGTCTGCGCGAGGAACGTGTCGATGCCCGCGTCGGCGACCCCGGGGAGCTCGCCCGTGGCCGGCATCAGGCCACACATCGCGGCGCGGACGAGCCAGGTCATGCCGTCAGTATTGCACGAGCGACTGGACCGGGGCCGGCGAGAGCGCGGCGCGCCCGTCGAGGAAGCAGAGCTCGATGACGAAGCAGCAGGCCACGACCTTGCCCCCGAGCTTCTCGACGAGCTTCGCCGTGGCGACGGCGGTGCCGCCGGTGGCGATGAGGTCGTCCACCACGAGGACGCGCTGGCCGGGCCGAACGGCGTCGATGTGCATGTCGAGCGTCGCGGTGCCGTACTCGAGCGCGTAGGACTCGCTCACGCGCTCGTAGGGCAGCTTGCCGGGCTTGCGCGCGGGGACGAACGCCGCGTCGAGCGCGAGCGCGAGCGGCACGCCGAAGATGAACCCGCGGGACTCCATGCCGACGACGGCGTCGATGCCGGCGTTGCGGTAGAGCTCCGCGAAGTGCTCGGTGATGCTCCGCACGAGCGCGGGCTGGGCCAGCACCGGGGTGATGTCCTTGAACAGGATGCCCGGCTTGGGGAAGTCGGGAACGTCCCGGATGGTGCGCTTGAGGATCTCGTCGAGCGCGGTCACGTCTCTAGTGGTCACTGAACCTCCGGCGCGACACGGCCGCGCGCGCCGAACCATTTCACGAATAGCCACCCGGCGCCAAGCCCCACCACGAGGAGAACGAACCAGAGGAGGTCCTCCTTGAGCACGTGGGACAGCGCCGTGGGGTCGGTGAGGAGATCCGTCCGCTTGCCGATGGTGCGCGCGCCGAAGAACCCGAGCACGGCGCACCAGAGCGTGGAGCCCACGAAGGTGATGCCGACGAAGGGCAGGAACGGCACGCGGACGAGCCCCGCGGGGAACCCGATGAGGTGCCGAACCACGGGCAGGAGGCGCGCGAAGAAGACGCCCCCGAGCGCGTACTGGGCGAGCCACCGCTCGGCGAGCACGAGGCGCTCGGGCGGGAGCAGGAAGTACTTGCCCCAGCGGATCACGAAGGCGCGGCCGAGCGTGAAGGTGAACCAGTAGCAGAGCGACGATCCGAACGTGGAGCCGAGCCCGCCCGCGAGGATGACACCCCAGATGTTCATGCGGCCCTGCTCGGCCCAGTACGCGGCCGGCGGCATGATGATCTCGGACGGGATCGGCACGATGGTGCTCTCGAGCGCCATCATGACGAACACGCCGAGGTAGCCCCACTCCTCGACGAATTGGAACCAGGTGACCATCAGGTCGTGCAGCATCAGGTCTCCAGCTTCCAGTCGCGCACCGACGAGAGCAGCTCGTGGGCGGTGAGGTCCATGTGCATCGGGGTCACGACGGCGAAGCCGGCCTCGCACAGCGGCCCGTCGGACTCGGGGAGGTCGTCGAAGCGATCGTGGTCGCCCCCGATCCAGTAGTACTTGCGGCCGCGCGGGTCGGTGTTGACCGTGACGGTGGGGTGGTACCAACGCCGCCCGAGCGGCGCGACGCGTACGCCCAGGAGCTCGTCGTAGGGGCGGTGCGGCACGTTCACGTTGAGGAGGACGCCGGGCGGGAGGGTGCGCCGGGTGTGCTCCAGCACGACGAGACGCGCGACCTTCTGCGCGGTGTCCCAGTAGGGCTCCGCGCCGGGCGGCACCCACAGGCTCACGGCGATCGCCGGCAGATCGAACGAGGCGGCCTCGCGCGCGGCGGCCACCGTGCCCGAGTACATCACGTCACTCGAGAGGTTCGACCCCCGGTTGATGCCGGAGACCACGAGGTCGGGCTTCCGCGGGAGCAGGTGGTGGGCGGCGAGGTACACCGAGTCGGCGGGGGTGCCCGAGACGGAGAAGCGCCGCTCGGCATGCTGGGCCACCCGGAGGGGCTCGTGCATGGTGAGGGAGTGGGACTTGGCGGACTGTTCGGTAGCCGGGGCCACCGTCCAGACCTCGCCGAGATCGGCCAGCACGGCCTCGAGCGCACGTAGGCCCGCCGCTTCGATGCCGTCGTCGTTGGAGAGCAGGATGAGCATGTTCAGGTGATGGCGCGCATAACCCGGGCCTCGCTTGATATGCTCCTATCCCTCATGCGCCCTCGTTACGCAGACCTCTTCCGCCGGATGCGCGACCCCGATCCGGTGGCCTCCGACGCGGCTTTCGACGCCGTGCTCTTCGATCGTGCCGAGGCCCTCCCCGACCTCGTCGAGTGTTTCCAGAAGAGCCGGAAGGATCCCCTCCTCCGCTTCCTCTGCGTCCAGCTCCTCGGGTTCTCCGAGGCGCCCGAGGCGCTGCCCGTGCTGCTCGACGCCCTCGACGACAAGCACGAGATGGTGCGCGCCGAGGCCTGCCGATCGCTGGAGGACCTCGCGGACGCCGCCTCGGTGCCCTACCTCGAAGCCCGCCTGGACGACCTCGACGAGGACGTGCGCCTCGCCGCCGCGGAGGCCCTCCTCGTGGTGCGGGGCGGCCGCTCCACCCGGGAGACGGGCTAGCGCCCCCGCGCGTCACCCCTTGACGCCCCAGAAGAACAGGCGTCGGAACGCGTAGAAGTACGGCCGGGAGTCCCCGAGCGCCTCGACGAGCCGCTCGCGGTACCGCGCCACGAACGCCTCGCCGAGCGCGGGCCCCAGGCGGCCCACGTAGGCCGTGAGCAGCGTGCCCTTCACCCACTCGACCACGTCGGCGGGGCCGTCCATCACGTGCCCGTAGATGCGCTCCTCGCAGACCTGGTCGCGAAGACCGTGGGCCCAGAGGATCTCCGCGTAGCGCTCGAGCGTCAGGACCTCGCTCCGCCGCACGAACCCGCCCAAGGCCTCGGCGAAGGGGGCCTCCCGCGCGACCTCCTCCGCGAGGCGGTGCGACACGTGCCCCTCGTTGCGGGGCACCTGCACGGCGATCTGGGCGCCCGTCGCGAGCTGGGGGAGCCACCGCGCGAGGAGCGCCTCGTTGTCGGGCACCCACTGGAGCGCGGCGTTGGAGAGGAGGAGATCCACGCCCGAAACGTCGACGAGCGAGGCGATGTCGGCCTCCCGGAACGAGAGGTCGGGCCGGGGGACCGCCTTGGCGAGCATGGCGCGGGAGCTGTCGAGGCCCTCGACGCGGGCGCCGGGGAGCCGATCCGCGATCCGGGCCGTGAGCTCGCCGGTGCCGCACCCCAGGTCGAGCACGCGCATCCCCGTACGGACGCGGACCCGCGCGAGGAGGTCGAGGAAGGGCTGTGTCCGCTCGGCACGAAAGCGTTCGTACTGCGCGGGGTTCCAGGCGTCGGTGGACATGCCACCAGGTAGCGCGCCCACGGAGCCACGGCGCGTGCTAGCTTCCCGCGTGCTCGCCTTCCTCCTCACCGTGTCGTTCGCGTCCGCCGAGTCCTCGGAGGACCTCATCGTCCGCATGAAGGGCGCGTGGGATCGCCTCTCGTCCTACCGCACGAGCCAGGTCATCCAGGAGCGCGTGAACGGGGATCTCGGGCCCGAGCAGCGGGTGAAGGTCGCCTTCCGCAAGCCCTGGGAGATCCAGCTCGAATGGGAGTCGTTGCACCCCGGTCGCCGCGTTTACTGGAACGCGGCGCGGCACGAGGGGGAGGTGCAGGTCTACCCCGGCGGGCTCGCCGGGCGCGCGGTCGGGATCCTGAGCTTCTCCCTGGAGAACCGCATCCTCCGGCGCGACACCAACTACTCCCCCGCGGACGCCGGCTTCGGCTACCTCGTGAAGCTGGTGGCCTCCTCGATCGCGCCGTCGGCGGCGAAACGTCCGACCCTGGCCGCGCCGGTCGCGTCGACCTCCGGCGGCGATCGCACGTGGACCATCTCCATGACCGACGTGGATCACCCCCGCTTCGCCCGCACCGAGCTCCTCGTCTCGACGACGACGGGGCTGCCCCGCCGGTTCACCGCCTGGAGCGCCGACGGCGCGCTCGCCGAGCGGTACGAGTGGTTCGACACGGTGATCGACCCCGTGCTCGTCGACGCCGTCGACTTCAGCGCCGGCTACCCGTAGCCTCCTGCTCGCCCCCCTGGTCCGCGACGACCGGGTGGCGTGCGAGCGGACCATGCGGATAGCCCCCTCGGCATGGGACGAGCGAGTGGAGATCGCGGCGGTTGGGCCCTCGGCGCCGGCGTGGCGGTCGTGTTGCTGGCCTCGGGCATCGGCGGTGCGGCGAGTGCCCGGGCGGCGACCCCCGCGGTTGGCTCGCCCGCGGGGCTCGATCCGGTCGTCTACGACCTCGCCCTCGAGGCGCTCGGCTGCGCCCGGAGCGCCGGCGCCACGAGCGAGCGCGCGGACCGCGTGATCTCGGTCATCGACTTCCGGCTCCCCTCCACCGCGCCCCGGCTCTGGGTGATCGACCTCGCCACCGGCGAGACCCTGTTCAACGAGCGCGTGGCCCACGGGCGCACCACGGGTGACGACGCCGCCGTCTCGTTCTCCAACATCCCCGGCAGCAACGCGTCGAGCCTGGGGTTGTTCCGGACCGGGGAGACCTACATCGGCAAGCACGGCCGCTCGTTGCGCCTCGACGGCCTCGAGCCCGGCTTCAACGACCGCGCGCGGGACCGCGCCATCGTCGTCCACGCCGCCAGCTACTGCACGCTGGAGCACGTGGAGCGGTGGGGGCGCCTCGGCCGAAGCCAGGGCTGCCCGGCGCTCGATCCCGCCGTCTCCGACGCCGTCATCGACACCGTCCGCGACGGCACGCTCGTGTTCGCCTACTTCCCCGACACGGAGTGGCTCACCCGCTCCTCCATGCTCACGTGCGACGCCACGGCGAGCGCGGCGCCCGCGGGCGGGTGACCCACGGCGCGACGAATCGCGCTCCGCATCAGCCCTCTCGCGCCGCGCGCAGGCTCTCCGCGAGCTCCTGGATCGTGTAGGGCTTCTGGAGGAACACGGTCGGGCCGACCGGCGGAGCGCTCGCCATCGCGCCGGTCCGGTCGTAGCCGCTCGAGATCACCACCGGCAGGTTCGGGTGGTTCTGGCGGATGCCGGCGAGGGTCTCCTCGCCGTCCATGATCGGCATCGTGAGGTCGAGGAGGACCCCCACCACCCGGGTGGACGCGCCCTCCAGGAAGGCCAGGGCGCTCGGCCCGTCCATCGCCTCGATCACGCGGTAGCCGAGGTGCTCCAGGAGGAGCCGCGCGGTGGCCCGCACCTCCGGCTCGTCGTCGACCACCAGGATGACCCCTTCGGCTGGACGCATCCGCGCTACCTCGGCGGGTGAACCCGTCGGAACCGCGGCAGCTTCCGTGGCGGCGGGCAGGTGGACCACGCATCGGGTCCCCTCCCCCGGCGCGCTCTCGAACCGGATGGCGCCTCGATGGGCGCGCACGATGCCGGCCACCGCGGAGAGGCCGAGGCCGCGGCCCATGCCCTTGGTGGAGTAGAACGGGTCGAAGATGCGCGTGAGGACCTCGGGCCCCATTCCGGACCCGCTGTCGGCGACCTCGAGCCGCACGTAGGGCCCGGGCTCGAGGCCGAAGTCGGCGGCGGCGGCGGGGCCGATGGTCTCCAGCCGGGTGGCCACGCGCACGCGCCCCACGAGATCCCCCACGGCCTCGGCGGCGTTCATGACGAGGTTCATCACCACCTGTTGCAGGTGGGTGGGGTCCGCCTGGACCGGCGGCAGCCGCTCCGCGAGGTCGAGATCCAGCACGACCTTCTTCGGGAAGGCGGCCTCGACGAGGCCCACGATCTCCCGCACGTTGGCGGACACGTCGAGGGGCGCGGTCCGCGACGGGGCCTTCCCTGCGTAGGCGAGGAGCTGGCGCGTGAGGTTCTGGGCGCGGCGGGACGCGGTCACGATGTCGCGCAGCGGACCGGCCTCCCGGCCGTCCTCCTCCGCCCGCAGGAGCGCGAACGAGGCGTTGCCGAGCACCACCGCCAGGAGGTTGTTGAAGTCGTGCGCGACCCCGCTCGCGAGCAGGCCCAGGCTCTCGAGCTTCTGCGCGTGGAGGAGCTCGGCGTTGACGCGATCGCGCTCCCGTTCCGCCTCGATGCGCGCGGTGACGTCGATCATCACGCCGCGCAGGCGGTTGGGCCGGCCGTCCCCTCCGCGGATCACCCGCACGACGTCGTGCATCCAGACCATGCGTCCGTCCGCGGCGACGACGCGGTACTCCAGCTCGTGGTCACGCCCGCGCCGGATGGCCTCGTTGAAGGCGCGGGTCACGCCCGGCCGATCGTCCGGGTGGAGGATGGAGGTCCAGAAGCCGTCCTCGTACCAGCGTTCGAGCGGGTATCCGAGGACACGCTCGGCCCATTCGCTCACGAACGAGCAGGCGGAGGAATCGACGGTGGACTCCCACACGATCACGTCGATCGAGTTGACCAGATCGAGGAATCGCGCGCGCGCGGCCTCGGCCTCCATGCGCGCCAGCACCTGCTCGGTGACCTCGACCGCGTGGATGGCGGTCCCGACGATCCGGCCGTCGGCGCTCCGAAGGGGCGCCCAGGTGTAGTTGTACCAGCCCTCGGTGAAGTTGCCGTCCCCCGCGCGGTCGAAGACCGCCCGCACCTCGTGCCCGTAGTGCGGCTCGCCGGTGGCATAGACGCGATCGAGCGCGTCGAAGAAGCCCTGGGCGGAGATCTCGGGCAGGGTCTCCCGGCCGGGACGCCCGTAGAGGTCGCGCGACGCGCCCACCATCTGGAGGTAGCGGCGGTTCGCCACCTCGAGGATGTGCGTCGGGCCGGTGCGGAGCGCCACGATGAGCGGCGACTGCTCGATGAGGGCATGGATACGGTGCCGCTCGGCGACCACACGGCTCGCGCTCGACGCCGCCTCGCGCTCCCGCTCGATGCGCCGGAGCGCGGCCGAGACGAGATCGACGACCAGGTCGAAGCGCTCCTCCTCGTCGGTGCCGGGCTCGACGCGCGCCGCGAGGACGCCGTCCCGGCGCCCCGGCGCGCCGCAGGGGCGGACCTCCAGCCCCCCGTCCCGCGTGGGGCCGGGGCGCGGGGGATCGAGCATCCCGGCGAGCCGCCCCACGCCCGCCACCCGCGCGGTCTCGGTGCCGCCGGTGATCCAGGCCGCGATGTCCGGCACGCCCATGGAGACGGCGCCGGCGACGGCGACCTCGAAGACGCGCCGCTCGTCGTCGGCGCCCTCGAGGGCCACGACCAATCGACGCACGCGTGCCGTCATGGCACGCACGTCGTGCAGGTCTGGACTCGCGTCGTGCAAGCACCCTCCGTTGCGATTCTACCCGACTCGGAGCCACAGTCGGGGCTCAGGTCCGCGATCACCTGTTTCTCGTGATAGAAAGTGGCATGTTCATCGTCGCGGTCGTCAACTTCAAGGGCGGGTGCGGGAAGACCACCATCAGCACGCAGCTCGCGGCCCGCTACGCGGCGGACGGGCATCGCTCCCTGCTCGGTGACCTCGATCGACAGCAGAGCGCCCTCCGTTGGGTGGCCGGGCGGCCGAGGGATCTCCCCGTCATCGAGGCCGTCGAGCTCGACGCGCGCGCCATGGTGCTCCCGTTCGGGGAGGGGCGGATGGTCATCGACGTGCCCGGCGGCATGAAGCGGAAGGCCCTCGAGGTGGTGGTCCGGGCGGCCGACGCCCTCGTGGTGCCCATGCTCCCCTCCGTGTTCGACGAGCAGGGCACCCAGCGGTTCCTCGACGTGGTGAGCGGCATCGAGCGGGTGCGGAAGGGCCGGCGTCCGGTGGCGATCGTGGCCAACCGCGTGAGCCCGCGGGGGCTCGGTCCGGGTGGGGCGGACCGGCTCTCCGACCTGCTCGGTTTTCCCGTGGTGGCGCGCTTGTCGGACGCCCGTGATTACGTGTCCGCGGCGGCAACCGGGGTGACCCTCTTCGACACACCCACCCGCCGCGTGCGCGCGCTTCGTACGGAGTGGGATCCCCTGCTCGCCTTCCTGGACAACCTCTCGGAAGTACGGGAGCAACCGGGAGAGAGCGCGGCCGGCTGAACCCGACGATCCGGGCCTTCCCGGTGCCGCGCCACGCGGCGCCCGCTTGGCTCGGCGCACGCGGCTCCTATCTTCTCCGGAGGAAGGGGGGAGCGACGAATGAGCCGCCTCAAAAGCGGTCTATTGCTCGTGTCGTGCGTCGGCCTCTCGTCGATGGGCGCACACGGGCAAATCGGGATGCCACGCGCCCTCCCCCCGGTCCAGGAGACTGGAGCCGTCACCCCGGACGGGGCCACGCGCGGGGCTGCCCTCACGCACGGACGCACCTGGGCCGACGATCACGTTGCGGTTCGACCGCGCCCCGAGTTTCCGCTCGCGGAGGTGGCTCGATCGCTGGGGAGCCGCGTGCTCCGGGAGCCGGGGCCCGCCGGCTACGCGCTGCTGGAGATCCCGGCCGGGCTCGATCGCGACGGCTTCCTCGACCGGCTCCGGCGCGACGGCCGGGTGGCCCACGCCGCGCCCGACGGGATCGTCCACGGCGCGGCGGACGTCTACCTTCCCGGGCAGGTCCGCCCCGTGCGCAGCACGACGTCCCGCCAGCGCTGGCATGTCGTGGCGTCGAATCCGCCCGCCGAAGGGAACGCGAAGGGCATCGTCATCGCGCTGCTCGACACCGGGGTGGCCTACGAGGATCGGGCCGCGGACGGGCTCGACTACCGGCGGGCGCCCTCGCTCGCGGGCGTGCGCTTCGTCTCCCCGTGGGACTTCATCAACAACGACGCCCACCCGAACGACGATCACCAGCACGGCACGCACCTCGCGAGCCTCATCGCCGCGGAGGGCGTCTACCCGGGGATCGCCCCCGGGGTCTCGATCATGCCGATCAAGGTGCTCGATCGCGACAACGTCGGGACCGAGATCGCGCTGGTCGACGGCATCGTGCACGCCGTGACCCACGGCGCCGACATCATCAACATGAGCCTGTCGTTCGGCCGGGGCTACGTGCCCTCGCGCATGCTCGTCGACGCCCTGGAGCGCGCCGCGGCGGCCGGGGCCGTGCTCGTGGCGGCGGCGGGCAACGACGGCGGCGACTACGTCTCCCAGCCGGCGGCCAACCCCCTCGTCATCGCGGTCGGCGCCAACCGCCCGGAGGGGCCGAACGTGTACGGCGCCGCCCCCTACAGCAACGCGAGCCCGCGCGTGGACCTGATGGCCCCCGGCGGCTCCGTCGACGAGGACCGGGACGGTGACGGGCTCCTCGACGGGGTGATGGGCGAGACGATCGCGCTCGGGGACCCGAGCCGCACCGGCTACTGGCTCTACGCGGGCACGAGCCAGGCCACCGCGCTCGTGAGCGGCGCGGCGGCGCGCCTGCTCGCGGACGGGCGCCGCACGGAGGACATCCGCGTCCTGCTCCAGGGCAGCGCGGCCATGGAGCCCTACATCCAGACCGCCTGGCTCGACGGGCGCGGGCGCGGACGGCTCGACGTGGCGCACGCCCTCTCCCTCGGGCGTGGCGCGGACGGCCCGTCCTCGCGCCAATTCTCGGTGGCGCTCCTCGGGTGGCTCGCGGCCCACGGCGATCTGCCGGGAGAGGAGACGCCCGACGAGGACGGCAGCGTGCGGCCCGCCGCTCGCCTCACCGTGCTCGACGAGCACATGGCGCCGGCCCCGTCGGTGCTGGTGTTCGGGACCTTCTCGGGCTCCACCGCCGCGCCGTTCTCCTGCTACACCGACGCGGAGGGCACGTGCACGGTCGAAGGCCCCGTCGTGCCGGCGGCGACCCTGGCCGCGTGGACGGTGTCCGTGGACGACATCGTCGTCAACGGCGTCTCCCACCACCCGCGCACCGCGTTGTACGCGAGCGAAGGGCTCCAGGCGCTCCTCCACGAGATGCGGATCAACCCCGACCTCACCGGCGCGGTGCCCGTGTGGCGGTGGCGCGCCCAGGAGCACCCGGTGCTCGGCGCGGTCGCGCCCTCGTACGTGGTCGCGAACCTCGGCACGGGCATCGCCACCTCGCCCCAGGTGGTCGTGGCGACCCCCGGCGCCCTCGGACGCGCCACGGTGCTCGCGAACGGGGTGTTCGAGGTGACCGGCGGCGCCCCCTCGTCCCGCCCGGTGTCGGTGAGCGCGCGGAGCGCCGCGCCCCGCTGCGACGGGGGGCCGTCGGCCTGGGAGGTGCTCCACCTCGCCGAGTCCGACCTCACCGCGCTCGTGCTCGACGCCACGGGGCTCGGGGACACGCCCCTGGCCCTCGGCACGCCCGAGCTGATGAGCGGGATGATGGCCGGCTCCTGCGCCCTCGACGCGCGGCCCTTCGTCGTCTCCGTCGGCGGGCGGGCGGGGCTCGTCCAGGGCGCCGGCCTGGAGCTCGCCTCCACGCCCGTCGGCGCCTGGCTCGCCGAGGGCGGGTGGACGGCGCCGGGCGGGGAGCCCGCGGCCACGACGGTGGCGGCGAGTGTCGCGGCGGCGGACGCGCACGGCCGGCTGGCGGGCTCGGGGCGGAGTCGGTAGCCGGGATGTGAAGCAGCCTCGGGAGGGCCCGATCCTGCCCGGCGATCAGCGGATCCTCGACAAGGAGGTGCGTGGCAGTGCATCGTGGGTGCCGAGGTCACGATGCTCCTCTGGTTGCTCGCCTGCCAGCCCCCCGCTCCGAAGGACACCGCGCCCGTCGCACCCGCGCCGCCGGCCTGGGATCCCGCCGCCGCCGTCCTCGACTGCGCCCCCGGGGGGGACGCGCCCCTCCTCGACGCCGCGCTCGCCGACGCCGGCCTGCCCCGCGCGGAGCTCGGCTACACCGAGCGCCAGTGGACCCAGTGGGGCGACTACGTCGAGAACCCCTTCGTGTTGTCGTGGTTCACGACGGTGCACCACGCGCCCGAGCAGGTGCCGTGCTTCGCCGGCCAGGTCACGACGGACCTCGACGCGTCCGCGGCGAGCGCGCATCCCGTCGCCGGCCTGCTGGCGGGCCTCGGCGCGCGGGTCGACGCGCCGCTGGTGGCCGACCCCGTCGATCCAGGCCTCCTCACCCTCGAGGACGCGGTCGCGATGCTGCTCGACGTGACGGGCGACGACGACGCCGACACCACCGGGCTCGCCGGGCTCGATCCCGACCTCGCGGACGCCCTCGTGCCGGTGGTCCTCGCCGTCGCGGACGCGGTGGCCACGCGGTACGCCCAGGACGAGACGATCGACTCGGACGGCTGGGGCGCGAGCAAGGTCTACAACCAGGGCCCGGGGCTGGTCGTCGACGTGGGGCGGGCGTTCCCGAACTACGCGGACGCCGCCGAGCTCGGCGCGTTCGAGGACTGGTACGCCTCCGACCTCGGCCCGCGCGGGTTGGTGGATCCCGCGCGTCGCATCGCGTTCGCCATCGAGGACGCGGACCTCGCGCGCTTCGTCGGCCTCGACGCCTCCCTGCGGATCGACACCGCGGCGGGGGCCCTGCTCGTCTCGCCGGGCACCGACGACACCCACGGGGACGACGAGGGCGCGCTCGTCCTCCACATCGAGCTCGGCGGGGCCGACACCTACACCGGCGGCGCCGGGGCCACGCGCGACGGCGACAACCCGGTGTCCGTGCTCGTCGACCTCGGCGGGGACGACGCCTACGGGTACACCGTCGTGGCCGACGCCAACGACATCGATGGCGTGCTGGCCTCCGACGCGGACGGCCGCGCCGGGGGGAGCGGCGGGTACTACGTCTCCGCGTCGTCCACCGGGCGGCAGGGTTCGGGCCGCTACGGCGTCGGCTTCCTCTACGACCTCGGGGGCGGGAGCGACAGCTACGCCTCCCTGCGCATGAGCCAGGGCTTCGGGGCCATGGGCGTGGGCGTGCTCGCCGACGACGGCGGGGACGACACCTACGCGGCGGAGACCGGCGCCCAGGGCGCGGGGGTGTTCGGCGTCGGGCTCCTCTACGACGGGGGCGGCACCGACCGCTACCAGGTGTGGTCCAATGGCCAGGGCTTCGGCTACGTCGGCTCGGGCGGCCTCGCCTACGACCGCGACGGGGACGACACCTGGTGGTCCGACCCCGGCAACGCCTACGGCGGCACCACGCTCTACTACTCGCCGCAGCTCGCGGACGGCCAGGGCAACAGCTCGTTCACCCAGGGCGCCGGCTTCGGCCTCCGGGGTGACAGCGCCAGCGTCTGGCTCGCGGGCGGCCTCGGCGTGCTCCGGGACGCCGCGGGCAACGACGCCTACACCGCCGGCGTGTTCGCCCAGGCCACCGGCTATTGGGAGGGCACGGGCCTGCTCGCGGACGGCGGCGGCGACGACACCTACGACGCCCTCTGGTACATCCAGGGCGGGGCGGCGCACTTCGCGTTGGCCATCCTCGTCGACACCGCGGGGAACGACCACTACAACCCGAACTTCACGCCCTACAACGTGATGCTCGGCTCGGGCCACGACTTCTCGGTCGGCGTCGCGATCGACGGCGCCGGCGACGACGTGTACCACTACACGACGCTGGCCGCGGGCGCGTCCAACTGCCAGGGAATCGGGGTGTTCGTCGACAACGACGGCAGTGACACCTACCAGGCCGACTCCGCCTACTCCACCGGCCTCGGCAACCACTCAACCGAGTGCGACACCCGCCTCACCACGGGCTCCGAAGGCCTGTTCCTCGACGCCGGCGGCGACCCCGACATCTACCTCTGGCCGTCGGGCGACACCCGCGCGCCGGCGGACGGTTCGAGCTTCGGCATCGCCTGGAGCGGTGGATCGGACGAGTACGGCGGGGCGGTGGATGGGGACGGGGGGACGGGGTTCTTGGCTTACTGAATCTTGTCGCGAGGCGGGGGCTCGCGGGGCGATGGCTCGCAAGGCAAGGGGAATTTCACCACAGAGGACACAGAGAACACAGAGAAGAGGGAGAGAGACAGAGGCAAGGAGAGAAGGAGAAGGAGCCTCTTTGGTGCATCCCCCTCCCCTTCCTACCTTTCCTCTGCCTTTCCCTGCCTTCCTCTGCCTTTGAACTCTGTGTCCTCTGTGACCTCTGTGGTGAATCTCCGACTGCCTTGGTCCGGCTTTCCCCGAGAGCCAAGAGCCCCCGGTGGACCCTGCTCCCCAGAGCCCTAGGGATCTTCGATCAGGAGGGGAAAATGAAAGCTGTCGTGTTTCACGGCGTCGGGGACATCCGCCTCGACGACGTACCCGAGCCACGGATCCAGGCGCCGACCGATGCGATCGTGCGGATCACGGCGAGCGCCATCTGTGGCACGGATCTGCACATGATCCGTGGCACGCTGCCCGGCATGAAGCCCGGGACCATCCTCGGGCACGAGGCCGCCGGCGTGGTGGAGGCGGTCGGGCCCGATGTGCGGAACCTGTCGGCGGGGGACCGCGTGGTCGTCCCCTCCACCATCGCCTGTGGCGTGTGCGCGTACTGCCGCGACGGCTACTACTCCCAATGTGACACGGCCAACCCCAACGGGAAGCTGGCGGGCACGGCCTTCTACGGGGGGCCGGCCGAGAGCGGGCCGTTCCACGGGCTCCAGGCCGAGCGTGCGCGCATTCCGTACGCCAACGTGGGGCTCGTGAAGCTCCCCGACGAGGTGAGCGACGAACAGGCGGTCCTGCTCTCCGACATCTTCCCCACGGGCTGGTACGGGGCCGAGCTCGCCGGAATCCACGAAGGCGCGACCGTGGCGGTGTTGGGGTGCGGCCCGGTCGGGCAGTTCGTCATCGCGAGCCTGAAGATCATGGGCGCGGGGCGGATCTTCGCCGTCGACAACGTCACGACGCGCCTGGAGATGGCGCGGAAGCAGGGCGCCGAGGTGGTGAACTTCGAGGAGGAGGATCCGGTCGAGACGATCCGCCGCCTCACCGACGGCATCGGCACCGACCGTGTCATCGACGCCGTGGGCGTGGACGCGTGCAGCGGACACAAACGGACCGCCGCGCGGGATGCGCAGGACCGGGCGGAGCTCGACGAGATCGCCAACCACACCCTCGCGGCCGGGTGGAACACCGGCAACGCGCCGAGCCAGGCCCTCGAGTGGGCCGTGGACATCTCGGCGAAGGCGGGCACCATCGCGATCGTGGGGGTGTACCCCTCGAACGATCGCTTCTTCCCCATCGGGCGCGCGATGAACCGGAACCTGTCCGTGAAGATGGGGAACTGCCCCCACCGGCGGTACCTCCCGATGCTGGTCGACCTCGTCAAGACCGGGGTCATCGACCCCCTGCAGGTCCTCACCCAGCGGGCGCCCCTCGCGAGCGCGATCGACGCCTACCACCACTTCGACCGCCGCGAGGCCGGCTGGATGAAGGTGGAGCTGATGCCCTCCCAGGTGGCCGTGCATTGACACGAAAAGGCCCCCCCACACCGGGGGGGCCCAATCCGGCCGCTACGCCGTCTCGCGCTCCCGCGCGAACTGGGCGGCCTCGGTGGAGGCCTCGAGCGCCGTCGTCGAGGAGTTGCCCCCCGCGATGGTCTGCGCGACGTCGTCGAAGTAGCCGGTCCCCACCTCGCGCTGGTGCCGCACGGCGGTGTACCCGGCGGGCTCGGCCGCGAACTCGTCGGTCTGCAGGTCGGCGTAGGCCGCCATGCCGCGCTCGCCGAAGGCGTGCGAGAGCGAGAACATCCCGTGCGCGATGCTGTGGAACCCCGCCAGCGTCACGAACTGGAACTTGTACCCCATGGCCCCGAGCTCACGTTGGAAGCGCTCCAACGTCGCGGCATCCAGGTGCTTCTTCCAATTGAACGACGGCGAGCAGTTGTACGCCAGCAGCTTTCCGGGATGGGCCGCGTGCACCGCCTCGGCGAAGCGCTTGGCGGCGGCGAGATCGGGCGTGGACGTCTCGCACCACAACACGTCGGCGTAGGGTGCGTACGACATCGCGCGCATGATCGCGGCGTCCAGGCCGCCCCGGTAGTGGTAGAAGCCCTCGGCGCTCCGCCCGCCCGCAAGGAAGGCCTGGTCACGCAGGTCGATGTCGCTGGTGACGAGCCGCGCGCTCTCGGCGTCGGTGCGGGCGATGAGCACGGTGTCGACCCCGAGCACGTCCGCGGCGAGCCGCGCCGCCACGAGCGAGCGGATGAAGTGGCTCACCGGGGTCAGCACCTTGCCGCCGAGGTGGCCGCACTTCTTCTCGCTCGCGAGCTGATCCTCGAGGTGGATCCCCGCGGCGCCCGCCTCGATGAGCGAGCGCGTGATCTCGAACGCGTTGAGCGGTCCGCCGAAGCCGGCCTCGGCGTCCGCCACGATGGGCGCGAACCACGTGCGGCCGGCCCGCCCCTCGGCGTGCTCGATCTGGTCGGCGCGTTGGAGCGCCTGGTTGATGCGTCGCACCAACGTCGGCACGCTGTTGCTCGGGTACAGGCTCTGGTCGGGGTAGGTGTGGCCGGAGAGGTTGCCGTCCGCGGCCACCTGCCACCCGCTCACGTAGATGGCGGGCAGCCCCGCGCGCACCTGTTGGACCGCCTGGTTTCCCGTCGACGCGCCCAGCGCCGGCACGAAGTCCGCCTTGTTGAGCAGCTCCCAGAGCCGCGAAGCGCCCACCTCCGCGAAGGTGTGGCGCACCTGGAGCGTGCCCCGTAGCCGCGCCACGTCCGCCGGCTGATAGGGTCGAACGACACCCGCCCACCTTCCCTTTGGTGCCCCCGGCGCCCCCTCGGTGAGGGGGCCGTTGGGTGGGGTGGGCTTCCTGCTTGGCATTTTGAATCACTCCATGGACGGAGGGAGAAGCGTGACGATCCGCTCATAGGCGAGGGAGGTCACGAAGGGCGGCAACCGGCGCGTGGTGCAGGCGCGGTGGAACAGCGCGCGCGCCTCGGCCCAACGGCCGCGTTCGTACGCCTCGGCGCCCAGTTGGGTGCGGAGGCGGATCATCTCCTCGTCGAGCACGCGCTCGAAGCGGGAGAGGGTCAGCTCGGTGCCGTCGGAGAGGCGCGCGCCGTGGCGGATCCATTGCCAGATCTGGCTGCGCGCGATCTCGACGGTGGCGGCGTCCTCCATCAGGCCGTACAGCGCGACGCTGCCGATGCCGCGCAGCCACGACTCGAGGTAGCGCACGGACACGTCGATGTCGTGGCGGAGCGTGGCGGTGGTGCGCGGGCCCTGGGGCGTGGTGCAGAGCTCGAACGCGCGCGGCGGGCCGCCGGGCGGCCGGACGTGGATCTGGTTGGGCCCGGCCATGTGGGCGTCGAAGATCTCGCGCGCGATCGGGACCAGCGCCGGGTGGGCCACCCACGTGCCGTCATGTCCGAGCTTCACCTCGCGGAGCTTGTCGGCGCGCACCTTGTCGAGGGCGCGGGTGGTGCCCTCGGGGTCGTCCTTGAGCGGGATCTGGGCCGCCATCCCCCCCATCGCGTGGATGCCGCGGCGGTGGCAGGTCGCCACGACCGCGCGTGTGTAGGCGGCGAGGAAGGGCTGGTCCATGCCGATGGCGGCGCGGTCGGGCACCACGAACGCGGGGTGCTCTGCGAACGTCTTGATGTAGCTGAAGATGTAGTCCCACCGCCCGCAGTTCAGCCCGGCGGAGTAGGCGCGGAGCTCCCACAGGATCTCGTCCATCTCGAAGGCGGCCGGGAGGGTCTCGATGAGCACGGTGGCGCGCACCGTACCGATGGGGATGCCGACGACCTCCTCGGCGTGGGCGAAGATCTCGGCCCAGAGGCGCGCCTCGCGGTGGCTCTCGAGCTTCGGCAGGTAGAAGCACGGGCGGCGCCCGCTCGCGACGAGGTGCGCCGCGTTGTGCCAGAAAAACAAGCCGAAGTCGAAGAGCGCGCCGGGCACGGGCTGCCCGTCGACCAGGACGTGCTTCTCCCACAGGTGCCACCCGCGCGGCCGCACGAACAACGTCGCCTGCTCGGGCCCGAGCGTGTAGATCTTGCCGGTGCCCGGCTGGACGTGGCGGATGGTCCCGCGCACGGCGTCCGAGAGGTTCTGCTGGCCCTCGACGACGTTCTGCCACGTCGGCGAGGTCGAGTCCTCGAAGTCGGCCATGTAGACGTTGGCGCCAGACGAGAGCCCGTTGATGACCATCTTCCGGTCGACGGGACCGGTGATCTCGACCCGGCGGTCGAGGAGCTCCGGCGGGATCGGCGCGACGGTCCACTCCTTCGTGCGGATCCCCACGGTCTCGGGCAGGTAGTCGGGAAACCGACCCCCATCGAACTCCGCCTGCCGCTCCCGACGCCGGGCGAGCAGCTCCTGCACGCGCGACGTGTACCGCCGGGCAAGCGCCGCCACGAACCCGAGGGCCTCGTTCGTCAGCACGAGCGAGGAGGACGGGGTCTTCGGGCCGCGTACGTCGATCTTCGAGTCGGTACGGCGGGAGGCGGGTGGGGCAGTTCGTGCTTCCATTCGCTATGGATGGGGACGAAATAGTGCTTCGTCCAGCACTTTTGCCGCGCCGTCCCTGAAAAAAAGGTAGAGGCCCCCCTGCCCTCTTCGGACAGGGGGGCCGGGCCCACCCGCTCAGGATTCGTCGGGGCGCCCGGGTCGCCCCCCCTCCCGATCGCTCTCTTCGTTACCGGACTGCCACCACCAAAGCCCCCCGGCGAACAGCACCAGCAGGAAGACCACCATCGCGGGTAGCCCTCCGAAGAAGAGCGCCAGGATCGCCCCTGCGACCCCGACCATACCGAGCAGGACCCAAGCGAAAGCTTGGAAAGCGGGCCGTAGTACCATGGGTTGGGTTCTTCCCATCCTGTCATGAGACTAGGCACCCCGACCGCTGAAGCAAGGCGGCTCCGCGCCGCTGCCTATTGTTCACGGGGGGGGGCGGCATGCGAAGGACCCGCGATTCGGATTCCAGGACGCGCGCGCGGATGACGAAGCCCGACAGCATCCTGTTGCGACAACCCGACCTGGGCGGCGGCCAGCTCCCGCCCGATGACGAGCGCCCGCGCGGAACGCGGCCCGTGGGGGCCTTCGTGGGGCCGCTGAGCAAGGAGGCGTGTGGGCCCCCGGGGGCCTCGGGGCCGTGGCGCACCGCGGACGGGGAGGTCGAGGCGGCCACGGAGGACGGGGTCCCCGGGAGCAACGCCGTGCGCTTCGAGGAGGCGTTGGAGCAGGGGGTGGTCCCGGGCGTCGAGGACTGGGGCGCGCTCTACGCCGGGCCCGAACGTCGCAAGAACGAGGCCGAGTCCGCCGGGTGGACGGACGCCGACCGGCGGGAGCGCCCGTTCACCTACGCCGGCGATCAGGAGGTGTGATCGCTGGGGTGTCACTCCCGACTTCCACACGGGCTCTCACGCGGGGCGTGACGCCCGACGTCCGCGCCCCGAGCGCGCCCGCCGGGGCCTCGAGCGCGTGATAGGCGCCGGGGCGATGCGTGCTTCTTCGCCCATCCTGCTCGCGGCGCTCCTCGGCGGGGCGTGCACGGGCACGACCCCGAAGGACGACGCGACCGCCGACACCGGGCCGGACGATACGGGCGAGGACACCGACCCGCCGTCGTTCGGCCTCGCGGACGCCCACGCCACCTTCGTCGGGGCGCCCTCCTCCGCCGCGGGCAGCGCGATGGCCGGCCCGGGGGATCTCGACGGCGACGGGCGCGACGACCTCGTGATCGCCGCCTTCTACGGGAACCGGGCGTGCGCCTGGTACGGGCCGGTGGCGTCGGGCGACCACCCCATGAGCGCCGGCGCTTGCATCGTCACCCCCGAGGACGCGGCCTACGACTTCGTCGGCTACGCGATCGCCGGCGCCGGCGATGTCGACGGGGACGGAAGCGCCGAGCTCCTCGTGTCCGCGATCGGCAACGACGACGCCGGCACCGAGGCCGGCAAGGTCTACCTCTTCCTCGACGCGCCGCCCCCCGGCGAGACCCCCGCCGACACCGCCGCCGTCACCTTCTCCGGGGAGGCCCCCGGCGACCAGGCGGGCAGCTCGCTCGCGGCCGCGGGCCACGTCGTCGGGGACGGCGAGCCGGGCATCCTCGTGGGGGCCTCGGCCAACGACGGGGGCGGGGCCGGCGGCGGCCGGGTGTACCTGCTCCAGGCGCCGTTCGTACCGGGGGCGTCCTCCCTCGGGGAGGCCTACGCCACGTTCACCGGCGCGACCAGCGGGGCCCGGGTGCTCGCGCACGGCTCCGCAACCGGTGGGGACGCCCTGGGGGATGCCGTGGTCGGCGCCGGAGATCTCGACGGGGACGGCGTCGACGATCTCGCCCTCGGCGCCAGCGGCGCCGCCGAGGCCGGCGAGAGCGCGGGCGCGGTGTGGATCGTGCGCGGCCCGGTGTCGCCGGGGGATCACGTCGCCGCGGACGTCGACGCCCGCCGCTTCGGCCCCGGCCCGGGCGCCTACGCCGGCGGGGCGATCGCCGGCGGCGCGGACCTCGACGGAGATGGCCACGCCGACCTGCTCGTCGCGGCGGACGGCCACCTCGAGGGGCGCGTCTACGTGCTCCTCGGCCCGATCGACGACGGCGACGCCGGGCTCGACGAGGCCACGCCCGCGCTCGTCGGCGAGACCGCGGGGGATCTCGTCGGGTGGTCCGTCGCCGTCGCGGGGGATCTCGACGGGGACGGCCGGCCCGAGGTGCTCGTCGGCGCCCCGGGGATCGAGGCCGCGGGGCTCGACGGCGGGGAGGACGACGGCGGCGTCTACGTCGTGCGCGACGCCGCGGCCCCCGGGGTCCACCTCCTCGGGGAGGTCGGCCGCCTGCTCGCGGCCGAGGCCGCCTCCGACGCCGCCGGGCGCGCGGTCGCCGGCGCGGGGGATCCCGACGGGGACGGCACCCCCGACCTCCTCGTGGGCGCGCTCTACAACCAGGCGGGCGGCGTGTTCGCGGGGAAGGGCTACCTGCTCGACGGCGGGCGTGTCCCGTGGTGACCCACCGCACGCCGCCGCCGCCCGAACCGACGCCCCCGGCGGTTAGGGGGTCCGCCATGCAGGGCTCCACCGGTCGTCACGTCCTCGTCATCGACGACGACCCCTGGATCCGGGTCCTGGTCGAGCGCCTCCTCGGCGCGCGGGGCTACATCGTGCGCTCCGTGTCCGACGGCGCGGGCGCCATCGAGGCCCTCGGCGCCGGGTTCGTGGGCGTGGTCGTGCTCGACGTGAACCTCCCCGACATCGACGGCACCCAGCTCCTCCGCCAGATCCGCCTCGTCGCCCCCGAGACCCCCGTCATCCTCCTCACCGGGCAGGCCTCGACCGATCTCGCCCTCGACTCCATCCGGGACGGCGCCTTCGACTTCGTCGACAAGGTCCAGCTCGCCGCCCGGCTGCCCGACGCCGTCGACCATGCCCGGCACCAGCTCGAGTCCGCCGCCCAGTCGGCGCCCTTCGCGGGCATCGTCGCGCGCTCGACCGCGATGCGCGGGGTGTTCCGCGCCGTCCAGAGCGCCCTCCCCTCGCGCGTGCCCGTGCTCATCCGCGGCGAGAGCGGCACCGGCAAGGAGCTCATCGCCCGCGCGCTGCACGTGAACGGCCCGCGCCGGGACGGCCCGTTCGTCGCGGTCAACTGCGCCGGCATCCCCGACAACCTGCTGGAGGCCGAGCTCTTCGGCTACGAGAAGGGCGCGTTCACCGGCGCCACCGCGCGCAAGCTCGGGCGCTTCGACATGGCGCGGCGGGGCACGCTGTTCCTCGACGAGATCGGCGACATGCCGATGGGCCTCCAGCCGAAGCTCCTCCGGGTGCTCCAGGAGGGAGAATTCGTGCGGCTCGGCGGGGTCGAGACCCTCCAGTCGGACGTGCGCGTCGTCTCCGCGACCCATCGGGATCTGGAGGAGGCGGTCGCCGAGGGGAAGTTCCGCGAGGACCTCTACTACCGCCTGTCCGTCTACACGGTGAACCTCCCGCCGCTGCGCGACCGCGTGGGCGACATCCCCGAGCTCGCGCGCCACTTCGTGCGGGTGTGCGCGGCGCGCGAGGGCAAGCCGGTCATCGACGTCGATCCGCGCGTGATGGAGCTGCTCGCGTCCTACCGCTTCCCCGGCAACGTGCGGGAGCTCGAGAACCTCCTCGCGCACGCCGTCGTCGCGGCCCGCGGCACCGTGCTCGGCATCGCCGACCTCCCGCAGCCCTTCCTCCGGGCGGTCGCCCTCGAGCGCCGCAAGCCCGTTCCGTTCGACGAGGACGGGGTTCCCGAGCTGTCCCGCGTGAGGGAGCCGCGCGCCCTCCACGCGCCGGCCGAGCTCCCCCTCGGCTACCGGGACGCGGCCCTCCACCCCCACGCCGATCCGCATCCTCTCCCGGTCGAGCCGCCCCCCCTCGCGGTCGAGCCGTCGCCGCCGCGCGCCGTCCCGACGCCGTTTCCCACGCTGCGCGAGGTGAGCCGCCTCCACGTGGCCGAGGCGCTCCGCGTGGCCGCGGGAAACAAGGCGGAGGCCGCCCGGTTGCTCGGCGTGAGCCGGATGACGTTGTATCGGACGCTCAAGGAGCTCGAGGTCGAGACGGGCGAGTGACGCCTGTATCGTTTCGATACATCGGCACGACGGCCGACCGTCCCAACTTCGGACACTCCCCCTGCACCGGGGGCGGTCGAGACGCGAATCGTCCAGAAACGGACCTCCAAACACGCTGGCACGCTTCGTGCATAGGCTCGGGTCGTTGTCGGTCCCGCGGCCACGCACCACCCCCGGTGCCCATCGGCACGGATCCTCGGGACCGACGCCCTCTCCTCCGCTCCTCCGCCGTGCTGCCCCCCGGTCCGACCGGGCCGGGCAGCCGGCGTAGAGGGACGGCACGGGGCGCCCTGCATCCTTGGCGCTCCCGATGTTAGGAGCCCCCCGACCCGAGGCCTCCCATCGTCCGCCTGCTCGATCATCTCGCCACCCTCGGTCTGCGCAGCAACGCGGCGCGTGAGGCCCTGCGCACCGGAAAGGTCCGGATCGACCACGTCCCCACGGCCGACGGCGGCCGCCTGGTCGACCCCGCGCGCGTCCGCTACGACCCCAACACGCCGCGCATGGTCGTCGGTCGTGACGCCGTCATGCTCTGGTACGACCAGCACCTCGCCGTGGTCTGGAAGCCGCCCGAGATGCTCGCCGTGCCCGCCCCCGGCCGTCACGACGCCGAGAACGTGCTCCGGTACGTCGGCCAGCGGCTCGGCTCGGCGCTCCCCGTGCACCGCCTCGACGAGGAGACGTCCGGCGTCATGCTCGTCGCGCGTACGGACGCCGCGCAGGAGGCGCTGAAGGCCCTCTTCGAGTCCCACGACATCGAGCGGAAGTACCTCGCCCTGGTGCGCGGCGCGTTCCCCGCCGGCCCGTCGCGCGAGATCCGGTCGATGATGGTGCGCGACCGGGGGGATGGCCTCCGGGGCAGCGGCGAGGGCTTCCTGGCCAAGCCCGCCGTCACGTGGGTCGCCCGCGTCGAGTCCTACGGCCGCGCCTCGCTCGTCGAGGCCCGCCTGGAGACCGGCCGCACCCACCAGGTGCGCATCCACCTCGCCGAGATGGACCACCCCGTCCTCGGGGATCCGCTCTACGCCGACCGCCACACCGCCGGGCAGGCGCCGCGTCTCGCCCTCCACGCCGCGCGCCTCGCGTTCATCCATCCGTTCACCGGCGAGGCGCTCCACTTCGACGCCCCGTTGGCCGACGACATGGAGATCCTCCGGCGGCGGTTCGCCGAGAAGGCCGGCCGCGCCTCCACGGGCGATTCGCCCTCCGTCGTCGACGTTGCCCAGGCCGCCACCCTCCCGCCGATCGAGCGCCCGCGTCCCGACGCACGAGGGCAGGGGCGCGGCGGCGGGCCGGGTGGGCGCGTGGGCCCGAGCGGTCGCGGCCGCAGCCTGGGTCCGAGCCCGAGCGGCAAGAGCCCCGGCGGCAAGGGTCCGGGCAGCAAGGGTCCCGGCGGTCGCGGTCGCGGGGATCGCGGCGGCGGCGGGCACGGGCGCTGATCCGTCCGGGCGTGACCGGGCGCGGACGCCCGGTCGGTCCCTTGCGGGCTCGCTCCGCTCGGTCGGCCGGTCGCGGACGCCCGGCCGGACCGGCCCCGCGAGGACGCGCGGCCGCCCTCCAGGCACCTCACGCCGCGTGGCCTCCGGCCCGGGGTCCCGTGGGCGGGCGCGCTATCCCACGGGCGGGTGCCCACCGTCGTCGGGCGCGCGCGATGGCCCCCGCGCGGGTGCCCACCGTGGACCCAAGCCCTGCCCAACGCTCAGGGAAAGGCCGCGCGCGCACATGCGCCGGGGCGACGCGCAACCGTCCGACCGCGCGGCCTTTCCCTGAGCACTCGGGGTGACTTGCCCCCGCCGCCGCCGACGAGCGGCCGCGCCAAGGGCGCGATCCGGTGTCTACCTGCCTGGGCGGCTCGTTTCCCAGCGGCTGGACTGGGCGAAACGGAGCACGCGGACGGCCGACGCCGCGGTCGTCCGGCCGCGCGCCTCCTTGACAAGACGGTAGTGACGTCCGCCAGGCACCTCACGCCGCCGAACTCGAGCGGCGGGGGGTCACGACGGCGCGACGGGCCCGACCCCGAGGAGGCGGCACGCCACGTCGGCGAGGTGCGCCTCGACCATCGCGTGCGGATCCCCGGTGGCGCCGAAGAGCGCGAGGTCCTCGGGCTCGGTGATCGCGTAGCGCACGAGCAGGTGGTTGAGCGAGAGCAGCGCGAGCATCCGCTCCGGGTCGAGCGGGATGCCGAGCGGCGCCAGCGCGCTGCCGACGCGACCGAGCAGGGGGCCGAGCCACTTCGCGGACACCGCCTCGGGCAGCCGGCGGTTCTCGAGGACGTGGCGGAGGAGCACCCGGACCTCGACCTGGTGGGCCCGGGCGAAGCGGTAGAGCCCCCGCACCATGACGCGCAGCCGCGCCTCGGGGTCGGGCTCGTCGGCGCCGGGGATCTCGACGACCATCAACCGCGCGTAGGTGCGGTCGACCAGGGCGGCGTAGAGCCCTTGCTTGTCCCCGAAGTGGTAGGCGAGCGTGGCGATGTTGACGCCCGCGGCCTGGGCGATGGCGCGCGTGGACGCCCCCGCGAAGCCCTCGGTGGCGAACAACGGGGCGGCCGCCTCGAGGATGCGCTCCCGGGTGTCGTCGCTGCTCACGTGCCGAGCCCCCACCCCGCGGCGACCGCCGCGAGCATGAGCCCGATCTTCACGACGCGGACGGACGCGCCGAGGAGGAGATCGCGGAGAGGGATACCCATCACGCCAGCGCCGAACGTCGCGAGGCAGAATGGCACGGGCGCGAGGGCCGCGACGGCGATGGCGCGCGCGCCGTAGGCCTGGATCCAGTGGCCGATCCGCCAACGGAGCAGCAGCGCCACGAGCGACGGCCGGCCGCGGAACGCGCGGCCGACCGCGTACACCGCGGCGCTCGCCGAGAGCGACGCGAGCCAGGCGACGAGGAGCAGGGGCATCGGGGCGATGCCGCCGGTGTAGGCGAGGAACACCACCGGCTGGAAACCGAGGCCCGGTGTCTGGTCCAGCGCGAACACGCCCGCGAACAGGCCGATCAGGCCGTACTCCGCCACGAGGCCGGCCGAGAAGGCCACGATGGGCTCGCGGAGCACCGCACCCACCACCGCGACGAGGGCCACGAGCACGACGAGCCCTCCAAGCAGGCGCGCGACGGCCTTGGGCGACACGTCGGTGGGCAGCGCGAGGCCCGCCGGGAGCTTCATCGGATCGCGCTCGATTGGCCCATCGTCCGCTTGCCCATCTTCAGTTGGCCCACTGCGCGGCGAGGAAGGTGTAGGGCGGAAACGTCGGGTGGAAGCTGCTGTCGAGCCACGCCTGCGAGCCGAGGATGAAGGTGGGGACGGTCGGCCCGTCGGCCGGCTTCCAGAAGAGCACCGGACCGAGCCGGATGTTCCGATCGCCGCTCTGGGGGGAGGTCTGCCACATCCCGAGCGCGCCGATCCACAGCTTGCGGTCGTTCGCGGGGCCGGCCTCCGAGGCCTTCGTCGGCTTCACGAGCTCGAAGAACAGGTAGCCGTTGCGGTTGATCACCTCGCCGTCACCCGCGACGTTGATCATCTCCGTCGGCTCCCAGAACCACGCGAGCTCGCCGTCGTACAGCTCCACGTGGTGCTTGCGGTATTGCAGCTCGAGCACGAGGATCACCGGCCCGGCCTTGCCCTTGAGGCGGGTCTCGGCGTCGAGCCGGATCCCCCACCCGCCGGAGCGTACGCCGTCGGCGACGAGCCCGCGCTTGTTCTCCCGGGTGGCCTCGAAGGCGGGATCGTCGAACGGGAGGATGCTGGAGAAGGCGCCGAAGTACCAGGTGCCGTAGGCGCGGAACGTCGCGTCCCAGAACGCGACGGGCGCGATGCGGAGGACGGGGCCGCCGCGGGGGAACGACGGGGTGACCTCGGCGTGGGCGGCGAGCGCGACGTGGCCGTCGGCGAGCAGGAAGTGGTCGGACTTCCAGAGCGGAAGCCGCCCCTCGACCTCGAACATGTACTGGACCCCCTCGGGGAACAGCGCGATGCCGAGCTGGTGGGTGGTGTGGAGCTCCACCGGCGCGGCGAGCGCGGGCGCGGCGAGCCCGGCCACGGCCAGGAGCCCGAACGTCACGGCTTCCGCGCCTCGGCGCTCGCGGCCATGTTGGCCATGAAGTCGCGCGTGGCGCCCGTGCTCATCCAGCGCTGCACGAACTCGGGGAGCGCCTGCCCGAAGTTGCTCTCGCACTCGTACGCGAGGCGGGTCCAGTCGGCGCCGGCGGGGCTCGGGTGCAGGTCGTACACGCCGCGGCTCCCCGCGAGGTCGTTCTCCTGCGTGGTGTCGAGCTCGTGGACGAGCCGCCCCCCCGCCACGTCGAGGAGGTAGTGGTTGTGGAAGTTCACGTCGAAGCCGAACTTCGACACGTGCCACCGCACCCACTGCTCGGTGGCGGTCGACGGGCGGTAGTGCTCCGCCGACTTCGCCGCGGAGCTGCTCGTGATGCGCGCCTGGAAGTCCAGCAGGGCCGCCCACACCGCGGCCCTCGAGGCGTGGATGTCGACCACCGCGAGCACCCGCACCCCCGCCGCAGACTTGGACGGGAGCGGCCGGATGACCACCTCGCGGGCGAGGAGCGACGCCTCCTCCGTGGCGGTCACCGTCAGCGGGGCGGCGAGCGCCACGGGCGCGTGCGCACCGAAGACCGCGACGGCGAGCAGCGCGAGGAGCGGACGGGGCTTCGGAAGGCGAGGCACGGGCGCTCCGTTGTCGGGGGGCTTTACTCGGAGGAGGGCGCCGCCGTCAATCAGTGGGCGTCCGCCCACGCGCGGAGCTCCCCGACGAGCGTGCGGGTGCCGCCGCCCTGGAACGAGCGGACCAGGAAGCTCGGCACGCTGCCGCCCGGATCGTAGAGCAGCTCGTAGACGACCTTGCTGCCGGTGGGGGTGGCGGTCACCTCCCACTTGCCGTCGTCGACCACGGTGGGCACGAGCTTTCCGGTGATCTTCGACTGGTCGGCGGCGCGGGTCCACGTGTAGCGCGTGCCGCCGGGGATGGGCTCCTGGCCCATGAGGAGCACGATCTCGCGGTCGGAGATGCCGGAGGCCTCGTGCACCTGGTAGACGAGCTCCCCGCCCGCCGTCGGCCCGAGCACGCGGCTCGTCGCGACGCTGGTGAAGTAGTCGGCGTGCGCCGCGTTGTCGGCGAGCAGCCCCTGGAGCTTCGCCGGGGCGATGGGCCACTCGCACTCAGCGCGGACGGGCGCGTAAGCCCCCTGGCGTTCGCCCACGAAGAAGACACACCCGTTCTCCTCGGCGGAGCGGGTCCAACCGGCGAGCGCCACGGACGAGAGGAGGAGCAGCATCGGCGCAGTATACCGCGGCCTCGGCTACCCCATCGACGCGAGGGCGGCGCGCACCGTGCGCGCGTAGGCGGCGGCGGTCCCGTCGCCCGACGCGGCCTCGTCGAGGAACCGGCGCGTCACCTCGGCGTGCTTGACGAACCACCCGATCGCCTCGGGGCGGACCAGCGATCGGCCCGCCATCTCCAGCATCAGCGGGTACATCTCCGGCGCGGCGATGGGGGCCACCTGCTCGAAGAACCACCGCTGCGCGTCGGTCGTGGCGAGGCGTGGCCAGTCCCGGGCATACCGCTCGAGCACGTCCGGGCCCCCGAGGAACACCAGCCGCGCGTCGGGCTCGTACCCGGCGCGGTTCACCGCGACGCGCATGCGCACGAGCACGGGATCGTCGACCACGTGGACGTACCATCGGAGCCCGCGATCGGTGCTGTCCTCCGCCGCGGCCCCGCCGTTGAGCGCGAGGTGGAGCGATCGGGCGTGCGAGCCGCCCGCGCCCCGGAAGCCGTGCCGCCGGAGGTCCGGGCGCGCCTCGAAGCACGCGTCGAGGAGCGTGGTCATGCGCCGCCGCCACGCGTCGTGTTGGGGCCGCGGCACCCGCAACAGCAGGAAGCCGAGGTGGAACGTGACCACCGGCGGGAGCGACCACTCCGAGAGCAGCGTGTCGACCGGGGTCTGCTCCAGCACGTCGAGGATCGCCTCCCCCACCCGCTCGGCGCCGACGAGCGCCTCCAGCAGCAGCACGAAGCTCGCGATGCCGTGCTCCGTCAGGCCGGGCGCGTCCTGGCCGAGGCGATGGGCGACAAGCAGAGCCGCCTCGGTAGCCGTGATCGCGGACGGCGTCCACGCGGCCTCCATGGCATCTGCTCGGAGCACCCGCGCGCCCGGGACCTGCTCGAACACCGCGGGCATCCCCCACGCGCGGACGAGGCCCTGCGCGACGAGGCGCGGCCACGCGAAGCGCGCGGGCGGCTCGGCCTGACCGAGGATGCGCAGCGCGCTCGCCGGCGGATCGTCGTCCTCCCGGAGCCCCTCCACCACGAACCGGATGTGCGGCCATCCGAGCGCGAAGAGCGCGTCGTAGTCCGAGGTCGCGCAGAACCCGGGCCGGAGGTGGGCGAGCCCCGCCGCGCCTCCCCACCGGGTGTCCGTCGTGATGTCAAGGGCGCACGCCTCCGCCGCCTCCGCCATCCCCTCGCCTCCACCCCTGGTTGGGCAATAGGCGCGGGCCGGGGTCCGGCTACTCAGCCGCCCTTCGGCTTCCGGGCCACCGGCCTCCGGTTCTCCTTCTCCAGCCAGCCCTGGAGCGGCGCGAAGTACGCCACCATCGCGCGCGTGGAGAGCTCCTCGCCGGTCGCCTCCTTCAGCACCTCGCGCCAGTCGCGCGTGGCCCCCTGCTCGAGGATGCCGCGGAGGAACGCCCCGACCTCCTCGTTCCCGTAGTAGTTGCACGCGTGCGGGTCCTGCTTCAGGATCTTCGTCGCGATGTGCTCGTGGAGCTGGTACTTGATGACCGTCGCGATGGCGTAGTCGTAGTACTGGCCCGGATCGTCGATGATGTGCGTCTTCGTGCAGGCGTCGCACAACGCCGGATCGGTGAGCCGCGCCTCGGTCGGCGGGGCCACCTTCTGGTACTGGCCCGCGAGCGCCCACCACCGCGCCTGCCACTGCTCGGGGGGGAGGTCCTTCTCGTAGAGCTCGTACTCGAAGTGGGTCATCACCCCGGCGGACCACGGGATGAAGGCGACGGTCTGCTCGAGCGCCGAGGCGAGCATGGCCTGGGTCGGGTCGATCTTCACGTTCTTCGGCAGGATGCCGCGCTGCTTGAGGTAGGGCACCTGGCCCGCGGCGAGGGAGGCGAGCTCCCCCACCCCCTCGTGGAACGCCCGGTTGGCGCCCTCGCGCAACGTCGGCGGCACCTCGGGGCGCGTGTAGGACAGGTCGTAGTAGATGTGCCCGAGCTCGTGGTGCGCGGTGAAGAACCACTGGCTGTCCGGCTCCACGCTCATGAGCGACCGCACGTCGCGACGCAGGTCCATGTGCCACGCCGAGGCGTGCGCGTTCTTCTGGCGCGTCTGCCCCTCGGGCACCGGGTACAGATCCGACTTCTCCCAGAAGACCGGCGGGAGCGGCTCGAACCCCATCGACACGTAGAACGCCTCGGCGTCCTTCACGATCGACTCGGGCGTGCGCCCCACGAAGTACGGGTCGAGGTCGGTGGCGGTGACGAGCCCGTTCCACTCCTGCGCCCAGCGGTTCGGGTACCAGTGGGCCGGCACCGCGCCGCTCGGCGCGGGCTGCCCGTAGCGGGCCGCGAGCTGGCGCGTGGCCCACGTGTGGAGCGCGCCGTAGAGCGGGGCCATGTCGGTGTTGAAGCTGTCGAGCAGCACGATCATCTCGTCGCTCGTGAGGCCGTACCCGGCGCTCTGCAGCCCGAAGAACGAGCTGTACCCCATCTCCCGCGCGACCTGGTTGCGGAGCTTCTGCAGCGTGACGAGGCCCGGCTTGAGCGGCACGCCGATCTCCTTCGACGCCTCCCACATCCGCTGACGCTCCGCGAGGTCCTTCGACGTCTGGAGCACGTTGTCCACGTCGTTGGCGTCCTTCGGCTCTGGGCACGTGCCGTCCGCCCCACGCGGCCCGACGCAGTAGACGAAGCCGTCCTGCACCGCGGCGAGGCGGCTCTCCTCGGCGATGCGGGCGTTGACGACCTCCGGCAACGTGCCCGGCGCATCCCCCGCGCGGAGGAGGATGGACTCCAGCGCGCGCACCTGGAGCGGCGTGAGCTCGGCGCGGCGGGCGAGCAGCGCCCGCGTCCGCTCGATCACCGCGAGATCCCCCACGAAGGCGGCGTACGCCTGGTTCGCGGCCGTGCGACCGCCCTCGGTGGCGGGCCCCACGTTCGTCGAGGCCGCCCAGCTCGCCTCGGAGGAGACGGTCGCCTGGCCCATGTAGAGCGAGTCGTAGAGGGCGAGGAAGGCGGCGGCGTCGGCCTTGATGTCGGCCCTGACGTCGGTCGGAGCGGCGTCCGAGGCGAAGGCCGGGGCGGCGAGGGCGAGGAGGAGGAGCAAGCGAGACCTCGAGGAGGTCGCGAACGTAGCCCGCCCGGTTCCTCGTCGGCGCCGGTGTAGGCACTCCGGGAGACGCCTGGGGAGGCGCTCGTCAGCGCCCGGTGCCGCCGACGTACCGCGGGAGCTCCATCCAGAAGGTCGAGCCGGCGCCGGGCGCGGTCTCCACCCCCACCATCCCGCCGTGCCCCTCGACGATGAACCGGCTGATCGCGAGCCCGAGGCCGGCGCCGCTCCGGGCGCGCGCATCGGAGCCGTCGACCGTGTGGAACGGGAGGAAGAGGCCGGCCACCTCGTCGGGGGAGAGGCCGCGGCCCTGGTCGCGCACGGAGATGCGGACGCCGCCGGTGGCGCTCCGCCCCACGTCCACCACCACCGCGCCCCCCGAGGGAGAGAACTTGACGGCGTTGGACACGAGGTTCGTGAGGGCCTGGGCGAGGCGCTCGCGATCCCCCTTCACCTCCCCCGCGTCGCTCCCGGTCCGCTCGATCCGCACCCCCGCGGAGCGCGCGGCGGAGAACACGGCGTCGGCCGCGAGGTTCACGAGGTCGGGGAGGCCGATGGGCTCGTTCCGCAGGGGCATGAGCCCCCCGCGCAGGCGCTCGAGGTCGAGGATGTCGTTGACGAGGCGCCCGAGGCGCTCGGTGCCCTCCCGCGCGATCCCCACGAGGCGCAGCGCGTTCTCGGGGAGCGGGCCCGCCACGCCCCCCTCGAGGAGCCCCACGGCGCCGCGGATGGCGGAGAGCGGCGTGCGGAGCTCGTGGGAGACGCTCGCCATGAACTCGGCCTTGAGTCGCGGGAGGCCGCGGCGCTCCGCCACGTCCTCGACGGTGACGCCGAGGTGCCCGCCGGGGAGCCGGAAGATGCGCAGGGCGTGCTCCGGGCGGGCGCCGCTGCCGACGGAGAGCGTCAGGTCGAGATCCTCGGAGATCCCGGTGTTGGCGACGCGGATGCACCGCTCGCCGACGCCGTTGTCGCGCGCCCAGGGGAAACACGCGTCGATGGACCGGCCGAGGAGCGCGGAGAGGGGCTGGGCACTGAGCCGCCGCGCCGCGAGGTTGGCGCCGACGATCTGCAGCCGGGCCTCCTCCGGGAGCGGCGGGTGGGCGTCCGGGGTGACGTGGAGCACGAACACCGGGATCGGGAGCCCGACGATCGCCTCGCGCCACGCGACATCCCGCTCCGCGAGCAGGGTGGACATCGCGGCGGCCTGCCGGGCGACGACCGCGAGGCCCTCGAGCCGATCGTCGGGGAGGAGCCGCTCGAGCGTGTCGGCCACCTCGAGCGAGCCGAGGATGGCGCCCGACTCGCCGACGAGCGGCAGGCGCGCCCACGAGCGCACGAACGGCGGGCCGACGACGGCCGGGTGGACGGCGAGGCGCCGATCCTGCGCGGTGTCGGGGACCACGGCGCGCTCGAGCAGATGGCCGGACCCGAGGGTCACTTCCGACAGGTCGAGGGGCCCGGCCTGGCCCACGCAGGTACCGGCGAGGTTCCGGATGCAGGCAGAGGAACCGGCCACCATCGCCGCGAGTCGGGCGAGATCATCGAGCGGACGCGGCGCCTCCGACGGCTCCACGACGTCGTCCACGTCGTTCGACCTTGGGGTGCCAACGCTCCGCGTTCCCGTCATCCCGCCTCCGGGAACCCGGCGAGACCGGGTACCACGAGCGATTGTACTGCAAGGGGCGTGCCGGCACAAACGCGACCGAATGTATCGGGACGAGACACTTGGAGGGAGATTGCAACCGACGGGAGCGAGTGGCCACTCGACGCGCGAGGGAGTACCCGGGGGCGTGGAAACCCCTCCCCCGCCGCCCGGCGACGACGACACGCTGCGGGTCCGCTCGCCCGACGAAGCCCCGTCCGAACCGCCCCCGCCGCTCATCCGGCGTCTCGGCCGCCTCGGACGTGAGCTGGCCGTCACCGTCCTGGCGCTCGGCGTCCTCTGGGTGGGCGTGGGTTGGCTCCGCGCCCCCGACCTCCCGGAGGCCGCGCCGGGCTTCACGCTCCTCGATCTCGACGGCGGGCGCCACTCCCTGTCGGACCTGCGCGGTCAGACGGTGGTGCTCAACTTCTGGGCCACGTGGTGCGGTCCGTGCCGGATGGAGGTGCCGGGGCTCTCGTCGTTCGCGCGCGCGCACCCGGACATCCCCGTGCTCGGCATCGCGGTCGACGGCGAGCCCGAGGCGCTGCGCGCCGCCGCGAAGGACCTCGGCATCGACTACCCGGTGCTCCGCATCGACGCGGCCACGCGCGAGGCCTACGGCGTGAGCACGCTCCCGACGACGATCGTGGTCGATCCCGACGGCAACGTGCGATCGGTCCACGCCGGGCTGATGCTGCAGCCGCATTTGTGGTGGCTGACGCGCTGACCGGATCCCCGGGGGGCGCTGCGGGGGGCGGGAGCCCCCTGCACGCGGGGACGGGCGCGAAGCGCCCGGGCCCGCCCTACCCCTTGATGACGACCATCTGGATGTTCGTCATCTCCTCCATCGCGAAGCGCACGCCCTCGCGCCCGATGC
Organism: Deltaproteobacteria bacterium; assembly: GCA_036676765.1. GTDB lineage: Bacteria > Myxococcota_A > UBA796 > UBA796 > SXON01 > CAJBVW01. Next base: position 39,731 of record JAKFCH010000304.1, read on the forward strand.
CGCTCTGGCGCATGCCGCCGTAGGGCATGTGGTCGACGCGGAAGGTGGGCGTGTCGTTGATGATGACGCCGCCGAAGTCGAGCGTGCGGATGGCGGAGAGCACGCGATTGATGTCGCGGGTGAACACCGCCGCCTGGAGGCCGTACTCGCTCGCGTTGGCCGCCGCGAGGGCGCCCTCGAAGTCGTCGTAGGGGATGAACGACGCGACCGGCGCGAACACCTCCTGGTCGAGCACCTTCATGCCGGGGCGCACGCCGTCGAGGAGCGTGGGCCAATACACCGGCCCCTCGCGACGCCCGCCGGTGACGACGCGCGCGCCCTCCGACACGGCCTCGCCCACCCAGGCCTCCGTGCGATCGACCTCCTTCGCGTCGATCATCGGGCCGACGTCGGTGTGCTCGTCGAGCGGGTTGCCGACGACCATGGCCTCGGTGGCCGCCCGGAACTTCTCCAGGAAGGGCTCGGCGATGCTGCGATCGCCGTACACCCGCTGCACGGAGAGGCAGACCTGCCCGGAGTTGTAGAAGGCACCGAGCGCGCAACGCTTCGCGACGAGATCCAGGTCGGCGTCGGGCGCGACGATGACCGGTGATGCGTTGCCGAGCTCGAGCGTGACCCGCTTGATGCCGGCGCGGGCGAGGATGTTGCGGCCCACGGGCGCGCTGCCGGTGAACGTGACCTTGCCGACGCGCGGATCGGCCACGAGGCGATCCCCGACGGTGGCGCCGGAGCCGACCACGAGGTTGATGGCGCCGGGCGGCAGGCCCGCGGCCTCGAGGATCTCGCAGAGCGCCACGGCGGACATCGGCGTGGTCGTGGCGGGCTTGAGCACCACCGCGTTGCCCGCAGCGAGCGCCGGCGCGACCTTGTGCGCCACGAGGTTGAGCGGGAAGTTGAACGGGGCGATGGCCGCCACGACGCCGATGGGGCGCCGCTGCCAGAAGCCGAAGTAGCCCTCGCCCGCGGGCGCGGCGTCGAGCGGGATGGTCTCGCCGTGGAGGCGCTTCGCCTCCTCCGCCGCGACGGCGAAGGTCTGCGCGGCGCGGTCGACCTCGACGCGGGCGAACTTGATCGCCTTGCCCGCCTCGGTCGCGATGATGCGGGCGAGGTGCTCCCGCCGGGCGCGGATGCCCTCGGCGGCGCGCGACAGGATCTCCCCCCGCCGCCACGCGGGCATGCGCGCCATCTCGGGGGCCGCGCGGGACGCGGCGGCGATGGCGGCGTCGACATCCTCGGGGCGGGCGGTCGCGACGGTCGCGAACACGCTCCCGTCGTACTTGTTGCGCACCTCGACGGGCGCGCCGCCGGTCGTCCATTCGCCGCCGATGAAGAGCTTGTTGACCATGGCCCGCTCCAGGAAGAGGCGGTCAATCTAGTCCGACCGCCGACATCGGGAAGGGTGGAAGGCGAGGATTCACCCCCGTGCGGCCGGCGACCGCGACGGCCACGGCCCCCCCCGGCACCGCCCCCGCCCGATCCACGGGGATCGTCCGCGCGATAGGAGCGACGGGCTCCCCGACGCACCCGCATGAACCGCCGCACCCTCCTCCGCATCGGCAGCGCCTCGCTCGCCGCGCTCGGCCTCGGCACCCTCGCGGCCGGTGTCACGATCCAACCCCGGCGGATCTACCGGCGCCCCACCCGTCCGGACGACGCCTCGCTCCCCCGGGAGCTCCCCCACGGCGCGGGGAGGCGCGTGGTGGTCGTCGGCGGCGGCCTCGCGGGGCTGACCGCGGCGATCACGCTCGCGGAGCGGGGGTTCGTGGTGACGTTGTTCGAGCAGGCCGCCCACCTCGGCGGGAAGATCGGCGGGTGGACCGTGCGCGCGCTCGGCGAGGAGTTTCCGATCGAGCACGGGTTCCACAAATTCTTCGCCCAGTACTACAACCTCCGCGAGGTCCTCGCGGACGCCGGCGCCCTCGGGGATCTCACCCCCGCCACCGGCTACCCGGTGATCTACGCCGACCGCCCCACCGAGCACTTCGGTGACACGACGTCGATCTTCCCGTTCAACCTCGTCTCGGTGATCACCCACTCGGACACGTTGCGTTTCGCCGACTTCACCGAGCCGAGCGAGGGGCTCCTCGACCTGATGCGCTTCGATCCGGCGGTCACCTTCGACCAATTCGACGACATGGACTTCGCCACGTTCGCACGCGAGCGGAACATCCCGGCGAACATGGTGGAGACCGTGCTCCGCCCGTTCGGGGACACCACCCTCAACCGCATCGAGCGGCTCTCCGCGGCCGAGGCCCTGCGCTTCTTCCACTTCGCCTTCATGGGGAACCCCGAGGGCCTCGCCTTCGACCACACCCGGCGCGACGCGATGACCGCCATCGTCGACCCCCTGGCCGCCCGCCTCCGGGAGTTGGGTGGCACCATCCGCACCGGCACCCCCGTGACACGGATCGACGCCGTGGACAAGCGCGTCGTGGGGGTGGCTGTCAAGGACGACGCGGCCGTTCCTTCGGGGATGACGCGCGTGGCGGACGTGCCCGCGGCGGTCGTGCCCGCCACGGGGTGGGTCGAGGTCCGCGACGACGCCGGGATGCCGATTTTCGTGTCACGCACCGAGGGCGGCTTCGCGGCGTTGGACGGGCGGTGCCCCCACGAGGGGTGTCCGGTCGGACCGGACGCCGCGACGGGCGGCTTCCGGTGCCCCTGCCACGGTGGCAGCTTCACCGCCACGGGCTCGGTGTCCGGCGGGCCGGCCCCCCGCGGGCTCGCCGAGGTGGTCGCGACGGAGGACGAGGGCGCCGTGATCCTCTGGCGCTCGACGAGCCCCGAGGAGGTCGTCCCCGCCGACTGGTGTGTCGTCGCGTGCGAGGTGCGCGGCTTGAAGAAGCTGATGGCGGCCTCCCGATACGCCGGGAGCGCGGCGCTCGCGGTCCAGGTCGCCTCCCTCGGCGAGTCCGACCCCTACGTGGTGCTCCGGGTGTGGCTCGACCGCCCCGTCCGCCCCGACCGTAGCGCCTTCGCCACCACCTCCCGCTTCAAGTACACCGACTCCATCGCGGTGTACTCCCACCACCAGGAGCCGTTCGTCGCGTGGGCGGCGCGCACGGGCGGGGCGGTCGTCGAGCTCCACGCCTACGCCATCGCGCCCGAGGACATGGCGCCGCTCGACGTGATCCGGGCGGCAATGTGCGCGGAGATGCGGCGCATCTACCCCGAGCTCGAGGGGGCCAGCGTGCTCCACCACGAGGTGCAGCTCCGGGACGACTCCAGTCGCTTCGCGCCGGGGGATTGGGCCATGCGCCCCACCACCGTCACGAGCGTCCCAAACCTGTTGTTGGCGGGGGACCACGTGAAGCTCGATGTGGTGGCATGCCTGATGGAGGCCGCGTGTGTCAGCGGGCGGCTCGCCGCGAACGCGATCCTCGCCGCCGAAGGCTTGCGGGAGGTGCCGATCCCGACGGTGGAGCCGAAGGGGCCGCTGGCGTAGGCGCCGCGCCGTGAGCGCGGCCCCGGCTCACCCCTCCCCCAACACCCGCGCCAGGTCCGGCCACCAATCGTCCACGCCCACGTCGACGGCGTCGAGCGGCGCCTCCGCCCACCCGCGCGACCGGTCGGCGCGCACCGCGAGGATCCCCGCGCGGAGCGGGCCGACGGGGCTCTGCCCCTCGTAGTCCCACCAGTACGCGCCCCGCCACGCGCGGGCGCCGAACGCGCCGTCGAGCGTGGCGCGCACCCCGCCGTCGGGGTGGCGGCTCCCCGCCCACGCCTGGGTGTAGAGCACGGCCAGGCCCCCGGGCGCGAGCAGCGCCGGGAGCGACTCAAGCACCTCGCGGAGGAGCCCCCCGTCCGCCGCGACGGTGTGCACCGGGGCCGCCGCGAGGCCGCTCCACGGCACGAGCAGCGGGAGGACGAAGCTGACACGGTCGAACCTGCCGAGCGCCGGGGCCTCCGCGCACCCGCCGGTGAACGGGCGGACGTTGGCGAGCCCCGACAGCGCCGCGGTGCGGTGACACCCGAGCCCGGCGCGGGGGTTGATGTCGAGCGCCACGGTCTCGGCGGCGGAGCGCGCGGCCCGCGCGGCCACGGCGCCGCCGCCGCTCCCGAGGTCGAGGTGGCGCGCGACCGGCTCCGACGGCAGGCAGCGGCGGACGGCGAGCGTGGTGCTGTCGGGGAGGAACAGGCCGTCGTTCCCACGAAATGCGCGCGCCGGGGTGTCGGTCCAGACGAGGTCCGACTCCAGGGGCACGATCGTGCCGTCCAGCGCCACGCCGTCGGCGCGCGAGTCCAGCAGGCCCGCGGCCCACGCCACCTCGGGGAGGGCCGCGCGCGCCCGCTCCTCGGGGAGCCGCCCCCCGCGGAGGAGCAGCTCCACGCGATCACCGAAGGTGCCCTCCGCGCAGTTCGCGCGCTCCCACCAGCGGCCGTCCATCTGCCGCCCGTTCCACGCGATGATGCCGATGGCCTGGGCCACGGCGCGCGCCCGATAGCCGCCGGCACGCAGGGCCTCGCCGAGGGCCCGGGTGTCGGCCATCCAATCCGGGGGGTCGACGGGAAGGAGCATTGTTTCGGCTAACGCGTCGGGCGGGGGGGCGCGTGGGGGGTGGGGGCCGCGGCGGGGGCGGGCCCACTCGGCGCTGGGGCTCACGCGGTCACGGGCGCCCCAGAGCCATCGGTCGGTGACGGAAGTCGACCAGGTGTGGGGGGTTCGGGCGACTTCAGTCACAGAGATGGCCCCGATACCCGCCATAGCTGCCCGAAATCACCCCATATCGCGCATGAGTTGGCCGAAAGGGGCGTATCGGGCCCAGAATTGGGGAGAAACCGTGACCGAAGTCGGACAGGTGTGGGGGGTCTGGTCGACTTCGGTCACCGCAGGGCTCTCGCACCCGCCCGCCCCCCCAACACCCAACCCGCGCGAGGGCGGCTGAAGGGCGGCGCGGGCGGATGGTGGCGTGGGGCCGAAGGCCGCGTGGGAGCCCACCGCCCGCGCCGGTCGGCCCGCGCGCGGCGGGACGACGGAGGGCCCGACCCCGCAAGACACCCGGCCCCGCGCTCGGGCGGGGCGCGCCCGTCGGAAGCGCCCAAAGCAAGCGCGCCCGTGCAACCAAACCAGGAATCAGAGCGTCGACGCCGCCAGGATCCTCACCCCGAGCCCGTCGATCGTCACGTTGGGGACCCGCACCTGCTCGTCGGTGTAGAGGTCCTGCACCGCGCCGCCCCCCAACACCGGGGAGGTGTCACCGGTCATCGGGAGGACGACCGTGGCGGGCGCCTCCGCGAAGTTGAGGATCACGACGACATTCTCGAGCGGGTCGGGCGCGATGCGCACGTAGGCGAGCACGCCCTCTCCCGCGCCGACGTCGAGCAGCGCCCAGTCGCGCGAGCGCAGCGCCGCGAGGTCCGTCCGCAGCCGGATGAGGCGTTGGTAGACCGGTGAAAGCCCGTTCGGGTCGGCCCAATCGAGCACCGGGGCCTCGTCGTAGGGCTCGAACGCCGCGCCGACCTCCTGGCCGGTGTAGACGAGCGGGAGCCCCGGCACCGTCAGCGTGAGCGCCGCCGCGACGGGTACGCGCGCGGGTCCGTGGCGGGTGGCAAAACGTTCGCCCGTGTCGTTGTTTTCGAGGAAGCGGAACAGGAGGGCGTCGCTGTCGAAGCCCTCGCCCTCGTTGGTGAGCGCGGAGATCAGGGCGGGAACGTCGGTCTCCTCCCCCTCGAAGGCCGCCTGCCACGCCCACTCGCCGGGCTCCCACGTCCAATCGTAGGCGACGTCGAAGCCGTGGCCGTACCACGTGGCATCGCGACCGGTGCCCTCGGCGAGCAGCAGCAGGTCCGGCTTGACGCGGGTGAGCTCGGCGCGCCAATCCTCCCAGAAGTCGGGCGCGCGCTCGGCCACGCCCCACGCAACGTCGGCGCGGAAGCCGTCGATGTCGAACGCGCGGATCCAATACGCGAACGCCTCGACCATGTACCGCCGCACCTCGGGGTTGTCGTAGTTCAGGTTGGGAAGGTTGTCCCAGCCGAAGTAGGAGGTGACGGCGCCGCTTTCGTCCCGGTCGTACCAATCGTGGTACGGCGAGGTGACCCCCGTGCGATCCTGCTCTTTGAAGTAGGGGTGGCGATCGGAGGTGTGGTTGGGGACGAAGTCCATGATCACGCGCATCCCGCGCGAGTGGGCGCCGTCGACGAGCGCGCGCAGGTCGGCCTCGTCGCCGAAGGTGTCACGCAGGGCGAACGGATCGGTCACGGCGTAGCCGAAGTCGTCGTCGGGGCACGCGAGGATGGGCGAGAGCCAGAGCACGTTGACACCCAATGCTTCGAGGGAGTCGAGGCGCGCGGTCACGTCGGCAAAACCCGCCTCCCCGAAGAAGAACGGCACGACACCGTAAACCACCGCGCTGTCCACCCAGGCGGGGTGCTCGTCGGAGAGGTCGACGAGCAGCGGCTCCTCGTAGGAGACGCGGAAGGTGGCGACGCTCATGTCGGTGTTGCCGTTCGCGTCGGTGACGGTGAGGCGCACGTAGTATTCGCCGTCGACCTCGGGCGTCGCGAGCGTGATGGACTCGCCCGGGAGCAGCGTGGTCGCTTCGAGGGGCGTGCCATCGGTGAGGTAGAGGGCCGCGGGGTTGCCGGCGCGCGCGTTCCAGGTGTAACGGGTCACGCGGGCGGCGCTGCCCTCGCTCGGGTTGCTCCCGCCGCCTTCCAACGTGATGCCCTCGTCCGCGATCCGCGTCCGCACGCGCGCGGTGGGCCGGTCCTCGAGGCGCACGCGCCAGGTCTGGGGCGTGGCACGCTGCTCCCCGCCCTTCGTGACACAAACCGCGACGACATCGTTGTCACCCGCCGCGAGCGGCACCACCGCGGCGAAGCCGGCGCCGTCGCGCTCCGCGAGGACGCGCGCCACGGATGACTCCACCCAGACCTCCTGACACGACTCGCTCGCGGTGCCGGTGAGGCGCGGCGTGAAGGTCCAGGCGTCGCCCCCGGGGCCGTCGAGCGCGACGATCGTGGCCGGCGCGCACCCCGACAGGAGGAGGGAGAGGCCGGGGGTGCCGAGGGAGAGGAGGCGGGGGAGCAGGCGCATGGCGCGCACTATCACACGGGCGCGTGCGAGCGCCGCCAACCGTTGACCGACACCCGACCGCACCGTAGGCTCGCCTTCGCCGTGCGGGACGGCGACGAACGAGCGGAGGACCGGTGAGCGGAGGACGGCGGGCGCGCGTGGTGCGGGAGGCGCTCGAGCGCGGGGCGGAGCACCATCGCGGCGGGCGGTGGGCCGAGGCCGCGCGTGCGTATGCCGAGGCGCTCGCCGAGGAGCCCGGGAACGTCGACGCGCTCGCGCTCCTCGGGGGTGTGGCGCTCCGGCTCGGGCGGCCCGCCGAGGCCCTCGCCGTGGTGGAGCGCGCCGTGGGGCTCGCGCCGGGGCACGCCGTCGCGCGGCTCAACCAGGGGCGCGCGCTGCTCGCGCTGGATCGCCCCGTCGAGGCCGAGCTGGCCTTCGCCGTCGCGCTCGGGGCGCGACCCGGGTTCCCGGAGGCTCGCCTCGGTCGTGCGCGGGCCCTCGCGCGGGCCGGCCGCGTGGAGGAGGGCGTCGACGAGGCCGCGGCGGCAGGCGGATCGCCGGAGGCCCTGGCGCTCCACGGCGCGCTGCTCGTCGAGATCGGTCGCCCCGACGCCGCCGAAGCGCCGCTCCGAGGGGCCCTCGCCGCGCGGCCGGACGACGCGCGCCTCCACGCCGACCTCGGGGCCTGCCTCCTCGCGCTGGGACGGGACGAGGCGGCCGCCGAGGCCTGGCGCGCGGCCGCGGCGCGGTCACCGGAGGTGCCGGGGCTCACGACGCGGCGGGCCACCCTCGCCCGCAACCTCGGCCTCGCGCGCCTCTCCACCGGGAGCCCGGACACCGTGGGGTGGCTCCGCGAGGCCGTGCGGCTCGCGCCCGCCGACCCCGCCGCGGTGCTCGGCCTCGCCGACGCGCTGTTCCAGCACCCCGAGCCGGCCCGGGGCGGCGACCGGGGCGACCTCACCACGGAGCTCGTCCTGGTGCTCGACGCCGACGGGGTCGACCACCAGCGCGTCGAGCGGGCCGTGCGTCACGTGCTCGCCGAGGTGCCGGGCCTCGCCGCGGTCCTCGCCGGCGCGCGCGAGGTCGACGCCCCCCTCGCCACCGCCCTCGCCGCGCACCCGCTCTTCGCCCGGTGGCTCACGCGGACCATCGTGGCGGCCCCGGCGTGGTCCCGGCTCGTCGACGCGCTCCGCGGGCGGTGGATCGCCGACGTGATCGCCGGCGTGCCCGTCGACCTCGCGGCGCTGATCGCGATGGCCACCCACGCGTGGCACACCGAGTATGCCGCCGGTCCCGACGGCGCAGCCGGTCACCACCCCGATGATGTCGCCGCCCTCCCGCCCACGCCCACCCACCTCGCCGCCTTTGCCATGCTCCGCCCGCTCGCGACGTGGCCCGAGTTGGATCGCGCGGCCCTGCTCGCCCCCGGCTGGGAGGACCGCCCCCTCGCCCCGCTCGTCCGCGCCCAGCTCGTCGAGCCCGCCGAGGAAGCCGCGCTCGCGACGGCCCTCCCGAGCCTCGGCGCCCTCACCGACGCCACCTCGCGCGCCGTGCGCGTCCAGTACGAGGAGAACCCCTACCCTCGCCTCGTCGGCGTCCATCGCCGCCCCCCGGGCGCATTCGTCGCGGCGGCCCGCGCCCTTCTCCGCGACCCGACCTACGTGGCACCCCGCCGCGTGCTCGTGGCCGGGGGGGGCACCGGCCAGCACCCGATCGGCGTGGCGGCTGGATTGCGGGAGCCGGACACCCGATCTCCCACCGAGATCGTCTGCGTCGACCTGTCCCGCGCGAGCCTCGGACGCGCGGCGCGCCTCGCCACCGCCGCGGGAATGACACAGTTGCGTTTCGTCCAGGGCGATCTGCTCGCCCTCGGCCCCGACGACGGCCTCGGCGCCTTCGAATTCGTCGATTGTGTGGGCGTGCTCCACCACCTCGCCGACCCGGTCGCGGGCGGGCGCGCGCTCGTCGCGAAGCTGGCACCGGGCGGCGTCCTGCGCCTCGGGCTCTACAGCGAGCGCGGCCGCAGCGAGATCGTGGCGGCGCGCGCGCTCGCGGCGGAGCACGGTTGGCTCCCGACGCCCGACGGCCTCCGGACGGCCCGCGCGGCCCTGCTCGCCCTGCCGACCGACCACCCCGCCGCCCCTGTCACCGCGTCGGTCGACTTCTACAGCCAGAGCGGCTTGCGCGACCTCGTCTTCCACCCCTGCGAGCACCGTTACACCCCCTCGCAAATCGGCGCGCTCGTCACGACGCTCGGGCTCTCGGTCGTGGCGCTGCAGCACGCCCGGCAGGACGCCCCGCGGCTCTACCGTGCACGTTGGCCCGACGACGCCGACGGCTTGGATCTCGCCCGGTGGGACACGTTGGAGGCGGACCACCCACGGATCTTCTCGGGGATGATCCACGTGTGGTGTCGACGCGGCGTGACGGAGAGCTGAGCGTCGTCTTCCGGGCGCGCTCCCCGGCGCGGACGTCGGGGAGTCGGCCTCCTCCGGGGGTCGGCCCGAGGCCTCCGTTGGCGCTCCCCCGGCCCGCCGGGGCGCGCCGAACCGGCCACGCCCGCGTGGCCGCCCCTCCGGACGCCGCGCGCGGGGGCACCTGCCGCACGAGCCGAGGCGTGCCTATCAGGAGGGAGGTTCGGTGGGTCGCTTCCATCCCGGGAGGGCGCAGGTGTCGAGCGAACTCCCCGCGGAGGAGTGCCTCTCCGGCCGCGGAGGCCCGTGACCCGATGGTCGCGGCTGCGGGAGGCGAGCGCGCACGCGTTACGCCGGGTGAAGGCGGAGCTGTCGCTGGTCCTGCAACGGACGGCCGCCGCGACCGTGGCGTGGTTTCTCGCCGGGCAGGTCGTGGACCACCACCAGCCGTTCTTCGCGCCCATCGCCGCGGTCGTCGCGCTCAACGCCTCGCTGGGCGAGCGCGGCTCCAACGCCGTGCGCCTCGTGCTCGGCGTGATGCTCGGGATCCTCGCCGGCGAGGTCGTGCTCCTCGGCGTGGGCCACGGCTACGGCTCGCTCGCCCTGGCCTCCTTCTCCGCCATGACGGTCGCGACCCTGCTCGCCGGCCCGCCGATCGTGGTCGCCCAGGCGGCCACGAGCGCGATCCTCACGGTGGTGATCGGGCGGCCGGAGGAGGGCGTCAACCGCCTCGTGGACGCCCTGATCGGCGTCGGCGTCGCGCTCGTCTTCAGCCAGGTCCTGTTCTCCCCCGAGCCCGTCCGGCTGCTCCACCGCGCCGAGACCGCCGCGCTGGAGGAGATGTCCGCCAGCCTCGGCCTGGCCGCGCGCGCGCTCGAGAGCGGCGACGGCGCGCTCATCGACCTCTCCATCAGCCGGCTCCGCGAGCTGCGGGACCGCCTCTCCGAGCTGGCGCGCATGCGGCGCACCAGCGCGTCGGCGGCGCGCCACTCGCTCGTGTGGAGGGGGCGCCGGACCTTCCTCGTGGGCGAGAGCGAGAGCGCCGCGCACCTCGATCTCCTCGGCGGCAGCTGCCTGATGCTCACCCGCATCGCGACCGCCACCACGCCGGCCGAGCGCCCGCTGCTCGTGCCGATCCTGCGGGAGCTCGAGGACACCATCGGCGACCTCGCCAAGGCGCCGGGTGACCGCGCGACCCGCCAGCGCGCGGCGGACCGGGTGCATGCCCTCGCCCAGGGGCCGGTGACGGCGGATGACGCGCCCGCGGACTCCACCTCCACCGTCGCGGGGGTGGTGGCGCGCATGGTGGCGTTCGACATCCTGTTGTTCGCGGGGGTCGCGTTGCGGCGGTCGGACGAGGCGAGGCCGCTGTGATCGTGGAGGGTCACGGGGTCGTCTCACCCGGGGTAGTAGGGGCCGATGCCGAACGTCGCCGCGCTCCTCGTGCTCCTGGTGGCCTGCGGGGAGGGCCCCGGGGGCTCCGTCGCCGCGGCGCCGACCTCCGGGGAGGCGGCCCCGGTCTCGGCATCGCCCCGCGGGCCCGAGGGGCCGCCTGTGCCCCCCGCGACACAAGGCGTGCGGGCGGACGTGGCCGGCACGGTGCCCCCGGCGGCGCTCGAGGCGCTGGCGGTTCCACCCGCGCACAGCGGCTACGTCGCGCACGACGAGTACCAGCGCTACGACGCGCTCGACCGCGCCGGAAAGCTCACCGGCTTCGACGCGGTCGCCGAGAAGGCCCTCGATCTGCGCGCCGGCATGGCCGTCGCCGAGATCGGCTGCGGCCCCGGCCCCGGCATGCGGGCGCTCGCCGCGCGCGTGGGGCCGACGGGCAAGGTCTACGAGGTCGACGTCGATCCGAACGCGATCCAGTTCATCCGCGCCCGTCTGGCGCGCGCGCCGCTCTTGTACGGGGCGCCGCTCGACAACGTGGAGGTCGTCCAGTCCGGCTTCGACGACGTGCGGCTGCCCCCCGGCTCGATCGACCGGGCGTTCCTCCAGCAGGTCCACAACTACGTCTTCCTGCCGAGCGCGCTCTCCCCGGAGGAGTCACGCGCGATGTACGAGCGGGAGAACCGGGCGTGGACCCGGAGCGTGCACGCGGCGCTCCGCCCCGGGGGTCGGATGGTCGTCGTCGAGATGCCCCCCTCCCACAACACCGGGGCGGCGTACGGCGCCGACGACGTGGTCCGCTTCGTCGAGGGCACCGGCTACTTCCGGCTCGTCGAGAAGATCGATCCCGTCTACGAGATCTCGTACCTGCTCGACTTCGAGCGGGTGGAAACGCCCGTGCCCTCGACCGGGCGGTAGCGGGGCGGGCGGCGGCCCGGTCGGGCTACCGCGCCGGGCTACCCGCGCGTCGGGCTACCCGCGCGCCAGGACCTGGAACCGCACCCACGGATCCTTCTGGTCCGGGCGCTTGACCGCCTGGGCGAAGCGGTTCGCGACCTCCGCGGAGACCTCGAAGCGGGTCTCGTCGTCGTGGACGCGGATGGCGCCGATGTCGGACTTCTGCACGTCGCCACGGCGGCAGATGAGCGGGATGAGCCAGCGGGGATCGGCCTGATCGTTGCGGCCCACGTTCATGCGGAACCACACGCCACGCACCTCGCGGGCGCCACCCGGGCCCGGGCGGCCGCGATCGTCCTCGCGGCGGGGGCGGGGGGCGGCGCCGCCCTCGGTGTCCCAACCCGGGGCCTCCCGGCGCGGGCGGGCGGGCGAGTCGCCGCCGCCGCGCATCGGCGTGCCGAGCGGGCCGCCCGAGGGGCCGAAGGTGGTCGGGGTGCGCGTACGCGCGGTCGGGTCGGGCTCCCCGGTGGTGCGGGTGTAGGCGCGCTTCTTGCCGCCCTCGTCCGCGGCGGACCGCGGGGTGATGGCGCCCGGGATGCCCGGCGGCACCGGCTCGCGGCCCTCCGCGGCGGCCTTGGCGGCCTCCTTGGCAGCCCACTCGGCGCGCTTGGCAGCCTTCGCGGCGGCCTTGGCGGCCTGCTCGGGGGTGAGCTCCTTCTCGGGCTTCGCCGGAGGCGCGGCCTCGGGGCGGCCCTCGGCGCGGGCCTCGTGCACGCGGGCGGTCACGACCTTGGGCGAGCCCCAACCGGCGTCGCCACCGGAGATCTCGGCGTCGGCCTCGACGGGCTCGGCCTCACGCCGGGCGCGGGTGGGCGCACGATCGCCCATCGGGGGGCCCGAGGGGCCCCGCATCGGACGCTGCGGGCCACGGTCCTGGAGTAGCGGGCCGCGCCCCATGTCGCGCGCCGGGTACCGGTCGGACTCGACCGGCGCCTGCCGATGGGGCACGCCGGCCATGCGGGCCTGGATGCCCGCGGTCTCGGGGAGCTCTTCGGGCTCGGGCCAGCCCTGGCGCGCCACGCGGAGGAGCGCCGCGGCGATCGACTCGGGGGAGTGCGCCTCGACGAGGGCCTTGGCGGCGGCCGCCTCCTCCTCGGTGGGCTCGGCGATCACGTCGGCGAGCTCGGCCGCGACGCGCTCCTGGTCCTTGGCGCGGATGTCCTCGGCCATCGGGGGCTCGGACCAGCGCGGGGTGAGGCGCGCCTCGCGCAGGAGGCGCTCCGCCATGCGCACGCGCGTGAACGGCACGATGAGCACGCTGGTGCCCTTCTTGCCGGCCCGGCCCGTGCGGCCGCTGCGGTGCAGGAGCACCTGGCCGTCGTGCGGGAGGTCCGCGTGGATGACGAGGTTGAGCTGCGGGAGATCGAGCCCGCGGGCGGCCACGTCGGTCGCGACGAGGACGCGGGCCCGTCCGTCCCGGAGGGACTGGAGCGCGCGCGCGCGTTCGTTCTGGGAGAGCTCGCCGGAGAGCGCAACCGCCGTGAAGCCGCGCTCGACGAGGCCGGCGTGCATGTGGCCGACGCCCTCGCGCGTGGCGCAGAACACCAGCGCCGTCGGCGGGTTCATGAAGCGGATGAGGTTGACCACGACGTGCTCGCGCTCGCGCGGCGACACGACCACCGCGCGGTGCTCGATGTCGACGTGCTGCTCGTGCACGTCGGTCGCGGCGACCCGCATCGCATCGCGCTGGTAGCGGGAGGCGAGGCCGAGGATCTCCTTCGGGAGCGTGGCCGAGAACATCAGCGTGCGGCGCTGCTCGGGTGTCGCGTCGAGGAGGACCTCGAGCTCGTCACGGAAGCCGAGGTCGAGCATCTCGTCGGCCTCGTCGAGCACCACGGCCTTCGCGCCGTCGAGCTTGAGGGTGCCGCGGTGGAGGTGGTCGCACAAGCGGCCGGGGGTGCCGACGACGATGTGCGCGCCCTCGTGGAGCAGGTACGCCTCACGACGCACATCCATGCCGCCGACGCACGACACGACGCGCGCGTTCGTGCCGGCGAACAGCCACGCGAGCTCCTGCTTCACCTGGAGCGCGAGCTCGCGCGTGGGCGCGACCACGAGCGCCAGCGGCGCGGTGACGCGACCGAAGGTCGGGGCGTCCCCCAGGAGGGTCTCGGCGAGGCACATGCCGAACGCGACGGTCTTTCCGGACCCGGTCCGCGCGGACACGAGGAGGTCGCGCCCCTTGACCTCGGGCTCGAGAACGGAGGCCTGGACGGGGGTCGCATCGGTGTAGCCGCGCTCGGTGAGGGCGGCTGCGAGGGAGGGATGGGCGGCGGCGAAGGACATTGCGCGGCATCTACACCAATCGGCGCCCCCCCGCACGCAGGGCCGGTGAGATCGTCACCGAAGCCGACAGGACCTCACGCCCCGCCGTGGGGCTCCCGGTTAGGGCGGCCCCATGCGAAAGCCACAGTCCGCGCTCCGACACTGATGGACGGGCCCTCCGACGCCGAGGCCCCGATCGAGTGGCACGCAGCCGCGGGCGCGCAGATCGACGCCGACTCCCACGGGGACGTGAACCTCGGCCTCCGCTCCGGCGCGTGGACCTTCGCGCTCCGGACGGACGCCCCCGAGATCACGTGGGCGCCGAAGGGCGAGCGGGGCCGGGCCTGGGTCACCGCGCGCGGCCACGCCTTCGCCGCCGCCATGTACATCTCGCCGTGGACCGACGGCGCGCCGGACCCGGGGCGCGCGCTGCGGGCGTCGTCCGTCGGCGCCGAGGCCGGGTGGGTCGGCTACGGGCCGGCGGGCGTGTACGCGGGCGGTCGCGCCGCGCTCGACGGCGTCTTCTTCGGCGCGCAGTCGGGCACCGTCGTCGCGATCGTGGACAGGCCGGGCCGCAACGAGGTGGGGGGCCCGGTTTGCGACGGCGCGCGGGCGCGAGCGGGTCGGCCGCGGGGTTCGGCCTCGGCGTGCGGGCGTGGCGCGGGCGGCTGTTCGCCGACGTGACCGGCGGCTACGCGCCGTGGATCGCGCGCCGGGAGGGGGTGTCGCGCGCGTCGTTGTGGGTGGCGCTCGGGTGGGACTGGGGCACGGCGAAGGGCCCGACGAGCGAGGCGGCGCCGGGGCCGATGGGGGTGTACTGGCCGGGGTGAGGGTGACCTCGCGGTGCCCGGCGCGCCAAGCGGGTGGTCACGTTTGGTTTCCACGCCGGAGCTCGAGTCCCGGAGGAGCCCGGCGACGGTAGGATTCCGGCCATGTCGCTCCCGTACCTCCGGTTCGCCCTCGCGCTGGGCGTCGCGAGCCTCGGGGCGCTCGCCGCGTGCCGTGCCGGGGACGAACGCAGCCCCGAGGTGGCGTCGGATCCCCTCCCCGCGCCGAGCGTCTGGTCGGCCGAGCGGCCCCCGACCGCGTGGACGCCGTCTCCCACGCGGGTGCTCGACGCCGAGGTCGCCGCGCTCACGTCGGACGGACGCTTGTTGCTCGTCCGCGGCGGGCGCCTGAGCGAGGTCGATCCCGCCACCCTGGCCCCTCGCGGCACGTGGCCCCTCGGGACCGCCACCCGCGCCGTGGCCATGGGGGTGAGCCCCGACGGCAAGCTCGCGGCCGTGGTGACGACGAGCGCCGAGATCGTACGGATCGCCCTGGACGGAAGCCGGCCGGTGGAGGTGCTCACCTTGGCGGACGTCGCGAAGCGGGGCGAACGGTACGGCGGCCACGGGCCCTTCGAGCCCGAGGACGTCGCGGTCGACGACGACGGCGCGGTCCGGGTGTTCGGGGAGCGGTCGTGGCGAAGCTGCACCGCCGGGGGGCGCGAGCCGGTGACGCGGTCGGTCGACGGCCTCGGGGTGACGGACGCGGGCGCGTCGGCGTCCACCGCACCGTCGTCCACCCCGACACGGCCCGCCGCGCCACTCCGCGTCGTGCCGGGGGTGCTCGGGTTCGTGGAGGGACGCGCGTCGTGGCTGGCGAGCGACCTCGCGGACATCGCGCGCGCGGCGCTCTCCGCGGACGGGCGCTGGCTCCTCGCACGTCTCGACGACGGAGCGGTCGTGCTCCGCGGCCCCCTCGACCCCGCCGAGCGCGCGGTCGGCCCCCCGGCCACCGGGCCCGTCGCGCTGCACCCCGCGGGGCGATGGCTCGCGGTGGGCCACGGCGAGTCGGTAGCCGTCTGGGATCTCGAGAACGGCACGGCCTCATGGCTCGACGTCCCCTCGGACACGATGGCGCTCGCGGCGGCGTGGTCTCCCGGCGGGGACCGTCTCGCGGTCCTGTTCGGGCCGTACGGACGCGAGGCGGCGCTCCAGGCCCAGGTCTACGAGGTCGATGGGGCGGGCGTCGTGGCGCGGTCGCCGGCGCGATCGATCCCGCTCATCGGCGGGCGCGACACGATCGCGCACGTGGCGCGGTACGCCGTCGCGATCCATCGAGACGCAGGTTTGTTCGTGACCGGTGTGGGCGGAGGACGGACCACGCTAGTGGCGGTGCCCCCACGCGGCGGGGCGCGTCGCTTCCAAGGCGAGGCAGAGCCCGGGACCCTCCTCGGGCCGGCCGTGGTGGTGTCGCCCGACGGCGCGTGGGTGGCGTGGCGTGCCGACGCCGACGCCGTCGAGGTGCGCGGGCGCGACGCGCTCGACACCGTCCTGCATCGCGTCCCCCTGGACCACGGGCGGGGCCCCGTCGCGCTCGGCGCCTGGAGCGACCGGCTGGTGGCGCTCTCCGAGACGGAGCGCGTGACCCTCGCGCTCCCCGCGGGCGCAATCGGGCGAGAGGTGGTGAAGCGCGCGGAGGTGCGCGCGATCGCGCCGCGGGTGCGGTTCGTGGCGGCGGGGCTCGGGCTGCCCGCGCGCGCGGCCGACTGGAGGGCGCTCCCCACGCTCCATCGAAGCTCGGCGCCGTCCGAACCCGTCATGGCGAGCACGGTGAGCGCCGACGTCACCGTGGCCTGGACCGACCTGGACGGCCGCCTCTGGGTGGCGACCGACGACGGCGCCGGACCGCGCCTCCTGACGGGGCCGGCGCAACGCCCCCGTGCGCTCTCGTTCACCTTCGACGGCAAGCAGGTCACGGTGCGGCGCAGCTCCGACGAGCGGCACGCGGCCTACGGGATCGACAGCGACACCTGGCGAACGCTGGACGACACCGAGGCGAGCGCCGAGGCCACGCCGCACGGGCCGTCGTGGGTGGAGGGGCCGCATCGGACGCGCGCCATCGGGCGGCTCACCCCCCCGGGCGCGGCGCCGCTCGACCTCCCGGGCGAGGTCGACTGGCTCGGGTCGAGCTCCGACGGGGCCGTCGGCGTCTACGCGGACGCGGCGGGCATCGTCTACCTGCACCGGGCGGGCGCGGAGCGGCCGTTCCGGGGGATCGTGAGCTGGCCGTGGGGCCGGCCGTAGGGTCGGCCGTAGGGGCGGTGCGCCTGGGGCCGCGGACAGGAAGGTAGGGTCATCCGGGATGATCGGCCCTCCCTGGCCGCGTGGCGGTCAGGTAGCGAGGGTCATCCGGGATGACCGTCCCTCCCTGGCCGCGTGGCGGTCAGGAAGGCAGGATCATCCGGGATGATCAGCCCTTCCTGGCCGCCGACCCCGCCGCCCACGCCGCCCACGCTCCCGCCGCGCCCCCCTCCCCTCAATGGTGAAACCGCTGCCGCCGCCACGCCCGGAACCGCTCCTGGCGCCGCGCGATCTGCGCCTTCCGCAGCGCCCGCGCCGCCGCCACCGCGCGCTCGACCGCCACCGCGGCGACCACGATGAACACGGGATCGTAGGGCACGCGGTAGCGCGCCTCGCCGGTGTAGGCCGCGGACGCGACGACGAGCGTGATCACGTGCAGCGCGGTGGCCTCCCGCACGCGCTGGCGACCATCGGGGGCGGTACCCGCCCCGGCGCCGCCCGCCCCGGCCGTGCCCCCGACGGCCCCACGCGCGATGACGACCACCCCGGCGAGCAGCAGCGGCACGAGCCCGAACAACACGAGCGGCGGCCACACGTCCATCAGCGTGGCCCGGAAGCCCTCCTTCGCCTCGCGGCGCTCGGGCCAGAGCTCGGGGCCGTGCACGAGGTGCCGCACGTTGCGCGCGGCGCGGCGGGCGAGGGTGCCGAGGCTCGACTCCGCCACGACGCGGTTGCGCTCGGCGGTGAGCGGCGGGCCGTCGCAATTGTCACCGGCGAAGGTGAAGGTCTCGGAGAACCCCTCCTCCGGCGTGCGCGCGGGCGGCATGAACCGGGTGACGCGCTCGGTGCCGTCCTTGCGGACGATGGTGCCGACGAGCGAGCGGTAGTCGGTCCACGCGAAGAAGCTCTGGACGGCGCCGTTGTCGGAGACGAGCGCCACGCGCCCGCTGTAGTGGTGGTAGCGGGCCGCGCCGAACGCCACCGCGAAGACGACGGGCACGAGGAAGGCGAGCACGGAGCGCGCTCCGAGCCGGCGCCAGAGCGCCCACACCACGAGCAGCGCCGCGGACAGTAGGATGGGCGGCCGCACGAGGTAGGCCATCCCCATCGCCGCGCCCGCGAGGAGCGCCGTGCCGACCGGCGCCGCCCCGCGGGAGGCCGGCTCCGCGCCGACCCAGCGCGCGACCAGCGCGGCGGTGGCGGCCAGGAAGAAGGCGAACGGCACCTCGGACGAGAAGTAGCCGCCGAAGCTGATGAGGGGCTGCCAGAGCGCCACGACGAGGCCGACGGCGAACGCGGCGACGTCCGAGCGGAGCGCGCGACGGGCCACGAGCAGGACGAACGGCGCGACGAGGGCGCCGAGCAGGGCCTGGACCCACCCCATCGCGACGAGGCCGTCGGTGCCGAAGACGGCCATCTCCGCGGCGTAGACCGCGTGGGCCCCGGGGGGGAAGCACAGGTCCGGGGGGGCCCCGCCGAGCGCCGCGCGCGCCCGGTGGACGTAGCCGCTCATGTCCGAGTACACGGTGTCCGCCGGCCGCTCGTACGCCAGGAGCCACGCGATGCGCACCACGAGCGAGACCGCGAACACGACCGCGACGCCCGCCCGGCCGCCGACCCGGCTCCGCACCGCGCCCTCGGTCGACGCGCTCACGCCGCGCCGGCCCCCGCCACGGTTTCCGAGGCGACCTCGCCCTTGAACCAGATGGCGGCGTGGTCGGCGACGTAGATCTGGCGGCCCTCCTGCTCGAACCGGAAGCTGTACTCGACGAAGTGGCTGCCACGCACCTTCCGGACCCGCGTGGCGCGCAGCTCCACGTCGACCGGGGGCCCGATGCGGCCCATGCTCGGGAACTTCGCGTTGCGCACGTGGGTGCCGAAACCCGCCCACCCCTCGCTCGGCCGCAGCCCGAGGATGTAGACGGCGTGCAGGTTTCCGAGGGTGCCGGTGATCTGGACCATCACGGCGCCGGGCACGTGGCGGGGGTGCCCGGGGCGCTCCTGCTGGGCATCCACGAGCGCGCCGAGGCGGGTGGTGTCGACCTGGGCGAGGACCCGCCCCGCCTCGGGGTCGAGGGCGAGGAGATCATGGACGTACCACTGGTCGGGGGCGTAGAGGCACTCGGCGGCGAAGTCTGGCGGCAGCGGCATGGCGGGCTCCGACCGCCCGCTATCGCGGCGAGGCGAGGCGCGCGCAACCGTGCACCCTCGGCAACGGACGGGGCGCGTCGGCGCCCGGAAGTGCTCAAACTCGACCGAATTCGCCGATCCGGTGCTAAACAAGGGCATGGACCTCGCCCGAGCCTGGGCCGTTCTCGTGATCGTCGTGACGTGCGTCGCGGCGGCGAGCCCCGTGGTGCCCGAGCTTCGCGGCCGGAAAGGCGACAGCTTCCCGTTGTCCTGGTACCCCATGTTCGCCAAGGAGCGCCCCGCCCTGGAGCGCCCCACCTACGTCTTCGGCGTCGGGCCGGGCGGCGAGCGGGTGAAGGTGGACGTGTCCTACTGGACCACCGGCGGCTTCAACCAGGGCCGGAACGAGCTGACCACCACCGTGAAGGCGGGTGACGCCGCGCTCGACGCCATGTGCGCGCGGATCGCGTCGCGAGTGGTGAAGAAGAACCGGAAGGAGCTCCGCGAGGTCACCGAGCTGCGGATCGCCACCGGCACCTACGACCGCGAGCGGTATTTTTCGGGGGATCGGGCGCCGATCAAGGAGCGGATCCTCGGGCGGTGCCCCGTGGAGCGCCCGCCGCCGGAGGCGAGCGGATGATCGGGCGCTTCTGGTTCCCCGAGTGGCCGGCCGCCCGCCTGGGCCTGCTCCGCGTGATCCTCGGGCTCTACGTGCTCCAGGATCTCGTCCGCATCCGCCCCGCCGCGCATCACGTGGGCGACGGCGGCGCCCACCTGTGGGACCCCGTGGGGGTGACCACGCTGCTCGCCGGCCCGCTCGACCCCGCGCTGTGGGCCAACGTCTACGACCTCACCATCGGGCTGTGCGTCGTCTTCACGCTCGGTGTCGCCTGGCGTGTCACCGGCCCGTTGTTCGCGGCGTTCCTCCTGTTCTCCTGGACCTACCGCGTGTCGTGGCAGATGATCTACCACGTCCACCACCTCGCGATGTTGCACGTGCTCATCGTCGCGGTGGCCCCCGCGGCGGCGGCGGTGTCGGTGGATGCGTGGTGGCGGCGGCGCGCGGGGCGCCCGGCGCCAGCGGCCTCGTGGCGCTACGGCTGGCCCGTGCGGCTCCTGTGCGTCGTCACCGCGATCCTGTACATGCTGGCGGGCGTCGCGAAGGTCCAGAAGGCCGGGTGGGGCTGGGCCGACGGGCACAACCTGCTCGACCAGATCGCCTACGACGGGCTCTACAAGGGCCTGCTCGGCCGGGTCAAGGACGAGCCCTCCCCGCTCATCGAGTACGCGTTCACCTACCGATGGCTGCTCGCGCCGCTGGCCACCGGGGCGCTGATCATCGAGATCGGCGCGCCCATCGCGCTGCTCCACCGCCGGATCGGGCAGGCGTGGGCCCTGGCCGCCGTCGGCATGCACTGGGGCATCCACCTCGCGATGAACCTGCTGTTCCCCTACCCCGTCTACGGGATCGCCTTCCTGTCGTTCTTCCCGATCGAGCGGCTCCTGCCGCGGCGGTGGCGGGGCGAGCAGGTCGAGGCGCGGCGGCCGGATCGGTCCGCGGCCTAGGGCCCTACAGGCTCCTAAGGCGTCCCGCGCGGCGCGTGGGTGACCGGATCGCGCGGGGGCGACTTCGCGCACCAGTTGCCGCCGCCCATGCACCCGTAGACGTTGCCCTCGGCGTCGTAGATCACCTCGTCCTGGATCCAGCCGCCCTCGGGGGCCTTCTCGACGAAGCCCTCGTCGGGCATCGGGGGCGGGGCGGCCTCGGTGGGCACCTCCGTGGGAGCGGCCTCGGGCCCGGGCCCCTGCGGGGTGAGGACGTTGTCGTCGGGACCGCCGGCGCAGGCGAGGAGGGCGACGAAGAGGCCGAGGGCGACGATCCGGAGCGACATGAGGCGAAGCTACACCCGGGGGGCCGCTCGCGTCCATGTGGTGGGGCTTTCGTCCGGCTGCGCGGCGGCGGTCCCCACCGATCACTGGACGGTCACCCGCGTCACCTTCGACCCGATCGGCGAAAAAGGCACGCGCGCCTCGAAGTGGTGGGCGCCCGGCGTGAGCGGCCAACGCACGGTGTAGGGCGGGTCCACCACGGCGAACGGCGCGCCGTCGACGTACCAGAGGAGCTGCTCCACGGGCGGATCGACGGTGGCCTCGAGCGCGAGGGTGGCCCGGCCGTCGGGGGCCTCGGGGTCGCGGACGACGTGTTGGCCGTCGGCAGGCGCGCGCACACGGACGGTGGGGTCCTCGGCGCGTGCGGTCGCGACGCGGCGGGAGCCGGCGCGGGGGCCGTCGCGCGGGAGGGGCGGTCTCGGCAAGCCGATGCGTGCCTGCCACGCGCCGAACCGGGCGGGGAGGTCGACGAAGGTCTCGACGCGGACGAAGCGCGCGGGGGTGGCGGCGGTGGCGGGGCGCCCGTCGCGGACATCGATGGCGAGCCGCTGGTGGGCCGCGCACGGGTCGGTCGGGGCCTCGGCGGGCGTGAACCACTCGCCGACGGCGCGGGGGCACGCCTCCCCGGCGCGCTGGCCGGTGAGCGGGCAGACGCGGACGGACACCTGGCCCGCGGGCGCGGGGAACGCGAGGTCGGCGAGGCCGTCGCCCTCGCCGGCATGCAGGTCGAGGAGCACGGCCTGGGCGAGCTCCGCGGCGGCGCTGAAGCCCCCGAGGCGCGCCATCGGCTGGCTCGTCGGGTCGCCGACCCACACGCCCACCAGCCACCGCGACGAGTACGCCACGGTCCAGGCATCGCGATAGTCGGCGGACGTGCCGGTCTTCACCGCGACGGGGAACGGGTATTCGAGCGCGCCCATGCGCGGGAAGCTCGGGAGCCGCGCCATCGGGTCGGAGAGGTAGAGGCCCACGCGGCGGACCGTCGCCTCGGAGAGGACGCGGGGGGCGGGAGATCTGGGGGCCGTGGGGGTGATCGTGCGCGGCGGGGCTACCGACGGGAGCCCGACCGCGGCCGGAGGGCGGCGCCACGCCAGGGGGCGGAGGTGCCCGTCGCCGGCGAGGGTCGTGTAGGCGGTGACGAGCGCGTCGAGCGACACCGGGAGGCCGCCGATCGCGAGGCCGAGGCCGTAGTGTGACGCGGGGAGCGCGTCGGCATGGAGGCCGAGCTCGCCGAAGAAGGCGTAGCCCTCGGCGAGGCCGATCGTGGCGAGCAATTCGACGGCGGGCACGTTGCGGGAGTTCGCGAGCGCCTGGCGCGGCAGGAGCGGGCCGAGCGAGGCGGCGTCGGCGTTCTCGATGGCGTCGGGGCCGCGGCCGATGTCGTCGAGGACGGTGGCGGGGGTGACGAGACCGCGGTCGAGCGCGAGGGCGTAGAGGAAGGGCTTGAGCGTGCTGCCGGGGCTGCGCGGCGCGCGGGTGTAGTCGATGGCGCCGGCGCGGGCGGCGTCGTCGTAGTCGGCGGACCCGACGGCGACGTGCACCTCGTTCGTGGCGCGATCGACGACCATCACCGCGGCGTTGGGGGCGCCGGGCCACCCGGCGAGCGCGGCGCGGGTGAGCCCGGTGACGTGGCGCTGGCGCGCGAGATCGAGGGTCGTGTCGACGAGCGGATCGGCGCGGTCGAGGGTGTCGGCGAGCCGGAGCACGACGTGGAGGGCCTCGGCGGGGCGGCGGCCCTTGTCGGGGACGCGGAGGTGGGCGAGCTCGTCGTTCGCGAGGGCGAGCTCGTCGTCGGTGAGGAGCCCCTCGGCGTGGAGGTGGACGAGGATGCGGCCGGCGCGGGCGACGGCGCGGGCGCGGCCCGCGGGGTCGAAGGGGTTGGTGCGGCTCGGGGCCTGGGGGAGCGCGCAGAGGAAGGCGGTCTCGGCCCAGGAGAGGTCGGCCACGGGCTTGTCGAGGTAGCGGCGGGCCGCGTAGGCGATGCCGTGGATGTTGTTGCCGTACGGCGCGAGGCGCAGGTACTGGGCGAGGATGGCGTCGCGGCCGTAGCGCGCGGTGAGGAGCACGGCGGTGAGGGCCTCGACGGCCTTGTTCCCGAGGGTGCGCGGGCCGGGGTCCTGCATGCGGGCGACCTGCATCGCGAGCGTGGACGCTCCCGAAACCCGGGTGTTGGAGGTGGCGTTCTGGTGGATGGCGCGGGCGATGGCGAGGGGGTCGACGCCGGGGTGGGCGCGGAAGCGGTGGTCCTCGAGGGCGAGGGTGGCGGCGACGACGCGGGGGGGCAGGTCGGGGGCCGCGCTTGTGGCGGTGGGGGCGCCCGTGGCGGTGGGGGCGCCCGTGGCGGGCCAGTAGCCGTAGCCTTCGGCGTCGGGGTGGCCGACCTCGCCGAGGAACACGCCGTGGCGGTCGCGGAGGAGCAGGGTGGCGGGCGGATCGTGGAGGTGGGCGCGCGTGGCCGCGAGGACGACGGGGACGGAGAGGAGGGCGGCGACGAGGGCCGCCGCCGCGTGGCGCGCTCTCACTCCACCACCACCCGCGCCCCCGCCGACCACCCCGTGACCGCCGCGTCGTAGAGCCGCGTGGCCTTCGCGGGGGGCTGGACGAAGTCGCCCGTCACGGTCGCGCGTGCCCGGAAGGCCAGCTCGTATGTGCCCTTTGGCAGCACGACGTAGTAGAAGACCACTACGTCGTCGCGCCAGTCCGCGTAGGTCGGCGCGCGCGTGGTGGGGGTGCGCGGCGTGGCCTCGGGGGGCGCCGTCGCGAGCCGCGGGTTGAGCGGCTCCAGGCCGGCGGCGAGCGGCACCTCGATGGCCACGTAGGTGCGGTCCTCGGGGACGACGACCTGCACGCGATCCTCGACCACCCCGCCCTTCGCGACCCGCACCCGCGCCCCCGCGGTGAGCTCGATCTTGTCGCTCGGGCCGTCGGCGCGCACGAGCTCCAGCGTCCGCGCCACGACGAAGCCGTTGGCCGCCGGCGCCACCTGGCCGCCGTCCGCGACGGGCAGGTACCGCGTGTCCACCCGAAGCACCACGGCCCCGCCGGACGCCCGCGCTTGCGCCGCCTCCGCGGTGGGGGTCGTCGCGACGCCGACTGCGCCTCGGGTGGGCGCGATGGTGAGGGAGCGGCCGTCCTCGGTCACCTCCACCTTCCACTCCCCTGCCCGCGTGGTCAGGCCGTCGACGAGCGCGAGCATCGCCTCCGCGTTCGCGTTGGTGCTGCCCCACCCGTCGCCGCGGCCGAGGGTGACGAGCGCCTCGCGCAGCACGTCGAGCTTCGGGTGCTCCGGCGCCACGCGGGTCAGCGCCCGCGCGATCCGCGCCACCGTGCGCGTCTCGCTCGGCAGCACGAGGCCGCTCCGCGCCTTGCGCGCGCCCGGCAGCCCGGCGTACACCTCGCGGCCCTGCCAGAGGCGCGTCAGCACGCCGTCGCCGAGGAGCGTCGCTAGCCCCTTGGTGACCGGGGACGCTCCCTGGCCGCCCTGCGCCCCCGCGATGACCACCCCCGCCACGCCCTCGGCCTCGAGGAACGTCGCGGCCCGCGCCAGCTCGGCGAAGTAGGCGGCGTCGAAGCGCCCGGTGGCCGCGAGCGCGTCGAGCGCCGAGGCCCGCTCAATGTAGGCCTCGCCGTCCACGAAGTCGCCGTAGTCGGAGCGGAGCGCCTGGACGAGCGCATCCCCGAGGGTGCGCAACAGCGCGTCGTCGATCGCGCGCCCGTCCGCCTTCGCCTCGACGAGGAAGTGCACGGCCCACGCGGTCAGCGACACGGTCCCCCTCGCACCGGGCCACTGCGCGACGCGTCCGCGCCCGTCGACCACCCCGGGGAGCCACGCCAGCGTCTCCGCGACCGCACGATCGAGCCGCGCGTCTGCGTCGCGCATGCCGATGGCGCTCCGGAGCGCCCCGAGCGCGAGGTACGCCCGCGCGCGGCTCACCCGCGCCTCGGTCGTGCCGTACGGGTAGGCCTCGAAGAAGTCGAGCGCGCCCGCCATCCGGACGACCGCGCCGTCGTCGCTCGCCAGGTACGAGCGCACCAACGTGCCCGGCCGCGCGGGCTCCGAGATGCCGGGCACCGACACGAGGCCGCCCGCGCCGAGGTCGTAGAGCTCGCGCTGCACCACGAGGTCGCGGTCCGCGCGGATCGGGAGCGACACCTCGAAGGCGTCGCTCGCGCCGTCGGCGGTGCGCCCCACGCCCATCCGCACCATCACCGACGACCGGGTGGGCTCGCCCTCGGCCGTCCACCCGGGCGTCGCGACGGTGACGGGGAACGAGACGATCGCCGCCGCGTTCGGATCGAGGGTGATCTTGCTCGTCGCCGAGCCGGTGACCACCAGGCCCTCCACCTTCAGGCCGGCCGTGCCGGCCCCACCCGCGCCCTCGACGACGCGCGCCACGCCCGCCGCGTCGAAGCGGTCCCCCGGTCGCACGAACCGCGGGAGCGCCGGTTGGACGAGCACCGGCAGGCGCACGGCGATCTCGGAGGTGCCGACGCCGAAGCGGTCGGGCCCCGCCGCCGCCTTCGCGCGGATCTTGAACACGGTCAGGTCGTCGGGCAGCTTCACCTTCACCGTCCGCACCCCGTCGGGGCCGACCTCCAGGGCCGCCTCGTAGTACGGCACCGTCTCGAAGTTGCGCCGCACGGCCGCGCGCTCGAGCGGGCTCTCCTCCTCGGCGCCGCCGTCGCCGCCGGGCATCTCCGCGAAGGGGATGCGTCCGAACGCGAGGTTGCGCGTGTCGCGCAGGGTGAGGAACGACCGCACCGCGGTGATGAAGTCCGGGAGCGGATCGAGGCGCTGCTCCTTCGCGAGCGTGAGGACCGCCTGGTCGACGAGCCACAAGGTCACCTCGCCCGCCACGGGCTTGCCCTGGGGCGTCGTGAGCTTCACCGTGATCGGCACGGTCTGCCCCGGCGTCGCCCGCGTCGGGTTCTCCACCTTCACGACGACCTGGTTCTCGACCGGGTTCACGGTGAGCCAGGTGGTGCTCGCGAGCGTCGCCGGCTTGCCGAGGTCGGTGGTGCTCGTGCCGAGGGGCTCGGTGCCGGGCACGCGCCCGCGCATCAGGACGACGTGGACCGGCACGCGCGGCACCCACGTCCGCTCGATGGGCACGCGCACGGTGGCGGCCCCGCCGGTCACCGACACCCACTGGTAGCGGTTGCCCTCGGGGGCCTCCACGATCACGAGGGCGTCGGCCTTCTGGAACGGGCTCTGCACGACGAGCGCGGCGTTCGCGCCCGGATCGTAGGTGGCGCGGTCCGTCGCGACGGTGAACACGCCCGCCTGCGGCTTCTGCCACGCCACGGGCTCGGCGCCGCCGACGTAGAGGTCCACCTTCACGACCTGCGCCCGGCCGAGCCGATCGCGGCTCTCGATCTCGACGACGTAGACGCCCGCGCGCGCCGCGGGGAGCGCGAGCTTCGTCGGCTCCAGCGCGCTGGTCACGACGGTCTCGGACACCTTCTCGTCGACGACGTCGGTCACGTAGCGGGCCTTGCCGTCGGAGAAGTCGCTCGCCTGCAGGTGGCTGTCCCAGCGGCGTGCGAACAGCCGCACGGTCACGGCCTGTCCGGCGCGGGCCTTGCCGTCGGGGCCGGCCACGAGGATCTCGGCCGGGATCGTGGGCGACCGTTCGAGGTAGCGCGCCACCTTGAGCCCGAGCACGAAGGCCGGCACGGCCTCCACCCGCTTCGTCGTCGTGACCGTCTGGTCGTCTTCGCCGGTGACCGTCGCCTCCACGACGTAGGTGCGCGGCTGCGCGGTGGGCTCGATCGAGGGGTCGAGCACGATGGCGGCGCCGCCCTCGGCGTCGGTCACCCCCTCGGCCTCGAAGCGCGGGGTCGCGTCGAAGCGCGCCTCGCCCGAGTAGCGCCCGTCGGAGGACCAGAGGAACCCTTCGCGCTTCGTGGCGGCGCCCCCGGGCGTCCACGTCGCCGGGAACTGCGTGACGCGCCAGCGGACGGGCTGCCCCGCGACGCGGCCGCCGGCGAAGTACGACGCCACGAGCCGCACGTCGAACGGGCCATCGAGCGGCGTGGTGTCCGGCGCGTGGATCGTCGCCTCGAACGTCGGGAGCCGGTAGGCCTCCATCTGGAAGCTCATGCGCCCGCAGTCGATGCCGCCCCGCGCCTCCTCCGGCGTGGCCTCGAAGTGGGCCTGGTAGGTGCCGCTCGGCAGGTCGTCCTCGGCGAACTTCACGTAGAAGCCGCCCGTGGCGCTCGTCGTGACCGGGAGGCGCCAGGACAGATCCCCCGGGCCCTCCACGACCACGCGTCCGCCCACCTCTTGCGGCGTGAGCACGCCCTTGTCCCGCTCCCGCACCCACCCCTTGAGGTGCACCGGCTCCTCCGGTCGGTACATCGGCCGCTCGGAGAACAACGTGCAGAGCTTCGCGGGCTTCGGACCGCGCCCCTCGAGGCTCCCGAAGCCCCATTGCAGCCAGTCGCCCGAGGTGGCGCGCCAGTGGTTGTCCGCGAAGCTCGCGGGCGGGTGGTCCGCGTCGAGGACGAGGCGGTCCGGGCCCTTCTCGACGACGATCCGTCGCAGGCGCGAGCGGACATCCACGACGTTTCCGGGGGCGGCCCACGCGAACGCGCCGTCGCCGCCGGTGCGGCCGGTGGCGAGGGTCTCCCACGTGGTGCTCCGGCTGGCGGTGGACAGGGCCCCTTCGAGCCGCACCGTCGCGCCCGCGACCGGGCTCCCCGACGCGAGCGACGTCACGACGAAGCGCACCCCACCGGTCTCCTCGATCGTGGAGAGCGACAGGTCGGTGACCTGGAGGCGCAGGTACGAGCGCGTGGTGGCGCCGTCGAGCGTCCGGATGCCGACGAGGTAGGCGCCCGGCGTGCCTTTGCCCGCGAGCGCGGCGAGGTGCGGCGCGAGGTCGAGGCCGAAGGTGGCGGCGTCGCGGTCATCGCCGAGCGGCAAGGGCACGATGCGCGAGAGCCCGGGCGAGCCGAGGAGCGCGATGCGGGCGGCGAGATCGTCGGGGGCGGGGTTGCCGAGGGGCTCGGTGTGCTCGTCGGGCTCCTCGCCGGGGCCGGGCGGGCGAGCCGATTCGTCCACGGTCACGCCACCTTGCGGGTATGGCCAGAAGTCACGGTCGAGGGGATCGATCGTATAGATGCGGAGATCCACACGTTCCTGCCCCCTCCCCTCCATCGGCACGAGCTGCGGGCCATGACGCTCCACGAGCCCCTCCCCGGCGAGGAAGCGGAGGTAGTCGTCGCGACGCGGGAACCACAGCGGCACCACGCTCTCTCCGGTGAGCTCGAGCGCGCGGCCGTCGACGTCGAGGAGCGGCGTCGGCACCACGGTGACGCGGTAGGCCGTCTCCTGCGCGAACCGCCCGCTCACTTCGAGCCGCTTGCCCGCGAGCGTGAACGCCAGGTCCGCCACGTCGGGCTCGATACGGAGCAGGTTCCGGGCCTCGACGGGGCCGATGCCGGCCGGGCGCGCGGTGAAGTCGACGACGATCGTGCGGCGCCCCGCGGCGCACGCCACCGCCTGGTCCTCGGCGTACACGACGCCCTCGGGGGTCACGGGGAGCTGCCGATCGCCGCACCCGAGCCGGGCGACGCGGAACGGCTCGGCGGTCGCGAACGCGACGTCGGCGACCGACTCGGCGGCCGCGTCGTCGCGGGAGAGGCGGAAGTGCACGATGGCGCGCGTGCCGAGGGGGATCGGGGTGTCGAGGGTGAGCACGTAGCGGTGGGCCGTGCTGGGGACGTTCACGATGTCCTGGGAGCCGGTGTCTCCGGTGGGCTCGACGGACCCGCCGGTGTCGGGGCTCGGGGCGTCGGGGCTCGGGGCGCCGGTGTCGGCCCCGCCTTCCTCGGTGTCCTCCCCCGGCGCCGGCGGGCTCCACGACCGGCCGGCGGGCGGGGTCTCCTCGAGCGCCTTCACGCGGAAGTCGGCGCTCCCGAGCCAGCGCGCCGTCGCGGCGTCCACGCCGGGGAGCGGCCGCAGCTCGATGGTCACCATGCGCGCGAGCGCGGCCGCATCGAGACGCTCGGCGAACGTGAGCGTGATCGTCTCGACCGGCCCGAGGCCCTCGGCGCCGTCGGCCGGGAGCGTGGCGCTCGGCGGCGTCATCAGCGTCGCGACCTCGGTGGTGCGGCCGTCGACGGTCCACGCGTAGCGCTCCAGCGCCGGCCACATCTCGGCCGGCCGGAATTGCAGGGTCTTCGCGTCCAGCCACGTCCACGCGCCGGGGTGGTCGGGGGTGAACGTGACGATCCGCTCCGGCGCGTCCTCGGGGCCGCCGGCGGCGGGGCCGCGCGCGCCCTCGAAGAAGACGGTGACCGGATCCCACGGGCGCACGAAGCGGTCCGGCACCACGACGGTGCCGTGCTCGGCGAAGGGCCGCTGCGCGATCGCCCGCAGTGTCGGGGACCCGGCGATGGCGACGCCGCCGAGCAGGAAGATCGCGAGGCCGAGGAGGGCGAGGTTTCGTGGGGCGGGGCGCCGCCCCGCAACGCCCGGAGGCACGTGATCGTCAGTTCGGCGGCTCATTGGGACTCCTCGGCATCGGCGGGCGTGGCGGGCGCGGGCGGGATCAGGCCGGCGGCCACGAGGTACGCGCGGATGACCTCCTCGGGTGGCCCGGTGTCGGGCGGGGTGAGGCCGACGAGCGCGGGGCGGAGGCGCGCGGGCGCGGCGTCGGCGGGGAGCGTGGCGGTGAGCAGGTACGCGCCGGGGTCGAGCGTGGGCATCATCGCGACGCCGGTGGCGATGGTCGCGCCGTCGGACCCGTGGAGCGCCACGTCGAGGGCGGCGGCGTCGGTGCGGAAACCCACCCCGACGGGGCCTCTGCGGTCGACCCGGAACGTGTACGCGCGGCTCATGTGGGCGCCGAGGAGCGCCTCGGGGCCGAGGCCTTCGGCGAGCGGCACCGCGGCGACGAAGTCGACCCGCGCCGTGCCCGAGAGCACGCTGTCGTGGGGCGCGCGGAGGGCCACCTCGACCGCGTGGGCGGCCCCGACGGGCACGTCGAGCGCGCCGTCGTCGAGGAGGTGCGCGCGGGCCTTGCCGCCGTCGTGACGCACGAGCGCGATGACCGGCTGTCCGGCCCGCACGCGCAGGATCCCGGCGCCGGGAGCGTCGACGCGCACCGCCACCACCGCCTGGTTCAACGCAACCGACGCGGGCAACGCGGTCGCGGCCCTTGACGCGGCCTTCGGCGCCGCGGGCGGGGGTCCGCCCCAGAGGCCCGCGGCCTCGCCTTCGGAGGCGGCGTGCGCGTCGGTCCACATCGCCCAGGCCCCGCCGTCGTGCGTCACCTCGATCCAGCCCGGGGCGGGCCCAAGGGGCACGTCGCGCCCGCGCACGACTCCGTCGGTGACGCCGACCACGTCACGCACCGCGCCCCGGACGTGCACGAACGCGCCGACGTTGCCGGGGAGCGACACCCGGGTGCGGCCGGCGGTCCGTGCGCGGCCGGGCGGCGTGTCGGTGACCACGGCCGACCACGCCGCCCCCTTCGCCGTGGGGTTCAGCACGGTCAACGTGTCGGCCTGGAAGGCGAGCGCGAGGTCCCGGGGGCCGTCGGAGGCCCACACGATCTCGACGGGCCGCCCCGCCTCGGAGAACACGGCCACGAGCCCCTCCGCGAGCACGATCCGCGCGCCGTGGGTGCCCTCGGGGAGGGGCGCCCGCCACGCGGTCCCGGGGTCGAGCGTGGCGCTTGCGGCGTCCGCGACGAACGCGCCCGCCGTGGGCGTCGGGAACACGCGGCGCGCGAGGTCGACCTCGACCAGGGCGCTCGGATCGGCGGCCTCGGCGTAGACGTGGAGGTCGCCCGGCCCGAACGCGACGGTGACGGCGGCGCCGGGCGCGACGTCGATCGGCAGGCTCAGGGTCGGCTGGGCCGCGTCGGCGCGGGCGATCAGGAGCACGGGCGCATCGGTAGCCGGGAGGTCCAGCGGAACGCCGAGGCCTCCAGCCTTCTCGCTTCCGGCGCCAGCTTTTGCCATCGCCGAGGTGCGGGCACGCAGCGACGCCCGGACCGGCGCCGAACCCAGCACGTGACGGACGCCGCGGATCGACACGCCCCGCGCCTTGCCCGCGCGCTCGGCCACGAGCCACACGTCGGCCTCCGCGCCCCCGAGGACGGCGCCGGGCACGGGCTCGCAGGCCTCCCCCGCCGTGGGGCACCACGCGAGCCCCACGCGCGTGGCGAGCTCGACCAGGCCGGCCCGGTCGCGCGCCACGACCACGGCCGCGAGCCCGGTGGCCGTGTCGGTCGGCACCGCGGCGCCCCCCGCGAACGCGGCCTCACCGACGCGCTTCGGCGTCACGACGTCGACACGAACGGTGGTCGGGACGCCGCGCCGGTCGAGCGACTCGAGCCGCAAGCGGTAGCGGCGATCGGGCGCGCCGAGCCGCACAACGACCCGGGCCTCCGGCCCCGAGGCGCGGCCGACCGTGCGCCACGTGGTGCCGTCGTAGCTCTCGACCGCGAGCGCGACGTTCTCGGTGGAGCGCGCGGACACGACGAGCAGCCCCTCCCCGGAGGCGGGCACCTGGAGCGGCACGCGGGTCACGTTGGCGCCGAGCGTCGCGGTGCGCGACTGCCCCGCGGAGAGCGGCGGCCCGTCGACCTCGTGGGCGAGGGCGTACGTCACGGTCGTGCGGCCGGCGCTCGCGCCGACGGGATCCACCTGGAGGCGGTAGGGGCCGGGGGCGAGGCGCTCGGCCACGCGGAAGTTCCAGTCGTCGGGGCGGTCGTCCGCGGCGACCACGAGCCGCCCGGTGGCGTCGTAGAGGCGGGCGCGCACGTCGGAGACGCCCATGGACGTGAGCTCGACGAGGCCGTCCGCGCCCACCGAGACGGGCAGCGAGGCGGGCGCCGTCACGTCGCGGGAGAGCCCGGGGACGAGCTCGCGGGGGCTCACCCGCACGGTGTAGGTCACGCCGCTGTTGCGACGCGCGTTCACCAGCTCCAGGCGGTAGTCGCCGGCGTCGAGGCGGCCGGTCCACGGGCGGCCGGGCACGAGCCGCGCGACGGGGCCGTCCTGGTGCGCGCCGTCACGTGACGGGCCGCCCCGCAGCACGTCGCCGGTCATCTCGGCGTCGGCCGCGATCGTCACGTCGGCGGGGGCGCGGAGGGCGAACGTCCACACGTCGGGCGCGCGGTCCTCGCGGGCCGGCGGCTCCCACCACACGTGGGTCGCGGCGGCGTCGAGCGGGAGCGGGTGCGGGCCGTGACCGAGCCGGGCCAGCCTAGGCGGCACGTGGGTGAGCGTCGTGATGCGGGTCGTCTCGATGACCTCGGGGAGCACGAGGATGCGGCCGCTCCCGGCGGGGAGGTCGAGCCTCAGATCTCCGTCCACGTCGGGCGCGAGCAGGGGCCACCCGTCGTCGTCCTCCACGCGCACGCGGAACAGCCGGCCCTGGCCGAACGAGCGGAGCACGTACTCGCCGGCCTCGGCCACCTCGTAGCGGTAGGCGATCCCCTCCCCCGCCGGCACCGTCGCACGGGCGGGCACGCCGTCGCGGAGCGCGCCGCCGTCGCGGAGCGCGGTCGGGACCAACCGGAGGCCGAGGTGGCCCGCGGAGGACCCCTGCGTCGCGACCGTGAGCTGGTAGTCCCCCTCGCGGAGGTACCGCTGGAGCAGGAAGTTGCGCCCCACCCCGTTGACCGCCGCCGCCTCCAGCACGGGGTTCGTGCGCGTGCGGACGGCTCCCGCCGTCGCGAGCAGTCCGGTGCTCTCGGCGCGGTATAGGCCCGCCCGCTCGACCTGCAAGCGGTAGGTGGCGGTGTCCTCCTCCCCGAGGTCGAGCGCGCGTGCGGCCTTCGTGGAGAGCAGCGGGAGGTCGGGCGGCGTCGTGACCGCGGTGTCCGGCAACGGCGGCAGCGGCGCGCCGGGGCGGCGGTCGTCCGGCACCAGGGCCACCGCCCCCTGGAGCACGGCCGCGCCGGGGTTGCGGACGGCCACCGTGTGACCGCCCGTCCGCACGTTCACCGACGCGGCCCACGCGCCGCCGTCGACCGAGATCTCGAGCCCCGCGCCCGCCGCGACGGTCCCCGCCGCGTTCGCGACCGTCGGCACGGTGACGCTCTCGCCGGGCCGGAGCGTGATCGGGAGCGGGTCGACCAGGTCGGCCGGGAGCGCGCGGAGCACCATCCCGGCGCGCGCGCCGGCCACCTCCGCCAACGTGAGCGTGTAGCGCTTGGAGCCGTCGAGGGTGATCGCGGCGAGCTGCACGTTGGCCCGCGGCGGGGTCGGCGTGAGCTTCGTCATCGGGTCGCGGCGGACGGCCACCTCGGCGATCCCCGGGGTCTTCGGCGAGAGCGTGAGGGACCACCGTCCGGGCGTGAGCTTGGTGGCGCCGGGCCCCTCGCGGAACGCCGGGGGCGCGTAGCCCGCCGGGACCGAGGTGAGCAGCGGCTCCCAGCGCCAGCCCGCGCCGACGCCCGCGACGGCCACGTGGTACTCGGCCTCCGTGGCCACGTCGAACCACAGGCTCGTGGTGCCGAGCAGGTTGAACTTCCGACGGTAGGGCATGTCGGGGCCGAGCGGCAGGAGCGAGGTAGCGATCGGGGCCGGCGGCGGCTCGTCGGCCTTCCGCACCTCCGTGAGCACAGCGGTGACGTCGGGCAGATCGCCGGGGTCTCCGGCGTGGAGCGTCGTGAGGAAGAACGTCCCGGCCCCCGTCACCGGGATGGTCCTCGCCGCGCGCGGGAAGACCTGCAGCACGAACGGTTGGCCCGCGGCGCCCGACACCGTGACCACCCGCCCCTCGGCGATCGTGTCGACGTCCACCTCGGCAAGCGGCGGCATCGTCTCCTTCCGGATGCCGGCGCCGGTGCCGTCGCGCCGGAACGGATCCGTGGCGTCGAGCGTACGCACGGCGAGGCGCGCGTCGGCGCCGCTCGGGAGCTCCAGGCGGTAGCTGGTCGCCTTCCCGGGAACGAGCCACCGCTCGGCGCCGAAGGGCCCCATCGTCCCGGCGAGCCGGCTCGCCACGGGAAGCGTCGCGAGGCCCCGGCGCACGTGGAGGGGCTGATCGCCGTCGGGCACGGTCCACGGCGCCGCCACCCCGCCGTACGCGACGAGCTGCCAGAGCCCCGCCCCGAGCCGCGTCGTGAGCGCGCACCGGCGCAACGGCCGCGCGGCATCGGGCGCGATGTCCTCGCACGCGGGCGCGGCCGGATCGAGCCACTGCCCATCCCGCCACAGCCGCACGTCGGCGAGGCTGCGCCCCGCGAGCTCCACGGCGAAGTCCTCGTCCGCGTCGACCTGCACCCACCAGGAGCGCTGCTCGAGGTCGGCGAGCGTCGTGGTCACCATCGCGAGGTCGGGCAGCAGGGGCGGCTTGCCGCCGTTGACCTCGACGAACGGGCGCGCTTCCACCCTCGCTTCGCCGGAGCCCGCGCGGTCCGAGATCGTCCGCAGCCGGTACTCACCCCGCTCCAGGAACGCGTCGATGCGCCCGTTCGCCGACCCGGCCACCCCGGCGACCTCCCCGGGCCCCGCCATCCGATCGACGAGCTGCACGGCCGTGCCCTGGGCGCTCGTCGCGGAGAGCGCGTAGCGGCCGAAGCGGTCGACCTCGATGTGCACGTGGTGGGCGCCGGTCGCGGGGACGGTCGGCGCGGAGAGGGTGATGGGGGCGGGCTCGGTGGCGCCCTTGCCCGTGGCGCCCCCCTGGCCCGAGATGGTGGGGCCCGGCGCTCCGAGGGACGCCGTCGTGACGACGAGCAGCGTCGCGGCGACCAGCCACGTACGGGGGGTGCTCGGACCAGGCATCGGGCCTCCTGCGGCGGGAGGGTAGCAAGGCGCGTGCCGGATGGGGGAGTGGTGGGGGCGGGAGCGGAATCTACGAGTTGTAGCGGGGGGGATTGGGGTCGGCATCTTTGGCGCCCGCCCGTCGTCCTACTCGGAGAGCAGCCGTCGTGGTCATGGTAGACTCGCGACGTTTCCAGTGCTGTTTCCGATGTTTCTTGGCTGCCTGGTGAACAAGGAGCTCTACGAGAGGCGCATGGACGAGCTGCTGGACGCCGATCGTGACGGCTACCGGAGCGCGTTGGAAGGGGGAGACGACGGCGACGACACGAACGTCGATGTCTCCCCCGGCGCGTCGGAGACCCCGTACGACGGGGTTGACCAGGATTGCGACGGCATCGACCTCGTCGACGTGGATGGGGACGGCTCGCCCGGTGCATCCGGAGGTGATGGTGAGGACTGCGACGACGGGGATGGCTCGGTGTTTCCCGGCGCCGAGGACGCCTGCTACGATGGCATCGACGCCGACTGTGCGAATAACGACGATGACGATTGTGACGGCGATGGCTATCCGCGAGACGCCGACTGTGACGACGCCGATCCCCAGATCTTTCCTGGCGGAACGGAGTCGTGGGAGAACCTGGACGCGGACAACAACTGCGATGACGCACTCTCCGATCAGGTGGCATCGCCTGTTTCGGAGGTAGGCACCCGAATCATCCCCTCGGACGCTGCGGAACGCTTTGGCAATGGCCTCGGGCCAATTATCGACCTGGACGGTGATGGCTTGGATGAG
This sequence comes from Deltaproteobacteria bacterium, assembly GCA_036676765.1. Classification (GTDB taxonomy): domain Bacteria; phylum Myxococcota_A; class UBA796; order UBA796; family SXON01; genus CAJBVW01. The sequence continues at coordinate 75,389 of JAKFCH010000304.1, forward strand.
ATGTGGATTACGGCTCCCTACGAGGGAGGAGAATTCCCTTACCTCGGCGCCGTCTATCTGCTCCGGGGCGCGAATGTCACCATCGGGACGGACATCCACCTCTCGGAGGCCGCGCTCCTCGGGACGGAAGAGGACGAGCTTCTCGGAACGTCGGCCACCGTCGGTGACGTCGACGGCGACGGCATCTCGGAGTTCTATGTCTCGGCGATTGGACGAAACGGAAACGCGGGGGCCGTGTACGCCGTGCTCCCCGAGGATCTGGACGATGCCACGGGATCGCACCCATCCACGATCTCGCACATGTTCATCACCGGATCGGCAGGGGACTACCTGGGAACCAGGATCGTCTCCGACCGCGACTTCGACGGTGACGGCGTGGACGATCTCCTCGTCGAGGCCTCGGGCAGCAGGAAGGTGGCGCTGTTCTCCTTGCCGGGCCCGGGTGAGTCCGGTTTGGCGGACGCGGACGTCTCTTGGGTGACAGAGCCAGGTCGCTGGTTGAGCGTCACCGGATTGGCCGATGCCGACGGCGACGGGACCGACGACATCGGAATCGTTCAAGGGAACACGCCGGCGGGAACGGTCGGGGCACGTGGGCGCTGGATGGAATCCCCCCCGGGGGGGAGCACTACCGGGTGGAATGGCCTCCGTAATCCTCCTCCTCACCCTCGCCTGCACCCCGGACGCCACGCCCGCCCAGCCCTCACGTCCACCGAGGTCGCCGGCGCTCATGCGCCTCCTCGGGAACGCCGACATCCCGATGCACAACAACGCGTCGGAGCGGCTCTTCCGGGCCCTGGACTCTGGCCGCCTGAACTGGCTCTTTGCCGGGAGTGCCGAGTCGGCCCACAACCTCGCGATCCTGATGGGCCTCGTTGCGACCTGCCGCCTGCGAGGGACTGCTGAAGGCGGCGGCCGCCGAGGGCACCCCTGACGGACAGGTCCCCGCTCGACGTCCTCCGGGCGGCCGCCGAGGGCACCCCTGACGGACAGGTCCCCGCTCGACGTCCTCCGGGCGGCCG
>JAKFCH010000305.1:0-1667 GCA_036676765.1 Deltaproteobacteria bacterium
CGCCACGCTCTCGCCGACGAGGCGCGGCTCTGGCGGCGCCGCTCTCGTTGCGCGACGCGGCGCGGCGCGGTGGCGTGCTCGCCGCGGCACGCGCGGCTCGCGGGGCGCGGCGGGCTCTGGCGGCGCGGCTCTCGTGGCGCGCACGCTACGCCGACGAAGCGAAGCCGCCTCGTTTGGGACAATTCTCCAGCGAAGCCATCACGGATAGGATTTTGCCAGCGGAGTGAAGGTTGGCGCCACGAACCAACCTACGTAATCCTGGAGCGCCCTTCGGGGGACGCCCGCCGCAGCGTCCATTTGTCCCAGTCGTGGGGACTACGCGCGGTGGAAGTCCCATCCGACCCGACTACGCCGAGGCGACGCTGGCTCGGGTGCCCGTGGGCCGCAAGAGCGCGAGGAGCGCCGGGCGCCTACGACGACGGGGCGCGGCTACGACGACCGGGCGCGCCCCGGCGCGGCCGCCGGGTTGCCACCGACGCGCCAGGGCGCCCACGACGACCGGCCCCCGCGAGCGCCCGCCCGAAGAATCAGCTCCGGCGCCGCCGAACCGCCGCCGCGCCCGCCAGCGCGAGGAGCCAGGCGCCGCTCGCGGGCGAGACCGTCGCGCAGAACATGCCCTCGGAGGAGTAGTCCTCGCCGACGGCCTCGGGCCGCACGGGATCCTCGCCGAGGTCGGTGGTGGGCTCGGCGTCCGCGTCGGCGTCCGCGTCGGAGTCGGCGTCCGTGTCGGCGTCGGCGTCGGCGTCCGCGTCGGTGTCGGCGTCCGTGTCCGCGTCGGTGTCCGAGTCGGTGTCGGTGTCCGTATCGGTGTCGGTGTCCGCGTCGGCCTCGAGCTCGGCGTAGCTGTAGACCGGCGTGTAGCGCTCGATCCACGAGAGGAACGAGTCCACGCGCGTGCCGCCGGTGTAGCCGCCCTCGCAAGGCGTGCTGTCGTCGTCGGCGACGAAGGAGTTCACGCCCGCCAGCTCGAACGCGCTCGTGCCGAGGATCTGCAGGACGGCGCCGCCGGAGTCACCCGAGCAGACGTTCTGGTTGTCGCCCGGGTCGTAGCCGTAGAGGAACATGCTGTCGTAGTCGTTCAGCGGGATGTCGGCCGTGCGCTTCTTGCTGGAGTCGGTTCCGCTGTCGCTGGTGATGCCCCAGCCGACGTACCGGAAGTCATCGCCCACGTCGGCGCTGCGGATGGAGTCCTTGTTGACCGGCATGATGTCGATGCTCGTGATGTTCGACGCGAGCTCGATGATGCCGATGTCGTTCTGGAGCGTGTTGTCGTCGTAGCTCGGGTGCGGGATCCACTGGGTGGCCCAGGCATAGTCACTGATCCCGGCGTCGCTGTTGAGGTCGTAGCCGACGACCACCAGCAGGTTCGGCAAGCCCTTGCGCTCCATGTCGTCCATCGCGACGACGCAGTGGGCGGCGGTGAGGACCCAGCCCGGCGCGATGAGCGTGCCCGAGCAGAAGTTGTAGCCGCGCCCGTCGTCATCCGCGGCGTAGAGGGTGACCACCTGCGCGTAGTCGCGCGTGGTCGAGCCGTTGACGATGGGAGGGGCCTCCTGGGCGAGGGCAGCGGTCAGGACGGCGAAGAGCATGGGATCCTCGACAAGCGGGTCCACCTATACCCCACGGGACGCGCACCCGCGCCCGGCTGCGCGCCCCGCGTGGGCGGC
>JAKFCH010000306.1:0-3501 GCA_036676765.1 Deltaproteobacteria bacterium
CGTCGCGCTCGGGGATCGCGTCACGGGGCGGGGCGGCCCCGCGGGCGGGGCGCGTGTCGCGGTTCTTGCGCTCCTCGCGGTCGGGACGGGAGTCGTGGCTCTTGCGCGCGTCGCGGGACGGGCGAGCGTCGCGCTCGGGGCGGGCATCCCCGCTCGGGCGCGCGTCGCGGCTCGGGCGGGTGTCCGGGCGCGCGTCGCGGCTCGGGCGGTCGGTCGTGGGGCCTTTCTTGGGGGGCGGTCGTCGCATGGGGCGCGCGCTATCACGTCGGACCCGATCGGGTGTGCGCGCGGGCGGGAACGGCGGCCGGTGAGCGGCGGCGCCGCCCCGCTCGCCGCGTCGTCAGCGGGGAGGCCCGTCGGCGCGCATCCCCTCGTAGAAGTTGCGGAGCTGCGCGAGCACGAGCCGCGAGGGCCCGATCACCCGCCGCGCGTTCGGCAACGAGGCGAGGAACACCCGGCCGTACCACATCTCGTGGAGGCGGCGGTCGAGGAGGAGCACGGCGCCGCGGTCGGTGCCGGACCGGATGAGGCGGCCGAAGCCCTGCCGGAGCTTGAGGACCGCCTCGGGCAGCGAGAACACGCGGAAGGGATCCTCGCCCCGCGCGCGGATGCGCTCGTAGCGGGCCTCCGCGATGGGCTCGGTCGGGACGCGGAACGGGAGGCGCGGGATGGCGACGAGCCGCAGCCCATCCCCCCGCACGCTCACGCCCTCCCAGAACGAGTCGGTCCCGAAGAGCACCGCCCCCTTGTCCTTGCGGAAGTGCTCGAGGAGGCGGCCCTTCGCGCCCTTGCCCTGGCGGAGCACGGCGTGGCGGCGGCCGAGCGCGGACTCGACCCGATCGCCGAGGGTGCGCACGGCGTCGTGGCTCGTGCACAACACGAAGGCGCCGCCGCGGCTCGCCTCGATGGACTGGACGAGCACGTCGGCGACGGCGTCCAGCCAGTCCGGCGAGTCGGGCGTGGGGAGATCCTTCGGGAGCGCGAGGATCGCCTGCTCCTCGTAGGAGAAGGGGCTCGGGAAGGTCTCGAACGCGGCGCCCTCGAGCCCCGTGCGCCCGAGGAAGTGGTCGATGCGGCCGTTCACGGCGAGGGTGGCGCTGGTGAGGACGGTGGCGAACTGGCGATCGACGAGCAGATCGCGCAACAACGGCGCCACGTCGACGGGGGCGCGCGCCGCCGCGAGCGAGGCCTTTCCGGGGTCGAGGTAGCGGACCTGCTCGGCCTCCTCGTTGAGGAAGGCGCGGGCGTTCATCGCGGCCTCTTCGAGCCGACGGCGGGCGCGGCCGAGGTCGAGGAGGGGCTGGGCGTCCTCGACCTTCACGTCCTCGCCCTGCAGGCCGGCCTGCACCGCGCCGAGCCGCGCGGCGACGCGCTCCAGGGTGTCCCCGAGGTCGGCGAAGAAGGCGGCGTGGGGCGGATCGCCGCGGACGCGGAGGGGGTGAGCGATCTCGTCACCGAGGGTCTCGAAGCCGATCTTGGCGAGGTCGCGCGCGGCGGAGCCCGCCTGATGGGCCTCGCTCGACGCGGCGTAGACCTTGGGCCAGCGGCTGCCGAGCTTCTCGAGCGCGCCGGGCCGACGCGAGCGGCCGAGGACCGGCATGAGCGCGCGGGAGATGCCGACCGCGGAGACGCGCGCGGCGGACACGCTGGTGGCGGCCTGCTCGAGGTGGTGGGCCTCGTCGAGCACGACACGGTCGAACGCGGGGAGGATGCCGACGCCCTCGGTCTGGCGCTTCACGGAGAGGTCGGAGAGGAGGAGCGCGTGGTTGACGACGACCACGTGCGCGGCCGCGGCGGTGCGGCGGGCCTGGTAGTAGAAGCAGGTGTTGAAGAACGGGCACCGGGCGCGGAGCGTCTGGTCGGTGTCGCTCTCGACGCGCTCCCACACGTCCTCGGGCACGTCGAAGCCGAGATCGGCGATGTCGCCGGTGGCGCTCGTCTTCGCCCACGCGGCGATGGGCATCACGGCCTCGTCGGCCTCCGCGGCCTGGAGCTTGCGGCGGCAGAGGTAGTTGGTCCGCCCCTTGAGCACCGCGGTGCGGAGCGCGGGCTTGTCCTTGTCCCCGGCGAACAGGGCGGCGAGCCCCCGGGTCAACATCGGCAGATCGTCCGCCACGAGCTGCGCCTGGAGCGTGCGCGTGTAGGTGCTGACGATCACCTTCTTGTCGTTGGCGAGCGCCCAGAGCGCGGCGGGGGCGAGGTAGCCGAGGGACTTGCCGGTGCCGGTGCCGGCCTCGATCACGACGGGGCCGCCCTCCATGAGCGCGACGGCGACGCGCTCGGCCATCGCGAGCTGGCCGGGACGCGGCTCCCACCCGGGGAGGATGGCGGGCAGCCCCTCATGGAAGAAGCGGGCGAGCGCGTCGAAGTCGACGGCGACCTCGCGCTTGCGCAAGGGCTCGACGATCCAGTTGGACCGCTCCACGCCGTTGTCGACGATGATGAAGCCGACGCCGTCCTCGCCGAAGTTCCCGGCGAGGTGCATGTCGGGCTCGGAGGGGCGGAGATCGCCGCTCGGGTGGTTGTGGATCACCACCTGGCCGGCGCGCGCGCGCGATTTGAGCGCCAGCACCGCGCCCTCCGTGCCGCGCGCGTGGATCTCGATGCGCTCGACGGCGCCCTTGGCGTCGACATCGCCGACGGCGAACACCTCCATTCCGCCGGCCTCGGCGATCTCGGCGCGGAGGGCGGCCGCGGCCGGAGGGGTGAAGCGGAGGGCGGACACGGGACGGTCTAACGCGGAGCGTCGCGCGCCTCCCGCGCCCGTGCGCGGACGCGGTTAGATCGCGACCCCATGGCACACACCGTCATCCTCGCCGGCGGCGGCACCGGCGGCCACGTCTACCCCGCGATCGCGATGGGAGACGCCCTGCGCGATCGCGGCCACACCGTGCACTACTACGGCGACGCCGCGCGGCTCGAAGGGCGCGTCGCCCCCGCCCGCGGCTACCTGTTCCGGGGCGTCGACGCCGCGCAGTTCCCCCGCTCGGGCGCGCTCGCGAAGCTACGGTTCGCCCTGTCGCTGCTCCGCTCGATCGGCCAGGCGCGGGGCTTCCTGAAGCGGGATGGCGCCACGCTCGTCCTCGGGGTCGGCGGCTACGTGATGGCCCCCACCGTGCTCGCGGCGTGGACGCTCGGCATCCCCGCCGCCATCCACGAGGCGAACGTGGCCCCGGGGCTAGCCAACCGCCTTTGCGCGCGGGTGGCGAAGCTCGTGCTCCTCACCTACCCGGAGACGGCGGGGCGGCTCTCCGGCACCGAGAAGCACGTCGTGGGCTGCCCGGTGAACCCGACCGTGCTCACCGGCGATCGCGCCGCCGCCGCCGCCCGGTACGGGCTCGACCCCACGCGGCCGGTGCTCGTCGCGGTGGGCGGCTCGCTCGGCGCGGCGAAGCTCAACGAGGTCACGATCGCGCTCGCCCGGGATCCGGGGCGGGACTACCAGATCCTCCACGTCACCGGCCCCCGCTACGAGGCCGAGGTGACCGCGGCCTACGGCAC
>JAKFCH010000307.1:0-5490 GCA_036676765.1 Deltaproteobacteria bacterium
GGGGCGGCCTCCCGGCCCGAGCACTGGTTGGCCCGCCGCGCCTTCCGGCGCCCCTGGCGCGCGGCGATGTCCGGCCATTCGCCAAGGGGTGAGCCACCATCCTCCCCGCGCGAGGCGACGGGAGGGCGGCCGGCTCGGCGGCCGGTCCGGCGCCGCCTCGGCGCCGACGGAGCCCGAAGGGCGACCCCGGACGGCGCCGGCCCCGGCTCGGCGGGGCGCGCCCGTGTGACGGCGCATGTCCCGACACCGGGGTAGAGGGCCCCCGGAAGGATGAGCCCGAAGGTGACGCGTTGTTCGAGCGGAAGGGCGTGAGGAACCGGGCCGCCACGGCGCTCGTCGTCGGCATCGCGATGGTGTGCGCGGCGCTGCTCCTCCGGCCGGGCACGCGCGCGGCCAATGCAAGCGCCGGACCGTACGGGAGCGGCGCGCCGATCACGGTGTTCGCGGCGTCGAGCCTCACCGAGTCGCTCCAGCGGGTCGCGGTGGCGTGGACGGCGCACGGCGGCGGCACGGTCACCTTCAGCTTCGACGCGTCGTCGCGCCTCGCCAGGCAGATCGAGGCGGGCGCGCCGGCCGATGTGTTCGTCTCGGCGGACACGGCCTGGGTCGATTGGTTGGACGGCCGCGTGGCGGTGGCGTCGCGAGCGGATCTGCTCGGGAACACGCTCGTGGCGGTGGTGCGCGCCGACGCGCCGGTCGTCCCCGGCGGCCCCGCCGACCTCGTCGACCCGGCCCTGAAGCGCCTCGCGCTCGCCGGCGAGAACGTCCCCGCCGGCGCCTACGCACGCGCCGCCCTGCGGTCCACCGGGGCGTGGGCGGCCGTGGGCGGCCGTGTCGTGAGCGGCGACTCCGTTCGAACCGCGCTCGGGTGGGTCGCGAGCGGAGAAGCCGACGTCGGCATCGTCTACCGCACGGACGTGCGGGTCGAGCCCGCGGTGCGCGAGGCGTTCGCGTTCGCCCCCGGCACCCACCCGCCCATCGTGTACCGGGGCGCGGTCCTCGCGGGGCGCGCGGCCACGGCCGACGCGGCGGCGTTCCTGGCATTCTGCGCCTCGCCCGAGGCCCAGGCGATATTCACGACCGCGGGGTTCACGCCGCTCGCCGCAATGACACACCCCACCGCCGCCCCCGCACGATGAACCTCGACGTCGCGACCGCCATCCGCCTCTCCCTCGTCGTGGGGCTCGCCGCCGCGGCGATCGGGCTCGTGCCCGCCACGCTCGTGGCCTGGCTGCTCGCCCGTGGCAGTTTCCGTGGCAAGTCCATCCTGAGCGCGCTCGTGCTCGCGCCGCTGGTGCTCCCGCCCGTCGTGACCGGGCTCCTGCTCCTCCGTGTGTTCGGGCGGGCCTCGCCGATCGGCGGCGCGCTCGACGCCCTGGGCCTCCCCGTGCCGTTCACGCTCCTCGGCGCGGTGATCGCGGCGCTCGTCGTGGGTTTTCCGGTCTACGTGATGACCATCCGCGGCGCCATCGAGGCGGTCGACCGCCGCTACGAGGAGGTGTCGCTCTCCCTCGGCGTGTCACCCGCGCGCACGGCGTGGCGCGTGACACTCCCCCTGGCATTTCCTGGCATCGCCGCCGGACTCGTGCTCGCGTTCGCGCGCGGGCTCGGCGAGTTCGGCGCCACCGCGATCATCGCGGGCAACATGGAGGGGCGCACGCGCACCATCGCGCTCGCGGTGTACGCGCTGCTCGACGCCCCCGGCGACGATCCGCGCACCGCCCAGCTCGTCGGGGCGAGCGTGGCCCTCGCGTTCGCCGCGCTCGTCGGCTTCGAGGCCCTCAACCGCTGGCAACGGCGCCGCCTGGAGCTCGATGGGCGCTGACCCCATGCTCCGGCTCGCGGTGACCCTCCGCATCGGCGCGGAGACCCTCGTGGTCGACAAGGCGAGCAACGCCGCCGCCATCGGCCTCGTGGGGCCGTCGGGCATCGGCAAGAGCACGCTCCTGCGCGTGGTCGCGGGGCTCGAGCGCCGCGCGGTCGGGCACGTGGCGTTCGCGGGGGAGGTGTGGCAGGACACGGGCAGTATGGCGGTCGGCGCTCCGGGCGGCTCGTTGGGTGACACCCACGAGGGAAGCCCCCGCGCCCCCTTCGTGCCACCGGAGCGTCGGGGCGCCGGTTGGGTGCCACAGGACGGCGTGTTGTTCCCCCACCTCTCGGTGCGCGAGAACCTCGCCTACGCCGCGCGCCTCCCCGTGGAGCCCGTCGCGGAGCTGCTCGGCGTGGCCCCGCTGCTCGACCGCCGCCCGCGCCACCTCTCGGGTGGCGAGCGTCAGCGCGTGGCGCTCGGGCGGGCGTTGTGCGCGGCGCCGCGGCTCCTGCTGCTCGACGAGCCCTTCTCGGCGCTCGACCGCCCCTTGCGCGCGCGCCTCGCGGCCGACGTGGCGGCTTGGGCGCGGGCGCGGAGCGTGCCGATCCTGCTCGTGACCCACGACGCGCTCGATCTCCAGGCGTTCGACGCGGAAGTATGGGAGATCACGGGGGACCGGTGAGGCGCAGACCCGAAGTTCGGGGCCATGCAGGTGTTGTTTTTTCGTCAGGACCGTGGCGGCGTGACGCTTCCTGACCCGCCCCGACTCGTGGGTACACAGCTTGCGGGTGTCGTTCGTTCCACGCGGGTGTGGGCGCCGACTCGGGAGACACGATGACCAGGATGCGTACCATTGGCTTGACCATCCTCGCGGCGCTGGGCCTCGGCGTGGCCGTGGCCGGCACCGACCAGGGCATGGAGCTGGCCGCCTCGCTGTTCGGGCCACCGGTGGCGCAGGCGGGCGAGCGGGATTGGGACGACGATGATTGGGACGACGACGACGATTGGTGGGACGACCGCGACTGGGACGACGACGATTGGGACGACGACGATTGGCGGCGCCGGGTCGACCGTCATTGGGACGATGACGACGACGACATCGACGTCAGCGACTGCCAATGCAACAACTGCGACTGTTGGGGCCAGGGCGGGGACGAGGAATGCTGGTGTGAGGACTGCGACTGCGACGACTGGCAGTAGCCCGCAAGGTGCGCGAGGTGTCCGGAGGGGGCCGCGGTAGCGGCGTTCCCGAGCGCCTCGCGCCGAGGGGGCCCGAGCGCCTCGCGCCGTGGGGACCCGCGCGCCTCGCGCCGAGGGGGGGACCCGCGCGCCTCGCGCCGATCGGGCGCTGAGCCCGAGCACGACGGCGCGTGCGTCGGTGAGCGGCGTCACGCCGACGCGACCGCGGGCGCGCCGAAACGACCGCGGCCGTTGGCGCGCGTCGGCTTTGGGATACGTGGCCCCGGTGACCGTCGACGCCGCCGTCTCCACCCTCCTCAGCGACCTGCTCGACCCCGAGGAGCGGGGCCTCGATCCTGTGTTCCTCGCGGGCGCGGCGCAGGACATGAAGGGCCGGGTGCGGAGCATGCCCCGGTACATGGGCGCGGGGATGACGGCGCTCACCGTGGTCTTCGTCGGCAGCGGGTACACGCGTTTGTCGAAGGCGCGGCGGGTCGCGCGCATCGAGCGGTGGCGCCGCTCGCCCGTGTCCCTGCAGCGCGACTTCGTGGAGTTCTGGGAGAAGATGGGCACCTTCACCTACTGGTCCCGCGTCGAGAAGGCGGGCCATTGAGCCGCGCCCGCGCCACCCGGAACAGCCCCGGACCCCGCCTCGACGCCAAGGTGCTCGTCATCGGCTCCGGCCCCGGCGGCGCGATGACCGCGTGCACGCTCGCGGAGGGCGGGCACGAGGTGCTCCTCGTCGAGGAGGGCGACAACCTGCCGGTCGGCGCCACCGAGCCCTACTCGCTCGACGAGATGGACCGCAAGTGGCGCAACGGCGGGCTCACCCCGTCGTTCGGCCCGGTCAAGGTCACCTACGTCGAGGGCCGGTGCGTCGGGGGCGCGAGCGAGATCAACGCGGCGCTCTACCACCCGCCCGTCCCGTCGGTGCTCGACCAGTGGGCGCGCGACTACGGCATCGCCGACTTCGGCGGCGCGTCCCTGGCCCGCCACATCGAGGCCGTGGAGCGGGAGGCGTCGGTGTCGCCGTTCCCGGGGAGCCCGGGCATCGCGTCCGAGCGGCTCGCGGCGGGCGCGGCGTCGCTCGGGTGGAAGAGCGTCCCGGTCCAGCGCTTCTGGAAGTACGACGGCGTCACGCCCGGCGGCCGGCGCCAATCCATGACGGAGACCTACCTGCCGCGCGCCCGCGCCGCCGGGGCCCGCATCGAGGCCGGCCTCAAGGTGAAGCGGCTCCTCCTCGAGGGGCGCCGCGCGGTCGGCGCCATCGCGATCGATCGGCAGGGCCGCCCCGTCGAGCTGCGCGCCGAGCGCGTGATCGTGTGCGGCGGCGCCATCCAGACCGCGCTCATCCTGCGGCGCAGCGGCCTCACCCGCGGCGTCGGCAACACCCTCTCGATGAACCCGATGATCCGCGTCGCCGCCGAGTTCGACGACCGCATCAACGAGCCCGCCATCGGCGTGCCGGTGCAGCAGATCGAGGCCTTCAAGCCCTCGATGACGCTCGGGTGCTCCAACGGCTCGATGGCACATCTCGCCCTCTGGCTCGTCGGCGCGCCGGGTGACAGGGAAAAGATGCTCGCCGAGTGGTGGCGCCTCGGTGTCTTCTACGCCAAGGTCATGGCCAAGACCCGGGGGTTCGTCCGCAACGTGCCGCTCGTCGACGAGGCCTTCGTCTCCTTCCGCCTCGGTCGCGACGATCTCGCCCTCCTCGGCCTCGCCGCCGAGCGGCTCGCCACCGTGCTCCTCGCGTCCGGCGCGCGCTCCGTCGTGAGCCCGGTGCCGGGCCAGCCCGCGATCCGCTCGTTGGGTGACATCCCCGCGCTCCGGGCCGGCGTCGAGGCCGGCAAGGCGCAGGTGACCGCCATCCACCTGCACAGCACCGTGCCGATGGGCGCCGAGCAGAAGGGTTGCCCCGCCGACGAATACGGCAAGCTCCGCGCGTTCGAGAACGTGTGGGTGAACGACGCGAGCCTGCTCCCCGACACGCCGGGCATCAACCCGCAGGGGACCATCCTGGCGATCGCGCGTCGGAACGCGGAGCGGATGTTGGGGTAGGGTTCGGGGCACTTGTTCGTGGCGGCGGGGGATTGGCGGGCCGCCGCCCGAGCGCGGCGCCGGGTGTCCTGCGCGCTCGGGCTCCGCCCTCGGTCACGCCCGCGGACGGGCGTGGACCGCCCGCCGAGCCGGGCGCGCTCCGGCCGCCCTGCCCGGGTTGGTTTGTCGCGCCAACTCCCAAGTGGGGGCGGGCGTTTGGGAGGGCCGCGTGGCGGCCAGGAAGGGCCAGTCATCCGGGATGACACAGCCTTCCCGGCCGCGTGGCGGCCAGGAACGGCCAGTCATCCGGGATGACACAGCCTTCCTGGCCGCGGGGCTGCCCCCGCCGGGACGACCCCGTCGGGGTGGACACCCACGCCGCGCCAGGGCTCCGGAGGGCGGCCGGCCCCGCCGGCCGGTCCGGCCGGGCGTCCGCGCCCGGCCGACCAAGCGCGGAGCGCGCG